>JBFMBT010000077.1:0-23075 GCA_040754875.1 Verrucomicrobiota bacterium | reverse complement strand
GAGGGAGATTGCTCGCGCAGTCTCGGGAGAATCAAAACGCTTCATGTCATGCGGAATTTCACCGAGCGGGACGCTCGGCGCACTCGCAGGCGGGACGCCTACGCTACGGCAAGGAGTTTTTGGCGGCATGGGCGGCGAGTTTTTCGAGCCACTTCGCGGGAGCGGCGAGGGCGTTTTGGGTGGAAGTGATTTGGGTGAGGGAACGGACGTCCTGAAAGCGTTGGCGGAGCAATTCGGCATCGGCGAGGACGCCGGAGAGGCCGAGGCAGGGAACCTTGGCGCGCTGGCAGGCGCGGGCGATTTCGCCGACGCCCTTGCCCATGAGGGTCGATTTGTCGATGGAGCCTTCGCCGGTGATGACGAGGTCGGCCGAGCGGAGGCGCCGGACGAGGTCGGCATGACGCGCGAAGAGGTCGTAGCCCGATTGTGGTCGCGCGCACAGGAACGCCATGAGGCCGAAGCCGAGTCCGCCCGCTGCGCCGGCGCCGGGCGTCTTGGCGAAGTCGTGACCGAGGGTTTGCGCGGTGACTTTGGCGAGGCGGCGAAGGGCGCGTTCGGCAGCGGGGAAATCGGCGGGGCGCAGACCCTTTTGCGGGCCGTAGATGCGTGAGCAACCGTGCGCGCCAAGGAGCGGATTCTGCACATCTACGGCGACCGTCACGCGCGTGAAAGGGTGCCAGTCTTTGGGGCGCAGGATTTCGGCGAGTTCGGATAGTTCGGTCCAGCGCTCGATGGGCTGGCCGTTGCGCCGGAGGAAGAGCCAGCCCATGGCGCGGGCCATGCCGAAACCGCCATCGTTGGTGGCGCTGCCGCCGATGCCGATGAGGCATGCCTTCGCGCCTTTCGCGGCGGCGTCGTTGAGCACGTTGCCCAGGCCGAAGGTATCCAGCGCAAAGGGATGAAATTCGCCTTTGGGCAGCATGGCCAGGCCGATGACCTTGGCGGACTCAATGATGGCGGTCTTCGAGCGCGGCGCCCACGACCATTGCGCGACGCACTGGCGATGGGCGGCATCGACGGTGCGGATGGTCTGCGGGCGCGCGCGGAGCAGGTCGGTGAGGATCTCGCCGAAGCCGTCGCCGCCGTCGCTCATGGGCAGGAGCGTGAGACGGTCGGAGCGGCGGGCGCGTCGCCAGCCCTTGGCGATGGCTTGCGCGGCCTCGTGCGCGGTCAGGGTGCCTTTGAATTTGTCCGGGATGATAAGCACGCGCATGGGCGGAGTTAAGCAAGTTGCAAGCGTGATGTCGAAGGGGGAGTTACATAGGCGTGAGCGAGACGGCGTGGTGGCCAATGAACAGGTTTGCGACATCGAAGCATCCCCATTCTGTGCGGCACGGGCAGGCGATGCGTCGGTCCCCCTCACCCCGGCCCTCTCCCCAAGGAGAGGGTGGTACGGTTCCCGCGTTCTGAACGGGTGATGCCATCGGGATTGGAGTTGTGTAAATCTATTTGCAGTAAGGGGTTGACGGAAAGAGTTGCCAAGGCGGGTTTTTTTGGCATTGTTAAGACAAACGATTCATTGAATTTGAGAATATGGAAAAGCCGAAGATCATTGCTTATTTGAAACCGTGGTGCGGGTGGAGCAACGGGGTGCGCGCCGTGCTCAAGAAATACGATTTGCCGTTCGAAGACCGCGACATCATCAACGACCCGGCGCAACGCCAGGAGATGATTGAGAAGAGCGGGCAGATGCTCAGTCCGTGTGTGGAAATCAACGGGCAGATGCTCGCGGACATCAGCGGGGAAGAGGTGGAGGCGTGGATGTTGGCGAACAAAGTGGTGCAGCCGAATGACCGGACGCCGGAAGCGCCGATCAACCAGCCGTGCGCCAACGAGCTGCCGCAGCCGATGTCGTTGAATTTCAAGCGGTAACAGAAGCAGGTTTGAGCAAGAAGACGCGGGGGGTGGCCTCCCGCGTCTTTTATTTTTTTGACGCAAGAGCGCGCCAATCGGAGATTCTGGCAGCGGAGTTGCTGTATAGAATTGCGAATGACCAACGATTGGCGCTCCAACCAGGAAGCGGGTTTGAAGACCACGGTGGATGAACCGGGAGAAAGCAATTGCCTCGAAGGATTTTTCGAACAGGCAATCGACCTGCTTTGCGTGCTGGGAACCGACGGGCGAATGCATCGCGTCAACGCGGCGTGGGAGCAGGCGCTGGACTTTCATCGCGAGGAATTGACCGGGCGTTCGTTGCTGGAATTCGTCCATGCGGAAGACCGCGAAGCGACGCGCGCGACCCTGGCGCGGCTGGCGGAGGGACATGATTGCGCGGGGTTCCGGAACCGGCTGATACGGCGGGATGGCTCGCCGTTGTGGGTGAGCTGGAATTGCGCGGCGGCGCGCGAGGACGGGTGGCTGTATGCGGCGGCGCGGGCCGACGACCGGGAGGCGGTGCGGCAGGTCGAACAGAATTTGCGCGCGAGCGAGGAGCGTTTCCGCAACGTGGTGGAGAACCTGTCGGAAGGTCTCATCATGACGGACCTGGAGGGCATCATCCTGTATGCGAACCGGCGCTTGGCGCAGTTGACGGGTTATGCGGAGGGCGAACTGGTCGGGCAAAAGGCACATGAGCTGTTGCTCGAAGCCGCGGACTGGCCGCAGGCGGTGAAGCGCATGGAGCAGCGCGAACAGGGGCACGCGGAGTCGTATTCGATCCAGATCCGGCGCAAGGACGGCGGAAAAATCTGGGTGCATGTGAATGCGGCGCCGTTTCGCGACCGCGAGGGCGGCGTGGTGGCGGCGACAAGCGCCATGACAGACATCACCGAGCGGCGGCGCGCCGAAGAGGCGTTGAAGCAGAGCCGGCGGTTTCTGGAGAAGGCGCAGGAAGTGGGGCACGTGGGCAGTTGGATTTCCTATCCCGGTTCGGAGCGCACGGTCATCTGGTCGCGCGAGACGCGGCGCATTTTCGGCGTGGACGAGTTCGACGGCAAACTGGACACGTTTTATGCGCGGGTGCATCCGGAGGATTTGCCCAGGGTGAAAGCCGCGAGTGACGCGGCGCTGACGGGCAAGGGGCCGTATAACATCGAGCATCGGATTGTGTGGCCGGACGGCAAGGTGCGCTGGGTGCACGAACAGGCGGATGTGGAAACGGGCGAGGACGGCAGTTCGTTCCGTTTGGTGGGCGTGGTGCAGGACATCACGGAACGCAAGGAAGCGGAGGAAGCCTTGCGGCGCAGCGAGGAACAATATCGTTCCGTGGTCAACCAGGTGCGCGAAGTGATTTTCCAGACGGACGGGCAGGGGAGATTGACGTTTTTGAACGCGGCGTGGACGCAGACGACCGGATTCGACACGAACGAGACATTGGGCACGCCGATGCTCGACTACGTGACGCCGGAAGATCGCGAGCGCAGCGTGATGGAGTTTCAGCCGTTGCTGGAGGGCCGGCAGCCGTTCTGCCGGTTTGAATCGCGCTATCGCAACAAGGGCGGCGGCTTCCGCTGGATTGAGTTGAATGCGTCGGTCATCAAGGATGAGACGGGCAGGGTGAGCGGCACGTCGGGCACGTTGAACGACGTCACGCAACGGCGGCAACTGGAGGACCAGTTGCGGCAGATGCAGAAGATGGATTCGGTGGGGCAACTGGCGGCGGGCATCGCGCATGATTTCAACAACCTGCTGACGATCCACCAGGGTTACGTCTCGCTGCTGCTGACGCGCTACGGCAAGGACGTGAAGCTCGCCGAGCCGTTGAAGCAGATTTCGGCGGCGACGGAGCGCGCGGTGAGCCTGACGCGGCAGTTGCTGCTGTTCAGCCGCCGGCAATTGATGCAGCCGCGCCGGCAGGACGTGACGGAGTTGATCAGCAACATGACGCGGATGTTGGGCCGGTTGCTGGGCGAAGACATCGCGTTGCAGCTCAATCACGGTTCGCGCCTGCCATCGATCCACGCGGACGCGGGCATGATGGAACAGGTCATCATGAACCTGGCGGTCAACGCGCGCGATGCCATGCCCAACGGCGGAAAGCTGATTGTGCGCACGTCCACAATTGAATTGAGCGAAGAATACGCGGCGCTCAACGCGGAGGCGCGGCCGGGGTGCTTCGTCGTCATCAGTGTGTCGGACACGGGCAGCGGGATTGCGCCGGAAAATCTGGCCCGGATTTTCGAGCCGTTCTTCACGACGAAGGACGTGGGCAAGGGGACCGGGCTGGGGCTGGCGACGGTGCATGGCATCGTCAAGCAGCACAACGGCTGGGTGGAGGTGGAGAGCACGCTGGGTGCGGGGACGACCTTCCGCATTTATCTGCCGGCAGCGCCGGAAGCCGCCGCGGCCGAGGAGAAGGTGGTGGATGAGGACGCCATCCCGGGCGGGCACGAAACGATTCTGGTGGTGGAGGACGAGACGGTCGTGCGCGACATGGTGGCGACGTTCCTGCAGGTTCACGGCTACAAGGTGCTGACGGCGGCGTCGGGCATCGAGGCGCTGGCCTTGTGGCGGACGCATGGGCCGTCGGTGGACCTGTTGTTCACGGACATGGTGATGCCGCAGGGGATGAGCGGCAAACAATTGGCGACGCAATTGCTGAAGAACCGGCCCGAGTTGAAGGTGATTTACACCAGCGGCTACAGCCCGGAGATTGCGGCGAAAGACCTGAATTTGCAGGAAGGGGTGAACTTCCTGCAAAAGCCCTTCACGCCGAAGCGGCTGGCGCAAGTCATCCGCAATCATCTTGATCAAAGGCGTTGATTAATATCTATTGGTCGCGGGGTTATGGCATTTCGCGACAAATACTACGCAAGGGCCGGATTGGCATCTCTGGTTTGTCTAAGTGTGCCATTCATCACCCTTTTTTTCGGTGTTATATCGTTGACAATGACTTTTACCTTGTCGCCTCTTGGGCTTTTGTTTGCCGTGTCAGCGATCTTGAAAGGCACCTGGTCCAGCAGATTTTACGCGGCTATTGGCTTGGTATTGTTCAGTATCTTCTATTACGCCTTTTGTTACACACTGTGGAGGTATTAGGACGTCGCAGCATCGTCGCTATTTTGAAGACACGCGTTTCGCGAGGTCGCAGCAGACCAGCTCCTTGTCGTTACGCGCGTAGATGCGTTGGTTGGCGAAAGCGGGGTGCGACCAGACGACGGCGCGGCGCGGGTCGGTGTTGGTCGGTTCCAGAATCTTCGTGCGGCTGATTTCCTCGTACCCTTTCGGGCTGAGCTTCGCGATGATGAGGTCGCCCTGTTCGTTGAGGAGGAAAAAGCGGTTGCCGTTCTTGATGATGAAGGTCGTGGCCCAGCGCTCGCTGCGCCCAATGACCGGCTCAAACGATTCCCAGACGCGCTCGCCGGTGTCCGTCTTGAGGCAGCGGAACTGGCCGTAGCTGCACACGCCGTAGATGTAGCCGTCCTCGATGAACGGCGTGGCGATGATGGAATGCAGGCCGTCGGTGTTCTTTTCGCTGTTGCTGTTGCCGCGCCAGACGACTTCGGCGGCGGGTTTGTCCTGGGCGAGGCGCAGCATCAACGGGCCGTTATAGAAGGCGGTGACGAACAGCATGTCGCCGGATTTGCGCGGCGTGGGGACCGTCAGGCCGCTGCGCACCATGAATGGTTCGGACCAATAGAGTTCGCCGGTTTCAGGGTTGAGCGAGTTGATCGCCTCGGGATGCCAGATGATCAACTGGCGCTTGCCGCCGGCTTCGAAAATGACCGGTGGACAATAACCCGGCTCTCGCGCGCTCAAGGCGCGCCAGAGTTCCTTGCCGGTGTCCTTGTGATAGGCGACGACGGTGGAGCCCTGGCCGCGCGCGATGCAGATGAGCTTGTGGCCATCGATCAACGGGTTGGCTGAAAAGCCCCACGTGGGCGTGGTGACGTTGTATTCCGGCTTGTAAGCGTGCGCCCAGAGGACGGTGCCTTTGACGGCATCGAGGCAGAAGACATTTCCTTCGGTGCCCAGCGTATAAACCTTGCCGTCATGCACGACGGGCGTGACGCGCGGGCCGGCGGAATAGGCGACGTCGTAGGGGCAATCGTATTCGTGCGTCCAAAGAATCTTTCCGGTGGCTTCATCGAGGCAGACGACGCGTTCGTTGCCGGGAATGGCGCCGCGCTGGTTGGAACTGGCGCGGGCGGATGCGTTCGTGTTCACGAAACGGTCC
Source organism: Verrucomicrobiota bacterium (assembly GCA_040754875.1). GTDB lineage: Bacteria > Verrucomicrobiota > Verrucomicrobiia > Limisphaerales > JBFMBT01 > JBFMBT01. The sequence goes on along the minus strand of JBFMBT010000077.1, from coordinate 16,960 downwards.
ATCACATAGACGCGGCCATTCGCCACCGCCGGGCCGCTGTAACCCGCGCCGATGGGCGTGCGCCAGACCGGTTTCAATCCGCCTGGGGGAAATTTCTCGATGATGCCCGTCTCGCGCCAGATGCTGTCGCGCTGCGGGCCGAGCCACTGGGGCCAGTCGTCGGCGACCGCGAAGGAAGCGGCGGCGAAGAACGCGATGGCGAAACCGCAACGATTTAGCAAAGCCCCTTGTTCCTTTCGGACCTGCTCATGGCCCATGAACCCGATGGTCGCGGGTTGGATAGCGTTTCCTTCCCCCTCACCCCGGCCCTCTCCCTTGGGGAGAGGGAGAAGTTGTTGCCGCGTTGGGTGAATGGCGATGCGTCCGGGTTTGCCGTGTTGATGGTTCATGGGAAGATGCAATGGGAGCGCGGCTTCAGCCCGCTTCGACGTGTTCTGCCCGGCGAGGTTTGAAAGTGCTTTCATCGCGTCGTTTGGTTGCGGCGTTGAAGCGGCGTGAACGCCGCGCGCCACAAAGTGATTGCGCGCCGTCAATCGGCTCGCCGCATTTACACGCATCGATAGGTTGTGTGCATTCATGATCATTTCACGGCGCCGGCGAAATCCCAGGCCAACGGTTTCGCGCCTGATTTGCCGGACGGCGCGAGGCGGAGCCAGTCGACATCCACCGGCTGGCGCTGGACGGGCGGATAAAACCGAATGTGCGCCACCTGTCCGGCGACGGGCAATTCGATGGCGCCCTCCTGCCACGCGTTGCCGCCGGCGAGATTGAATTCCACCACCTGGCCTTCCGCCGGGAATTGCTCCTGCGCGGCGGTGCGCCATTGCACCTTGCCGGCGCCGCCTTGCGCGGTGCGCAAGCGATATTGCAATGTCACAGGGCCTTCGTGCTTGAGCCCCTTCAACTGCACGGTGGCGATGAACGGCGCGCGGCCGTCGGCCTCCACGCGCAACGCGCCCTCCACGGCGCTGGTCTTCGCCGACTTGGGCACCCAGCCGAGCAACGCGTCGCCGGTGGCGGCGGGCGCGGCCGCGGTGGGCCGCGCGGCGCCGGGCTGATAATCCGGATTCGGCTTGGGCGCGAGCGCCTTGGTGTCCTTCAGGAACTGGTCGATCAACGCGTCGAGTTCCTTCACCTTGTCGGGCATTTGCTTCGCCAGGTTCTTCGATTCGCCCAGGTCATCGCGCAGATTGTACAGCTCGCGCGCATCGGGATAGAGGGGGCTGGTTTCATACCAGCGGATCAATTTCCAATCGCCGGCGCGCACGGTGACGCCCGGCGGCTTGCCCGCGTTGCCATGCGGAAAATAATTGAACAACGCCGGGCGATCGAGCGGCCCGGTCTGCTTGAGCAGCGGGAGCAGGTTTTTGCCGTCCACGATTTGTTCTGGTTTCTTCGGCACGCCGGTCAGGGCGAGCATGGTGGGATAAAAATCGATGCTGCACACGGGCGTGGAATTGCGCGCGCCGGGTTTCACCACGCCGGGCCAGACGACGATGAGCGGGATGCGCACGCCGCCTTCGTAGAGCGTGCCTTTGCCGGCGCGCAACGGGTCGTTGTTGGTGGGCGGCTGGTTGCCGGCCCACTTGCGCCAGTCCGCCAGGCGCGGGTCATCGGCTTTCTTCTGCGTGCGGCGGTCGCCTTCGATGTTGCTGTGGACGTTGCCGCCGTTGTCGGAGGTGAAGATGATGATGGTGTTGTCCGTGAGCTTGAGGGCATCGAGCTTGGCGATGATGCGGCCGAGGCATTCATCCACGCTCTTGAGCATCGAGGCCATGATGGGATTGCCCTGCTTGCCGCGCGGATCCTTCCTGCCCGCGTAACGCTTGGTGTATTCCTCCTTGTGGCCCCACGGGCCGTGGACGCCGTAGCTCCAGAGGTGCAACAGAAACGGCTTGTCCTGGCTCTGCTCGATGAATTGCTCCGCCTCGGCGGCGAGGCGGTCCATGATGTATTCACCGGGCGGGCCGTCCTTGAACGATTGGAACTGGCGGAAGCCGTAGGGCGAAAAATAACTCGGCGGGCCGGGGTCGGGCTTGCCGTGGAAGGCGACGTCGAAGCCCTGTTTGTCCGGCCAGTACGGTTCAGTCAGGCCCAGATGCCATTTGCCGAGGTGGGCGGTGCGATAGCCGGCATCATGCAACGCCTCGGCGATGGTGTATTGGGAGGGTTCGAGATAATTCTTGCTCTCGGGCGTGATGACGGGGCGGTTCGGCGGCGCCTTGTCCGGCAGGAACACATACCCCGGCGGCTGGGGCGGTTGATGTCCCGAGGCCGTGGTGATGCCGTGGCGCGCGGGATACTGGCCGGTGAGGATGGCGGCGCGCGTGGGCGAGCAGAGCGGGTTGGCCGAATAACAATCGGTGAACAACATGCCGCGCGTGGCGAGCTTGTCCATGTTCGGCGTGTCGTAATACTTGCTGCCGTAAGCGCCGCAATCCATCCAGCCCATGTCATCGACGAGGAACAGGACGATGTTGGGTTGGCGGGCGGGGGCGGCGGAAGCGGCGAAGGCGAGGAGGAGAGCCGCGCACACGAAGGCCATTGGGCGGAAGCGGGAAGTCATGGAGGGTAAGACGGTTAAGAGGGTGGGGGAGTTACAAGGGGCAATGACGAATGACGAAGGCCAAATGACGAAAGAAGCACAAAGACGTGAGACAAGGTGAGACGTCCGGGGTGCCCCCCCTCGAATATCCGGTAATAACCGGTAATAACCGGTTATTTTGGCGGGCCGCACAGGAACCGCGGATGCGTCGGAACGGAGGATTCGGTTTCGGACGGCGCCTGTGTCGGAGACCAGGCGCAGCGTGTGGCTCCGGCGACTTCGTGGAACGATCTGGCGCGTGCGACTTCGCCAGGCGCTGCGGCTGGGCGTTGCCACCGCCGCAGTCCGGACGCGTTGTGCCGGGCCGGCTTTCATAGCGGTGGCACTTTGGCACAGGGCGCGAAGTCTGTCTAACAAACCTGCAAACTATGCAAACTGTGCAAACTAAAAATGACGTTGAAGCGTGGAAAAGTTGAATCGTTGGGGCGGGGACCCGGAGCGTTGGGTGGAATCGGGTTCTGTCGCCCCCCGGCTTTGGTTCCTGAGGGCTGCGGACGCAGCGATGAATTGCTGGGCTTCGTGATGGTGTGGCTGTTGGTTGGTCGAAGAGATGGTGAAGGCTGGCGTAATCATCGCGATTCTGTGGTTGATGTGGGGTAGGTGCGAATCGAATGCGACGTTGCTGACGACGGACCTGCAGCCGTGCCCGATTTGCCGGACGGACGTGTTGGTGAAGCGACTGGTCGGCTACGGTCCTTATGTTTTCAAGGAACCGTCAAAGTATGATCTGATTTTTGTCCCGCATAGCCGGGAAGACTTCATCGTCACGTGTGGGAAGTGCGGGTACACGCAGACCACGGAAGACTTCTTCAAGCTGTCCGACGCGCAGAAGCGGCAGCTCAAGGCGGCCCGATTCATGATGGATTGGAAGCCGACGATGGCGCCGGCATTTCCGGTGCGGCTGGACCGTGCGATCGCCGTGAACGAATTGTTGGGGCGCGACAAGGAGTTTTGGGCGGTTTTCAATCGCGTTCTCATCTGGCATTTGCGTGAGCGAGACCCTGCCCGCGCCGCGCGCATCGCCAGGCGAGAATTGGATTTGCTGGAGCACGACCCGCGCCTGCGCCGGAAAGAGCGGGTCTATTTGCAGGCTGAATACAGCCGGCTTGCGGGAGAGATGGATGCCGCGACGCGTTTCTTCACCAAGGCGCAAGGCGTTTCCATCAACTGGGAACTGAGCATGACGCTGCTCATCGCCAACGGTCTGTGCGTCGCCCCGCTGGCGCTCGTTTGGTGGCGGTGGCGTCGTCGCCGATTGGTTTTAGCGCTGACTGGCGTGGTCTTGATCGGAAGCCTGCTGACGACACCCCGGGTTTATTCACGGATGAAGTTGTCGGATGAATATCTGAACGGATTGATTCGTGACCGTGTGGAGATGATGAAGGGTGGATTGGACGGATAGCCGATGAGCCGATAGCTTCGTTGCTTCAGTCATCCCGCCATGCGGGACGGCTATGCTCCTTCTCGCGCCTCGCCATCGCCTCATTTGCCCGCCAACAGCACCCTTTCCTATTTTGAAGACACGCCCTACAGTCCCCGCAAATGACGCGCGGCAACAATTTTACTTACGCCCTGGGCGGGGCGTTGATCCTTCTTTGCCTGGTGGTCAGCGCGCTCTGTTATCAGCATGTGCAACTCACCCGTGAGTGGGCGCAACTGGAGCGCCAGCTCACGGCCGTGAACAAAAACAAGACCATCATGAACTCCCTGGCGCGCGAGGCGGTCGAGTACTCGCGGCGCAATCCCGCCATCAATCCCATCCTTCAGTCCGCCGGCCTCCCGGTGGCCGCGCCCGCCGCCAAAGGCAAGTGACCTATGAGCGAAGGCGCACCCGAAAACCCGCCGTTGGACGAATTGGAGCGCCGGCACGCGCAGTTGCAGCGTTCGTTTCGCGCCTTGCAACGCCTCATCCAGGCCGTGCTCGTGGCGTTGATCCTCATGTGCGGCAGCCTCTCCGTCTATTTGTTCCGCCAGGTCAGCACGATGCGCAAGCAGGTCGAGGCCAATCGCCCGCTCATCAATCAGACTGTTGCGGATTACAACTCGAACTACCTGCCGCAAGTACAACAATTCCTCGGCCGCCTCCAGGCGTTCGCCCGCACCAACGCCGACTTCGCGCCCATCCTCAGCCGCTACTCCCTCGCGGCCGATGGGGTCGCGCCCGCCGCGCCACCGCCCTCCGCACCGCCTGCACCGACGCAAAAGTAGCCGCCGCGTCCGTGCAAACTCTGCAAACTGTGCAAACTATTGTTTGCTGCCTTTGCGCCCGGCTCGTTCGCTTTCCTCCATTCCGCCCGCTTCCGCCCGCTTCCGCCCGATAACGGCGGGGTAGGAAATATTCGACACCGGCGCTGCCTTCCGCCATCTTGGGGGCGGTTCAATCTCCGGACACAGGCTATGCGAACACTTCTCCTTGGCATCGACAGCGGCACGCAATCGACAAAAGTCCTCGTCGTGGACGCGCAAACCGGCAAGGTCCTCGGCGCCTCGGCCGAGGCGTATGATTTGATCCCCAACCTGCCGCCCGGCGCGAAGGAGCAGCATCCGCACACCTGGCGCGCCGCCACCGCCAAGGCCATCAAGAAGGCGCTCGTCGTTGCCCGCGCCGACGCCAGCGAAGTCAAGGCCATCGGCGTCAGCGGCCAGCAACACGGCTTTGTCCCGCTCGACAAGGACGGCAACGTCATCCGCCCCGCCAAGCTCTGGTGCGACACCTCGACCGCCGCCGAATGCGACGCCATCATGGCGAAGCTTGGCGGATTGAAGGCTACTGTGCGCGAGTTGGGCAACGCCGTCTTGCCCGGCTTCACCGCGTCCAAGATTCTTTGGCTCAAGAAACACGAGCCGCAGAATTTCAAGAAGCTCGCCAAGGTGCTGCTGCCGCATGATTACCTGAATTTCTGGCTCACCGGCCGCGCCGTCATGGAATACGGCGACGCCAGCGGCACCGCGTTGCTCGATGTCCGCAAGCGCAAATGGTCCGCCGCCGCGTTGAAGGCCATCGACGCCGACCTCGCGGCCAAACTGCCGCCGTTGATTTCCAGCGACCAGGCGGTCGGCACCTTGCAACCTTCCGCCGCGCAATCGCTCGGCCTGGGCGCCGATGTGCTCGTCAGCGCGGGCGGCGGCGACAACATGATGGGCGCCATCGGCACCGGCAACACGCGCCCGGGCGTCATCACCGCGAGTTTCGGCACCAGCGGCACCATTTACGCCTGCGCGGAAAAGCCGGTGATTGATCCGCAGGGCGAGATTGCCGCGTTTTGCGATTCCACGAATCGCTGGCTGCCCTTGCTGTGCACGATGAACGTGACGGTCGCCACCGAGATGGTCCGCCAGGATTTCGGCTGGACGCATGAGAAATTCGCCGCCGAAGCCGCCAAGGTGCGTCCCGGCTCCGATGGCCTCGTGCTGCTGCCATACTTGGAAGGCGAGCGCACGCCCAACGTCCCCGATGGCACCGGCGTCCTGCTGGGTGTGAACCTCAAGACCTTCACCGCCGAACATTACGCGCGCGCGGCGATGGAAGGCGTGACGCTGGGCATGAATTACGGCCTGCGCCGCCTGGCGGAACTGGGCGTCAAACCCAAACAGATTCGCGCGACCGGCGGCGGCGCCAAGTCCAAGGTCTGGCGGCAGATCATGGCGGATGTTTTCAACGCCGAGGTCGTGACCCTCAAGGTCAGCGAAGGCGCGGCGTATGGCGCGGCGTTGCAGGCCCTCTGGTGCTGGCTCCGCCAGCGCGGCGAGAAAGTCGCCATCAGCGACATCACCGATCAATTCGTCCAACTCAACCGTAGCGAAACCGCCCGGCCCAATCCGAAGAACGTGAAACTGTACGCCGAGGTGCAGCAACTTCAGGATGACCTGGCGAGTTCACTCCGCGGCGTTTTCGCCAGGCACCGTCAGTTTGTTTTGAAATAGCTTCGCGCTCACGGTTGGTGGGTGAGCTTCGGACACCTTAACCGCGCCCCGGCGTGCATTTCCCTTTTCCGAAAAGCTTGAACGCCAGCGTCTTGCCCCGGCGCTCCTGTGCCGTAATAAATCCTTTACACCCCCCGGCCATCTCCACACAGTAAATCGCGTGTCAGGCAAGGCATCACCAGGTCACGTGGAAACGAAGACCGTTCAACAGGATTTTGGATTCCGCACCGCAGTCAATGTGGATGCGTCCATTTTCCGTTCCCAAAGCTTCCTCCTCAATGAACAGAAGCCCGAAGGCTACTGGGTCGGCGAATTGATGGTGGATTCGACGCTCGTGTCGGACATGGTGGTCTTCCACCATTGGTGGGGCAAGGTGGACAAGGAATGGGAGCGCAAGGCCATCAATCACATCTTCTCGATGCAACTGCCCGACGGCGGGTGGAACATCTACTACGGCGGCCCGTCCGAGGTCAACGCCACCATCAAAGCCTACCTGGCGCTGAAGTTGTGCGGCGTGCCGGCCACCCATCCCCGCATGCTCAAGGCGCGCGACGTGGCCCGTTCGCTCGGCGGCGTGCCGCGCATGAACACGTTCTCCAAGCTCTATCTGGCGCTCATCGGCCTGGTCGAGTGGAGCCACGTGCCGACCATCCCGTGCGAAGTCCTGCTCATCGGCAAATGGTTCCACGTGAATTTCTGGGAGATGAGCAACTGGTCGCGCGCGATGATCATCCCACTGGCCATCATCAATCATTTTCGGCCGACACGCCGGCTCGACAATGGCGTGAACCTCGACGAACTGTATCCCAACGGCAAATGGGAGCTGGATGAATCGCTGCGCCCGCGTTACTTCGATTTTTCGGTGCGCAACATGTTCCTCTGGCTGGACCGCCTGCACAAACTCGCCGAGTGGGTGCAGCGGCAGGGCCTGCATCCGTTCCGCACGCGCGCGCTCAAAAAGGCCGAGCAATGGATGCTCGAACGCTTCGAAGGCTCGGACGGTCTGGCGGCCATCTTCCCCGCGATGCTCAATTCGCTCATCGCGTTGATTGCGCTCGGTTATCCCGATGACCACCCGGAAGTCGTGCGCGCGTGGAAGGAATTGAAACGTCTGCAGCACGAGACCGAGGACAGCGTGCGCATCGAGCCGTGCTTTTCGCCGGTGTGGGACACCGCGATTGTCACCGTGGCCATGGCCGAGTCCGGCATGCCCGCGGACCATCCGTCGCTCAAGAAGGCCGCCGACTGGCTGATGACGAAGGAGATTCGTTTTCGCGGCGATTGGATTCACAAGAACCCGGCGAAGGTCGAGCCCAGCGGCTGGGTGTTCGAATACGAAAACAAATGGAACCCGGACGTGGATGACACGGCGATGGTGCTGCTGGCCTTGCGCAAGGTGAAGACCGATGACGCGAAGAAGCGCCAGGAATGTTTCGAGCGCGGCCTGAAATGGATGATGGCCTTCCAATGCCGCGACGGCGGCTGGGCGGCGTTCGACAAGGATTGCACCAAGAACATTCTCGAAAAAGTGCCGTTCGCGGACCACAACGCGATGCTCGACCCCGAGTGCGCGGACATCACCGCCCGCATTTTGGAATTGCTCGGCTACGAAGGCTGGCCGATGGACAACAAGCAGATCAAGGACGCGCTGGCGTTCATCAAATCGCACCAGGAAGACGATGGCTCGTGGTACGGGCGCTGGGGTGTGAATTACATTTACGGCACGTGGCAGGTGTTGCGCGGCATGCGCGCGATGAATCTGAACATGAACCAGCCGTGGCTGCTGCGCGGGCGCGACTGGCTGGAGAGCGTGCAGCTCGAGGACGGCGGCTGGGGCGAGCGTTGCAACACTTACGACGACCCGGTGCACAAGGGCAAGGGCCCGAGCACCGCCTCGCAGACCGCATGGGCCGTCATGGGCCTGCTGGCGTTTGACGACCCGTATCGGCCCAGCATCCAGCGCGGCCTCGAATACCTGGTGCGCACGCAAAATCGCGATGGCTCATGGTCCGAGGACGAAATCACCGGCACAGGTTTTCCCTGCGTGTTTTATCTGAAGTACGACATGTATCGGAACAGTTGGCCGCTGCTCGCACTGGCCACGTACAAGAAGGTGCTCGCGCAAGCCCAGTCCAAACCGGGGATCAACGGCGAACCCGGCCACGCCGGCCACCTCGACGCCGTCGAAGTGAACGGCCACCGCTTCAAGTCCTAGCGTTCATTCGCGCGCATCATGACGGCGGACCGCCCGATTCTTGTTTGTTTCGCCGTCAAGGAAGAGGCCGCTCCCTTCCGCCGTTCCTGGGGTGGCGACCCGCGTGTGCGCATTCTCATCACCGGCATGGGTTTTTCGAACACCGAACGCGCCGTGCGCAGCGAACTCAACAACATGAAACCGTGCGTGGTCATCACCAGCGGATTTGCCGGCGGCTTGAATCCCGATTGGCAAACCGGCCAGGTGGTGTTCGACGCCCCCGAGACGCCGCAACTGGCGGCAGCGCTGGCCGCGACCGGGGCGTTCGCCGCGCGCTTCCACTGTGCGACACGCGTCGCGGCGACAGCCGATGAGAAACGTGCCCTGCGCGAATCCACTGGTTGCGATGTTGTGGAAATGGAGTCCGGCACCATCCGCGAAATCTGCCGCTCGCGCCTGATCCCCTCGCTGACCATCCGCGTCATCTCGGACGCCGTGGATGAAAATCTGCCGCTGGATTTCAACCAGTTGATGACGGCCGACCAGCGGATGGATTTCGCGAAGCTTGCGCTGGCGTTGTTGAAATCGCCGGGAAAGATCCCGGCGTTGATGCGCTTTCAGAAACGTTTGCAGCAGGCCGCGAACAACCTTGCTGGCGCGCTTGACGCCGCCATCAAGGTGCAGCTTGGGATTCCGTGACGGCGGCGGGCTTGGTTTGCGGGAGCGATTTTTGCTTTTCGCTCCACGTGATCAACGCCGCCCCCGCGCAGATCAGCACCACGCCGCTCCAGCGCGTGAAGGAGACTTCCTCGTGCAGGATGTAGCGCGCGGCAATGGTGGTGTAGAGAAAGCCCAGCGACGTCAGCGGCCAGACAAAACTCACATCCGCCTTGGACATGAGCGTCAGCAAGCCGGCGAAAAACAACGCCTCGAAGAACACACCAAGGAGGATGTCCTTGTTGGTGAGGCCCTTCTTGATGACGCCGAGGATGGCCGCGGGCTTGACGACCGTGACGTCGCCGATTTGCTTCAAGCCGCGCGCCAGATACACGACACCGATCGCTTCAAACGTCAGCGACACCAGCAGAATTACAATTAGTTTCGACATGTCACAAATCCTGGTAACGGATCAACTGAATCTCTTCCCGCTCGACCAGCGTCTTGACCTGCGGACTGACCAGCGCGTCAAACTCCGGTTTGAACACGTCGAGCGAAGGGTGCGAGTATAACTCGAAGTCCCCTTCCGGCAACTCGGGCAGCAGGCGCGTCACATAATCTTCATGCACGCGACCGTTTTGCAGCAGGCCGAACACGCGGTCGGTGTGACGGATGTTCCGCCGTCGCAAAGATGGCGCAGCATTCCGGGAAAGCCAACGGAAAATCACCGCGTGACTCAGCCGGTAAAACCAGTTGCCCGACGCCAGCTTCACGTTCAAACGGAGCGGGTCGCGCGTCAACCGGATGCGCGTGATGCCCCACTCCTGGTAATGATGTTTCAACAGGCTGAACACCACCGGGTGCAGATGCATGTTCAGGTGCCCGTTCACGTGGTCCAGCGGAAGGTCCGTCAAAAAGAATTTCTCGAACTGCGCGTTGATTTCGTGCCGCAACTGCGAGCGCAGCCCGCCCAGAAAATAATACCGGAAACCGGCGGCCACCGCGTTGTCCGTGAACTGGTATTTGTCATCCACCAGGCCGGGAATCTCGGTGGGCTTGAGACAGGAACGGCCGCAGACCAGCGAGAGATGCAAGCCCACGCCGAGCTTGGGATGCTCGCGCGCCAGTTGCACGGCTTCATCAAACGCCGAGCCATTCACCATGAGGCTGGCGGTGGTCAGAATGCCCTCGCGATGCGCGCAAATGACCGCCTCATTGATGCTGTGCGAGCGGCCAAAATCATCCGCATTGACGATCAGCCGCCGCCTCGGTTTACGGGACCCCATAGTTCGGCACAAAAGCGCCGGTCCACACCTGACACCAGGTGCGCAGAATGAGCAACATCTTTTGCGCCTTGTTCAACCGCGTCGGTGTTGGGCCAAACACGTCGAATTCCTTTTTCTCCAATTTGCGCAGCAGCCGCCAGTACACCGAGCCCATCAGTTCCGCCGTGGCCATCGAACGCCGATCCTGCTCCGGGAGCGTCTGGCGCGCCAGTTGGTAGAAATGCCGGGCGCGTTCGGCCACGCTGCGCGCCAGTTCCTGAAACCGCGGCGAGTATTGAAATTCCAGCAACTCACGCTCCGTGACCCTGAACCGCGCCAGTTCCGATAGCGGCAGATAAATGCGCCCGCGCTCGGCGTCGCCGCGCACATCGCGCAGAATATTCGTCAATTGCAGCGCCTTGCCCAGATACACCGCATAGTCCTTGCACGCCGCATCACGGTAACCAAAAATCTCGATGCTCAACAAACCAACCACCGACGCGACGCGATAACAGTACTGTTCCAATTGCGCGTAATCCTCGTAACGCTTGATGTCCAGGTCCATCTCGACGCCACGAATCAATTCGTCGAACAGTTCGAACTTCAGCCCGGGGTGCTGTGCAATCACCGGCTTCAGTTCCTGGTTCACGGCGAATTGCGGCGCACCGCCCTCGCAGGCTGCCTTGATGTCCGCGCGCCAGTCCGCCAGCAGCCGGCGGCGGTCCTCCAGCGGCGCCGATTCATCATCGGCCACGTCATCGACCTCGCGGCAGAACGCATACAGGGCGGACATGCCCGCGCGCTTGTCCCTGGGGAGCAACACAAACGCCAGGGCAAGATTCGAAGCGCTTTTGCGCGTGATCGTTTCGCTAACTTGCATTGGTGATGTTGCCGGGAGAAGGCTGTTCATCGCGCACCGGCGGCAGTCCCCCCTTTTCCGCCAGCGTGGGGAAGCGCGGACGGTGTTCCCGGCGGGACGCGGATGCGCCACCCGCGCGCCGGCGGCGGGAGGGTTCGGCCTCGCGCAACACGCGGTCTGGATTTATGTCCTCGCGGGCCGGCTTGCGAAGAAATCGCGCCCAGAACAGGGCCACCAGCAGCAGCGCCAGGCCCACCGCCAGCACAACCCATGCGTCCTCCAGCGGCGCCGCGCCGCGCCGCGCCGTCTTCAAATCCGCAATGGCATCCGTCAATGCCGCAAACATCTCAACGCGTCCTGCCATTGGCGGCTTCCCTTTCCAGTTCGGCGTCCGCGTCGTCTCCGGCCGCATCGGTGTTGATGTTCAGCCGCTGCATCCGGTAACGCAACGCGTGCCGGCTCACCTTCAATTGCTCGGCCGTTTTCGAGAGGCTGTAATGGTTGCGCTCCAGTGAAGACAAAATCAGCTCGCGCTCGAACGTCGCGACCGATTCGTCCAGCGATTGGTCGGACACCGCCACCACCGGCCCCTCGGTCTTGCGCAACTGGCTTTCCAGATGGAAATCCGGCAGGCTGCCCGGGCGGATTTCTTCCGATGACTCGAGAATCACCGCCCGCTCGATGACATTGCGCAGTTCGCGCACGTTGCCCGGCCACGGGTGGCCCATGAGTTTCGGTTCGGCCGCGGCGGAAAGCTTCTTCACGGGCTTTTTCATGCCCCGGGCAAAATGCTTCAGAAAATGCTCCGCCAGCAGGATGATGTCGGGCCCGCGTTCACGCAGCGGCGGGGGACGGAACTGCACCACGTTCAAACGATGGAACAAATCCTCGCGAAACTGCCCGGTTTTGATGGCATCGACGATGTCCCGGTTGGTCGCCGCGATCAGCCGCACGCTCACCTTGAGTTCATCCACGCCGCCGACACGCGAGAACGTGCCGTCCTCCAGAAAGCGGAGCAGCTTGGCCTGCAACGGCCGGCTCATGTCACCGATTTCATCCAGAAAAATCGTGCCGCCATCCGCCTCCTCGACCCGGCCCGGCTTCTGTTTGATGGCCCCGGTGAACGCCCCTTTTTCGTGGCCGAACAGTTCGCTCTCCAGCAGCGTCTCCGGAATGGCCGCGCAATTGATGCGCACATAACTGTTGTCGTGGCGCAGGCTCAGTGAATGCAGCGCGCCGGCAATCAATTCCTTGCCGGTGCCGCTCTCGCCGAGGATCAGCACCGTCGCGTTGGTCGGCGCAAACTGTTGGATCAACTGGCGCAATTCCCGCATCCGCGGCGATTCGCCGATGATGTGGTCCAGTTGGTAATCCTCCGTCGCGCGCGCGCGCAACGCCGCATTCTGCGATATCAGCCGGTAACGCTCCGCGCAGATGGACACCCGATGCAGCAATTCCTCGGGCGCGAACGGCTTCGCCACGTAATCGAACGCCCCCGCCTTCATCGCATCAACCGCCAGCTTCGGCGTCGCGTAAGCCGTGATCATGAGCACCGGCAGGTTCGGCCAGCGCGCCCGCAGACGTGCCAGCAGCTCGTAGCCGCTCATGCCGCCCAGGTGCGCATCCGTGATCACCAGCATGAAGTCCTCCTGCTCCACCAGCTTGAGGCCCTCCTCGGCGGACTCCACGGCACGCACCGTGTAGCCTTCGTCATGCAGCACCTTCTGCAGCGAGGCGCGCATGTTCTTCTCGTCGTCGATGATCAGTAGCGGTGGCAGGCTCATTTCCGGAAACGCATCATGGTTTTCACCGGCAACTCTAAAATAAACCGGGCGCCCCTTCCAAGTCCCGATTCCACCCGCACGGTTCCGCCGTAAATCTCCGCGTTATGCTTCACAATCGCCAGCCCCAGTCCCGTCCCCTTTTCCTTCGTGGTGAAATACGGCTCAAACACCCGCTCCACCCGCTCGGGCGGAACGCCCGGACCTTCGTCCTCCACCGTGAACACCACCGTGAACTCCTCGTTCACCCGCACGCGAACGCGCACGTTCCCGCCCTCCGGCGACGCCTCGCGCGCGTTCTGCAACAGATTCACGAGCATCGCCCGGAAATGCCCGCGTTGCATGTGCAACGACGGCAGCGAAGGATCCTCCTCCCGATGCACTTTCACCTGGAATCTTGCCCCGGCCGGAAACACCTGTTCAATCGCTTCGGTTAATTCCGGTGACACTTCGATTTTCTCGACCTTCCCCTCGGCCAGTTGCGCGTAGCCCATCAACTCCGTGATGATGCGGTCCGACCGGTCCACCTCATCCCGGATGATGTCCAATTGCTCCAACGTTGCGCCGTCCCCGTTCTTGCCATCCTTGCAGGCTCGCTGGAGCGTAAATGCGCTGTTGTTGATGATCGCCAGCGGGTTCTTCAATTGGTGGGCAATTTCCGCCGCCAGCCGGCCGGCCGCCTGAAGCTGCTCCTGCCGCAAGACCAATTCCTCCATGTCCTCCTCCGCCTTGCGTTGCTTGTCAAACAACACCTGCAAGCCGTAACAACACGCCGTCAGCGATATCATCAAAAAGATGCGGATTACATACGGCTGAAAACTTTGCGCCGCCTGCCCCACTTCCTTTGATGTCACCTTCACATCCTCCAGGTCGAACTGGCGCTCAATTTCATACCGGTCGATGATGAACTTGTCCGAAAATCCCGCCGCCGCGTAACAGCCGATCACCAGCAGGTTCAGGGTGATTTGCAGCGCCGGCTCGGGCACGCTCACCGCGTTGCGCACGATGAACCCCAGGAACACCCAATACGCGAACGTGTTCAACCCGCCTGTCAGCAAGGTCACCGCCGCCAGGAAAATCGCGTCCAGCAGGTTCAGCCCGAACACAATCCACTGGATGGCGCTCAACGAAAACCGCCGCAACGAAATGAGAAACGCCGCGCCGATGATGTTGATCAGCATGTAGATGAAGAAGACGGTCCGCACCGTCTTCATGGGCAGGTCGCCGATCTCCTTCACCCCGCGGAACGAATCGGAAATGAACAGGAAATAAAACAGCATGCCGATGACGATCGCCTTGATCGGCAGCAGCACGTTCTCCTCCATGAACGTGATCCGCGCCGCCTGCAGCCGCGGGTCCACCGGCGGGCTGACGAGCAACCCCGCCAGTTCCTTGAACGTTCTTCCGGTAACGTGTGTCATGGTGGCGGGATTACTATACCATTTTCCTCAACCTCAGGACACCTTCAAAATCTCCTTCACGCGTTCCGCAATTTTCTCCACGGGCCAGAGCCGGCCAATCCCTTCGTAGCCGCAAGACAGCATGCCTTCCTCCGGCCCGATGAATTCCGCGCCGCGCTTCTTCAACACCGCCACATTTTCCTGGGTCGCCGCGTGCAGCCACATCTTGCCGTTCATCGCCGGGGCAATCAGCACCTTCGCCTTCGGGTTCAACGCCAGCGCGATGCACGTCAGAGCGTCGTCCGCGATGCCATGCGCCAGCTTCGCCAGGTTGTTCGCCGTCGCCGGCGCAATCAACAGCAGGTCCGCCTCGTCCGCCAGCCGGATGTGGGTGGGTTTCCATCCTTCTTCCTCGTCGTAAAGGTCCGTCACCACCGGGTGGCGCGACAGCGTTTTAAACGCCAGCGGCGTGATGAACCGCTGCGCGTCCGCCGTCATCACCACGTTCACGGAATAACCCGCCTTGGCGAGCTGACTCGTCAGGTCCGCCGCCTTGTAGGCCGCAATGGACCCCGTCACGCCCAGCACTATGTTCCGCGCCTTGCCCATGCTTAATATTCCGGCGCCTGCGACCGATATTGCCGCATGCGCTCCGCTTCCAATATAACCTGCATCCGCCGCAAATCTTCCGCCACCGTCTGGCTGATGATCAAATAATCGAAGTGTTCCCAGTGCGACAGTTCCTTGCGTGCTTCGCTTAGCCGCCGTTTCAATGACGCATCGCTTTCGCTGCCGCGCTTGCGCAACCGCCGCTCCAGCTCCGCCAGCGATGGCGGCGTCAGAAACACCGTCACCAGCGCGCGCTTCAATTCCCCGTCCTGGCCGGCCTGCGCGCGGATGGTCTCCGCTCCCTGCACATCGACGTTCAGCAACACATCATGGCCCGACCGCAATTTCTCCAGCACCTCTGATTTCAACGTGCCATAACTGTTCCCATACACCGTGGCGTGCTCCAGAAACTTCCCCGCCTGGACTTTCTTCAAAAATGTTTCCGCTTCGAGGAAATAATAATCCACGCCGTCCTTCTCGCCGTCCCGTGGCGCGCGCGTGGTGCACGTGATGGCGCGCGTCATCTTTGAATCCGCCGCCAGCACAGACTGGCACAACGTCGTCTTGCCCGCGCCGGACGGCGCGGAAATCACCACCAGCAAATTGTTCGGCTTCTTCATTCCACGTTTTGCGACTGCTCGCGAAACCGCTCGAGTTCCGCCTTCAACACCACGATCTCGCGCGAGATCAACGCGTCGTTTGCCTTCGACCCGATCGTGTTCACCTCGCGGTTCATCTCCTGCGACAGGAAATCCAATGTGCGTCCCACCGGCTCGGCTGACTTCAAGCAATCATCGAACTGCTGAAAATGGCTGCGCAGCCGCGTCAATTCCTCCGAGATGTCCGAGCGGTCCGCAAAGTAAACGACTTCCTTGGTCAAGCGCTCGTCATCGACGGCGGGTGTTTCCAATCCCGCGGCGCGCACCCGTTCGCGCAACTGTTCGCGATACCGCTCCTGCACCTTCGGCGCCTGCTCCGTGATGCGGTCCACCGCCTCATGAATGATGTCCATGCGCATCCGCAAATCCTTTTCCAGATGCTTTCCTTCGCGCTCGCGCATTTTCACCATCGCCGCCAGCGCCACGTCCAGCGCCTTCTTCACCGCCGGCCAGTAATCCTCCGCGTCCGCCTCGTCCTCATCCACCTCCATCACACCGGGCGCGCGCAGCAACAAATCCAGGGACACGCCATCCGCCAGCTTCAATTTTTTGGCCAGGCGTTTGAATTCCTTGAGATAGCTTTGCGCGAGCTTTTCATTCACGCGCACCGGGGCCGCCTGACCCTTGCCCGCGTGCAACGCCACCCGCACCACCAGCCGCCCGCGCGACACCACCCGGTTGATTTCATCCCGGATTTGCGCCTCCAACGGCTCCAGATTGCGCGGCAGATTCACGGTGATATCCGCCTGTTTGCGGTTCACCGAGCTGACTTCCACCGTCACTTTCAATCCGTCCTGGGCACATTCCCCGCGCCCATAGCCCGTCATCGATTTCATTGAGCGATGGATGATGGGCAATACCCCGGGGACAAGCGACTCTTTTTTCGGCTCCGCCATTTCCCGCAATACCCAGCGTGACAAGCCTCCGAACCGCGCTGAGTTTTCCCAGAAATGGCAAGAGCCGCCGGCTTTCACCGGCGGCTCTTGAATCCAAAACGCCTTACTTCA
>JBFMBT010000076.1:0-23670 GCA_040754875.1 Verrucomicrobiota bacterium | reverse complement strand
CGGCCACGCAGGAAGGTTTCGGCGCGGCCCGCGTAACTGGCGCCGCGCGCGGCCAGGTGCACCGCAATGATGCGGCCATAGGTCCAATCGAGAATGAACAGCGCGCGGCGGTAAGCGGGCGGGAACTGGCTCCGCGTGCCGAACTTGACGGCCGTGGGCGAGCCTTTGCCGATGTGAACGGTCAACGGCGGTTCATCAATGTGATCCACGTAATACGGCGGCCACTGGCCCGTGACGCGCCGCCAGCCGAAATCCGCGCCGCTGACCAGATGGCGCACGCGCGTGGGGCGATACCACGGCGCGCCCATGTCGTGCTCGGCATCGGCGTCATAGGTGAAGGCTTCGCCGTCAGGATTGAAGTCCACGCCGTAGGGATTGCGCAGACCCGCGGAAACAAGTTCCCAATGCGCCGCATCGGCATCGGTGCGGATGAGATGGCCGTGCGTGAACTTCTCGCCCGGAAACAAATTGGTGAAAATCGGCGGCGGGAGTTTGTAAGTGCGGTCGGGCAAGCTCACGTCGTCGCCGTGAATGAAATAGATTTTGTTGTCGGGGCCGAGGGCGAGATCGTTGCGGCCATGACCGCCCGCCCGGGTGATGACGAGTTGTTTGACTTCATCGAACTGGTCGTCGCCATTCGTATCGCGCAAACGGAAGAAGCCTTTGGAAACATTGGCGTTCACGTAGAGGCTGTCGTGCGCGAAGAGCAGGCCGCGGCATTCCTGCAAGGTGTCGTTGATCGTCTCAACGCGCAACGCGCCTTCGCCCTTGGGCAACGTGACGCGCAGCAGGCCCTGCTTTTCCTTCGCGATGATGATGCGGCCCTGCGGATCGATGGCCATGCTCACCCACGAATCTTCATCCGGCGCGGCGGAGCGGAGCAGCTCAACCTGGAAACCCGGCAGCAAAAGGAAAGAACCGGGATCGGTCCCCTGCCCTGCGGCCTTGGCCTGCTGCCATTGCTCGTAATTGTCGAGCGGCGAGATGGCGATGTCGCCGACGTTGTCGCCCCACGGATACGGCGCGAGGCGGCCGACGGAAATGGCGCGCTGCCAGCCTTGCGGTTGGAACACGGGCGATTGCCAGTCGCGCGCGGGCAGCGTGGTGGCGAGCCAGTCGGAATCGGTGGCGATGGATTGCGAGCCGGCGTCGGACGTGAGGCTCAATTTCAAGAAAAACGCGGAAGGGCCGGGCGAGGCGTTGGCGCGGACGGCCAGGACGTTGGCGCCGGGTTGGACGCGGCGGGTGACGTCGAGCTGGAACATCGGGCCATAATCGGGCGCATTGGTGATGAGCTGGCCGTTGAGATAAATGGCAAGCGAACAGAAATCGGCGACGCCGCGCAGTTCGGCGCGCTGGATGATCTGCGGCACGGTGAACGTGTGGCGGTAGAAGGTGGGCCGGGGTTGTTCGCGCGAAGGCGTGGCCCAGATCCAATGCGGCGCGGTATCGGCGGCGCGTGTGTGAAACGGGCACACGACGAGGAGCGCGAGCAGGCAGGTGAGCCGGTTCATGGAGTGAATGATAGCAGTTCGAAGTTCGGAGTTCAAAGTTCGGAGTGTTTCGGAGTTCAAGGTTTGAGGCGGACCTTCCGCGATTCGGTTGCAGGTGACGCGTTGAATTGGTCTTCGGCACCGCCGCGGTCGGGAAGACTGGCACTCCGATCTCGACTTACCGCCTCAACGTCTTTTGCGACTAATTTTCTCACGGCGAGTCACTGTGGCACGGGAATGGGATTAACGCCAAAACACCTGAGACAACTGCCAACCGCTGAGACAAAAAATGCGAATGAGGCGGTCGCAAGAAGGTACAGAAGACGCAATGGGCCGCCAAATCCGCCAAGAGACATTAAAAGTTTGAACCACGGAGGCGCGGAGAAGCCAGCCGACTTCACAAATTTCACGCTTGAGGTTTTGAGCGGAAATGGAGGCGGCGCCAGGCCTTGCGGGCGAGAAAGGGGGGCAAGGCGGTCACGCTGGGCAAGGCCCAAAGGCGTTGGAAGTGGCGCGGGGCGCGGGCCACGGTCTGCCAGCGGCTGGCGGGTTTCATGAGACGGAGGTAATTGGAGATGTGTTCGGGCAAGGCGCCAAGGACGCCGCGGGGATGAAAGCGGGCGCGGTATTCGTAGCGTTCGAGCCAGGGATGCGGCGAGGTTTCCAGCGCGGTCATCACGCGGGCGGGAATCGTCGCCGCGAAGGCGCGCCGGAGATAATCGAGCGTGGTGTGCAAGGCGAGGGTCAGCCAGCGGGCGCGGGCTTGCGCGAGGAAGCGGTCCCAGTCGAGGCGGTCGCCGGCGGTTTGAAGGATGACAAGGGCGTCAGCAACCCAGCGGACGGGCGGCACGGGACACCAGTAAGCGCCGTGGGCGCAGACGTGGAGCAACAGGTCGGCCGGACTGGCACAACGCACGGCGGCGTTGCCGAGGTTCGCAGGCGCGGAGGCATCCCAGAAATGCGCATCAGCGCCGGGCTGGCGTCCTTCAGGCAAGGCGAACCAGTGCAGGTCGATTTCCTGTCCGCGCGCGTTGGCGAACACACCAGCGTAACTGCACCGCATCAGTTCTTCGAACGAAACGCCGTCCTTCAATCTCCAACCGGATTCGCGCAGGCAATCGGCGGCGGCCTGCGCCTGGGCGGATGGAACGAGCAGGTCAACGTCAGCCATGGGACGAACACCGGGGTCCTGGTAATGCGCGACCACGAGCGCGGCGCCTTTCAAGAGCAGCACCGGAATCCCGCGTTGTTGCAATCGGCCCGCCAGTTCGCCGGCGTCGTGAAAGAGCAGATGATTCTTTGACCAGTAGTAGCGATAGATGCCTTTGAGGCGCGCCATTTCGGGGTCTGGCACGCCAAGGCGGGCGAGGTTGCGATAGAGCAGCGGCAGAAGACGATTCGAGCCGGCATCAAGATGATCAAGGTCCGCCGAGGCGCGCCATTGCCGCCAGGCGGACACGGCGGCTTCATCGCGGAGCAAGCAGGCGCGGAGCAGTTGCTGCTGTTCCGGCGTGGGAAGGAAACCGCACGGATCTCCGTTGCGAGCCACGTCATCCTCCTTTCGGCGCGCCGGCGCGGCGGCGGTCCAGCGCGCGTTTGAGCACGCGGGTGTAGTCGCTCAGCGCGTGCTGTCGCTGCAACGTCGTGTTGCCGCCGTGCACGCGGCGGCGCATGACAAGGGCGGGCACATTGCGCATGACAAGCCCGATTTCCTGCGCGCGCATGAACCAATCCATGAATTCACCGACCGCAACGTTGGTGGGAAACAAACCGGCGCGCAGAAGCGCCGGACGCCGGATCAACATGGCGCCGGCGTGGCAGGTGCCGGCGGCTTCGACCCGGCCCGAAAGACGGGCGCGCGTGTCGGCGTCCAGGTCCGGGCTGACAAAGGCCTCATAACTTCCGAATACAGCGTCCACGGTGGCATCGGTGCGCAACAGCTCCGCCTGAACGGCGAGTTTGTCCGGCAGCCAAAGGTCGTCGGCGTCAAGAAAGGCAATGAACGCGCCGGTCGAGACGGTCACGCCACGATTCCGGGCCGCGCCAATGCCGGCGTGGGGCTGGGTTTCGACCCGCACACCGGGGAAGCGCCGGGCCACATCGCCCGAGCCATCGGCGGAGCCGTCGTCCACGACGATGATTTCCGCGGCCTTCAGCGTCTGGCCGAGGACGCTCTCGATGGCCTCGGCAAGGTAGCGCGCGCCGTTGAAGACGGGGATGACCACGCTGATGCGCGAATCGGAATGGTCGTGCGAAGCCATAATCATGCCGGACCGGCGCGGCCGCGCCGGAGTTTCGCGCCAATGACGTGCAGCAATTCTCGATTGTTCA
Source organism: Verrucomicrobiota bacterium (assembly GCA_040754875.1). Taxonomy (GTDB): domain Bacteria; phylum Verrucomicrobiota; class Verrucomicrobiia; order Limisphaerales; family JBFMBT01; genus JBFMBT01. The sequence continues at coordinate 19,846 of JBFMBT010000076.1, read as the reverse complement.
CGGCGACGTTGCCGGTGAGGTTGCCGCCGTGAACGCGCTTTTCGAGCAGGGCGCGTGGAACGAATTCCATCGGCACCTGCAAATCGTTGGCTCGCGCGAACCAGTCCACGTCACCGGCTATGGATAATTGCGGATTGAACGGGCCGACGGTTTCGAACACCTCGCGGCGGCCGACGAACGTGCTGAGGACGCTGCCCGCGTGGTCGCCGGCAAGCCATTCGCGGCGAAAGCCCGGAGGCGGCGTGTGGCCAGGCTCAAGAAAGAAGCGGACGCGCGTAAGCGTATATAGCAATTGCGGGCGGGCCACCATGAACGGGATTTGCACGGCCAGTTTGTCAGGCGTCCACACATCGTCATGTTCCAGAAACGCAATCCATTCGCCGCGGGCGGCGGCGATGCCCTCGTTGTAAGCACGGGGCAGGCCGGAGCCGCTTTGGGTAAAACACCGGACGCCGGGAAAGGATTCCGCGACGGCAACGGTGCGGTCGGACGAACGGCCATCGACGACGATGATGTCGATGGGGCTGTATTGTTGGGCGAAGACGCTGCGGATGGCGTCGCCCAGGAAGCGTTCGCCGTCCTTGACGGGGATGACGACGCTGAGGGACGGCGCGCTCATGAGCCCGTTTCGATCAGGATTTCCTGAATGGCGGCGGGAATGGTCGCCAGGTCGCTGCCGGATTCGAGGATGAAACAAGGCACGCGCGTGACGAGTTCCCCCAAGGCGCGCAACGCGGACTGGCCGGCGCCCGGCAATTGGAGAACGGTGCTGGGCGCCATCGCGCGCAAAAGCTGCGACGCCGTGGTGGAGGTGAGGCGCGAGTTTTTCACGCCGCTGACCCATGGCAGCAGGATGGCGCGCAACGGGAGCACAGGCGCGAGTTGGGCGGCGAATTGCGGATGCAACGGAACAAGGGCCTTTTGCGAAGCAAGGCGCGCGGCGTTCAACGGCTTCAATTCGGGAAAGCGCGCGAGGTTGTCGGGATTCAGCTTCGCGATGGAATAGAGGCTGGCCACGTGCGGCCGGGCGCCGTCCCAGGCGACGGTGTAATCGTCCCCCAGATAAAGCATGCCGGCGCGCAAGCAGGCGAGCGTGGCGGTGGATTTGCCGCAGCCGCTCATGCCGGCAAGCATGACCGCGCCGACGCTGGTGCCGACGGCGCCCGCGTGGACCAACTGCCGTTCGCGCGTGGCAAGCCACACATGGAGGATGGTGCGCAGCGGATGGCTTTGTTCGTAGTAAGGGACGGCGGCGGCCGAAGCGACCTGAACGAACGCTTCGCCGCGGCGGGTGTCCACAACGCCCAACACGCCGGCATCGATCTGGTAATAGACGTGGATGGAACCAGCATTGAAGAACGCCGTCTCTCCGCGCGCGCGGCGTTTGTCATCGGGCCAGGGGGCCGCGGGCATGGTGACGCCGGTTTCCTGGGCGTCCCAAAGGCCAACGGTCAGTTCCGGGCCGTCGCCGGGTTCCACGCGCAAATGGGCGAGCGCCGTGGTGATGAAATCATGCAGGGCCGTGCCGGCACAACGAAGGCGGATGCGCAGGCCGGCGATGCGGAAGTCTTCCGTGACCACGGTGGCGGAGCGTTCCGCCAGCGCGAAATGTTCGCGGGCAATATCGAAGTACCCGGATGCGCCAGCGTGGCGATCCGTGGCATCGGTGCTGGAATCAACGACCGTCACGACTCGTTCTTCATTCGCGGCCAACCGGCCTCGTCCACTTCGTGAATGGGGTCGAGCAGGAGCAGCTCCTGCATGTCGGTGAACTTTTGCAGGCGCGGCGGTTGGAAGGCGCGCGCGCTGCCGTTCGCCGGTTTGCCAGAAGCGGGGGTTGCAACCGCATCCTGGCGTCCATTCGCGAAAACGATCAAATTTTCCGACTGCAATTCCTGCAAAAAGCGCGTTGCTTCGGTGTGGGCGATCGAAGATTCAACGGCGTATTCGTGGCCCAGCCGCGCGGCGATTTGCGTCGTGTCGTCGCCGGCCTGAAGCCAGTCCCAGATGCGCGCGGCGGAGTCGGTCAGGCTGTAATAAGTTCCGGAGTCCAGATTGATGACGACGACCTCGCCGTCAATGTTCTCGTGGATGACCTTGGGTTGGTTGATCCGAAACGCGGCGTTCATGCGCAACACACAGCCGGAAGATGCGGTTTCTCTGCATCGCAGACTCAAACGGCTGTCTTCCAAACACGGGTATCAATAGCAGATTTTGGGCGCACGGGCAAATTGAAAATCCGGCGGAGCGATTCAATGGGTGATAAAGTCATGGCGACGCGCTGGAGTTCGGAGTCCCGCCTTCAGGCGGTTGGGCGTCACCGCACAAACAGTCGAAGGAAATCCCGCGCGTTTCGAACTGCAACACTGCTGCCGGCTGAAGCCGGGACTCCAAACCAAAGCTGCACGCGCGGCCGGGAGCGGTGTCAGCCCTTTGGGTTGAGCGCGGCGGCGCGGCGGTGGAGGTCGGACAGTTCTTTTTTCAACTCGGCCTTGGTCTGAGCCTGGAGCTCCTCGAGTTCCGCGCGCAGGTTGGCCTTGGTCTCGCGGTCCATGCGGTCGATGTAGAGGATGCCGTTCAAGTGATCGGTTTCGTGCTGGACGGCGCGGGAAAGGAGGCCGCCGCATTCGAACTCGACGGTTTCGCCCTTTTCATTCATCGCCCGGACGTGGACGGATTCGGGGCGTTTGATGTCGGCGAAGATTTCGGGAAAGCTCAGGCAACCCTCGGGGCCGGCAACGGATTCGCCCTTGGTCTTCAACTCGGGGTTGATGAGAATCAACGGCATGATCGACTCCGGGTCGGCATCCTTGCCATCGAGCTTCAAGGTGGAGGGGCGCTCGGTGACGCCGCGGATGTCGATGACCGTAAGCTGGAGGGCTTCACCAACCTGTTGCGCGGCAAGGCCGACACCGTGGGCCGCCTTCATGGTCTCCAGCATGTTGGCGATCAGTTTTTTAACGTGCGGGTCGATGCGTTCGATGCGCGCGCCTTTCTTGCGCAGCACCGGGTGGCCGTATTTGACAATGGACAAAACCATGACGGGCATTTCTTACCCGCTTCAGGGAGGGGGTTAAAGGTAAATTACACGCTGCGGCCTATGGAGCGTGATGCGTGTGCGGGTAGAAAGGTGGAGGGAGTGATGCGGTTTTGGAGTGGTGGAGTAATGGAGAAGAAGTCAGGCTTCGCGAATGGGGGCTTGCCCTCACCCTGGCCCTCCCAGGAGAGGGAGGCGATGCGGAGCGCCTTCGTTGTTCGAAGGCGCGTTGGCGAATGCAGCCGTGGGTGGCTCGATCGTCGGAGCCTCGTCACCTCGGCTGCTACAAGGGACTATTTCTTCTCCGCCTTCTTGCGGATGCCGTGGTAGGCCACGTTGATGTCGAGCTTGCCGGGCCACTGGTCGGGCACGGGCTGGCCGGCGGCCCAGTGGATGCCGTTGATCACCAAACGCTGGAATGATTCCACCTGAAAATCCTCCGGATGGCCCATGGTGGTGGTGAACACGCGCCCGCCGGATTTGGTTTTCCAGGTCCACGCGACCGGGTTGTCCACCGCCGTGGGCTTGTTCGGCTTCACCGGATGGCCCATCACGAGCACGGTGGCGTCCTGCGGCGGCCATTTGGGCACCACATGGTAGGTCCACGAGCGCACGTGAAATTTCGGGTCCACGCCCTTGAGAATCGGGTTCTTCTCCGCGCCCTTGGCGATGTAGGCATCCGTCTCGCAGTCGTGCCCGTAATGCGAATGGCCGTCCCCGCCCCAACCCGGTGGCGCGCCCAGCGCCTCCGAGCCAAACCGCCGGTTCCACTCCTCCAGTTCGTGGCCGCGCGGATAGTTGAACGCATGCGTGCTGGTGCGGAAGCCGACGATGGGTTTGCCGGACTCGAGGTATTTCACGATGCGCATCAATTGATCCTTCGGCAACTGACGCCAGCGCAGGAAAAAGATGGCCACGTCCGCCTTCTCCAATTCTTCGAGGCCGGGGATGTTCTTCTCGTAATTCTCGTCGGGCTCGCCCTTTTCGTTGGTGGCGAAGAGCACCTTGGTCTTCATGCCATAATGTTTTTCGAGCGCCTGGGCGATGAGCGGCAGGGTGCCCTCGCCGCTGTATTCATGGTCGCCGGTGACGAAGACCACGTAGGGTTTCTTGTCCGCCGCCTGGGCCCCCGGCAGCACGCCGGCCAGTCCGGCTGCCAGCACAAGCAGCGCGAGAAAATTGAAGTATCGCATGTGATGTTGGTTCTAACGTGGAGCATCAAGGGCGCGGCGTCAATGATTTCGGGGAGGCGGGGGCGAGAATCGGTGAGCCAACCAAAGAATGAGTCGGTGATATCGCAGTAATTCCATTCGCAGCCAATCGGGCAGACGATGCGTCGATCCCCCTCACCCCGGCCCTCTCCCCAAGGAGAGGGTGAATTCGTTCCCGCCTCCTGAAAACGGTTTCCCGTTTTAACGATTTAACGTCTCTCCCCTTTCTGTTAATGACACGCCGCATGAGCAATTCGCCGCGTCGCAAGGTTCTCTTGTGGGGAATGAGCCTGCTGATATTCGCCGTCGGAATGGAGGCCGGTTCGCAGATTCTCTACCGCATCTACAAGGGCAAATGGTATTTCAAGGAACGCGCGGCGTCCGGGCGCGGCATGGTGCAGCCACATCCATATTTCGGCGCGTGCCTGGTGCCGAACGTAAGCGACGAACGCAACGGCGTGCGGATTTCACACAATTCGTTCCGTTGCCGCGGACCGGAATTCGCGCGACCCAAACCGCCGGGGATCACCCGCATCGTGACGCTGGGCGGCTCGACGACTTACGGCGTGGGGGTTTCGGACCACGAGACATGGCAGCATTATCTGGGCAAGGAGCTGGGCGCGAAATTCGAAGTCATCAACCTGGGCGCGCCCGGCGGCACCAGCCTGGAGACGTCGTTGCAAACGGCGTTGCTGTTCTCGGACGTGCAGCCGGATGTGGCGCTTTATCTGCTCGGCTGGAACGACGCGCGTGTGCAGCACATCAAGGACCTGGCGCCTGACTGGTCGGATTACCATGGCAAATGGGTGGTGTCGCTCGGGTTGGGCGGACGCGACCTGGCGCAGCCGACGGCCACCGGTTACCTGCTCAAGCGCGCCGTGTTTCATCATTTCTTCCCGCAGATGGACACGGACCGCATTCCCGTGGAAGGCACCGCGGACAAGCTGACCGACCGCATCGACGCGCGAGCGCTGGGACATTATGAACGCAACCTGCGCAACATCGTCGCGCTCTGCGAAAAGCAGGGCGTGAAAGTGGTGTTCATCCCGCAGATTATGAACTACCGCGTGCTCACGTCCAATCAGCCGTATGGGTTTCTGCCGTTTGTGCGCGACAAGGACCTGCCGAAGGTGATCGGCGTGTACAACGAGACGCTGGCCCGCGTGGCGAAGGAAGAGAAAGTGCGCTTTGCCGCCGAGGTGCTCGAGCCGTCCTATGGCGAGGCGGACTTCATTGACAACGGGCATTTCTCGGCGTCAGGGAACCAGCAATTTGCCAAGGCGCTGGCGAAGCATCTGGCGGGGAGCGGGAGATAAAATCACCGTGAGTGGGGTTGCATTTGCGGCGCCAGCTCTAAGGCAGCAGAGCCATTGCCACGTGGCTCATTCATTTGTCAAACTTCTCCTCTTCCTTCCGCCCCCGCAACACCCGCGTCATCTGCACGATTTCCTTCCCGCCTCTCGCGGCGATGTAGAACAGCAGAAATCCATACCACGCCAGTGACGCAAAGATCACGGCGGTCCAGAACCAGATCAGGAGATTGCTCATGGTTGTCCTTTCGTTTCCACGCTCTTCGACAGCGAGCCCAGCCACATGCCGAGGAATGCCAGCGCGAAGGAGGAGAAGCCCGCGATTTCCGGCGAAATCTGGTTGGCAGGTTCCTTCCCGGCGTTGACCACGAGGAAGGTGATGGGGCCGATCGCGCCGAGGATGAGCGCCGCCATGGCGCCGCGCGCGTTGGCCCGCGGCCAGTACAGGCCCGCCACCAGCAGCGTGAACACACTCGCCAGATAGATGTTGCCCGTCACCGCCAGGTAATCCCACGCGTTGCCCGGCATCTGATACCACAGTCCGTAAAACAGCAGGAAGACGCCGATGGCCAGCACCAGGCTGCGCGTGATGAACAGGCGCGCCTTCGCCGACAACGGCCGCTTCACGCACGGCATGATGAGGTCGTTGTAAATGACCGTGGCCCACGTCAGCAAATAGCCGCTGTCGGTGGACATCTCGGCGGCGAGCATGGCGGCGATCACGATGCCGATCAGGCCCGCCGGCAGGATCATCGCCAGATACGTGGGCATGGCCGTGAGGCTGTCCACATCCGCCGGCATCCCGTGCTTCGAGAAGAACACGAACGCCGCCGCGCCCCAAAGGCCCGGCAGCGCGAAGCGACCCACGAAATAAAACGCCGTGCGTTGATACACGCGCTTGGCGGTGTGTGCATCCTTCGCGGCGAGGACGCGCGCCACATTCGTCTGCCACGTGGTGACGGCGGCGACTTGAAAAATGATCTGCCACGCGATGTAACCCCAGCTTGCGTGCACCGGATTGAATGGATGGCCCGCCATTTTCAATCGTTCCGGCGCGGCGCCTGCCTCGGTCGCCGCCCAACCGGCGGACAGTCCTTCCACAATCTCGCTCCAGCCGAGATGCCCGATGACCAGAATCGAGGTCAGCACGATGCCCAACCCCATGACGATGAATTGCAGGTAATCCGTGACCAGCACGGACAACATCCCGCCCAGCACGGTGTAAATGAGCACCGCGCCCAGCAGCGCCGTCATGGTCCATTCCAGGTAGCCCGGCGGCAGGCCGGTGGCGTGCACGAGGAATTCGCCGCCCAGGCGCAGGAAGATGCCCATGTTCAACACGCCGCCCAGCACCACGAACAATCCCGCGAACCAACGCACGCGTTTGCTGAACCGCCTTTCGAACAGCTCGGGAATCGTCATCACGCCCGCCGCGCGCAACGGCCCGATGATGAATCCGGTGCGGCCCACGAAGAACATCGCCGCCGCCATGATGACGCCGATCGTCGCGCCGGCGAACCCCTTGGTGAAGCCGAGTTGCGCCGTGTACATGATCGTCACCAGGCCCAGCTCCGTGGCCGCCAGCGAGGCGATGCCGAGATTCACATCCATCTCGCGACCGGCGATGGCGAAGTCCTCCACCCCATGCACGAAGCGGCGCATCCAGCTGCCCGCTGTCATGCACCCGGCGAGATAAACCACAATGATCGTCCAATCGATGGGCGTAAGGTTCATGGGGCTAATCAGTGAAACCACGAATGAACACGAATCGACACGAATCGTGCGGATTGCACCGCGGTCTGTACACGGAGCGCGGCGTTTACGCCGCTTGAGCGTATGTTTGCCGTGGGTATGGAGAAAGCCATGCCGTCAGTTATAATTACATTGAAGCGGCCTGAAGGCCGCGGTCCGGTCGGCTCCATTCGTGTTTATTGGTGTCCATTCGTGGTTGCTCACCACACTGCGGCCTTCCCTTGCAGGCGCGGGTCGTGCGCGCCAGTGAACGTCTCGCCGCTCCGCCCCATTGCCTGGCACGCGCCGAAATCGCGCATCACATTCAATTTGTGCCCGCGCATTTCCAGTTCCTGCAAGACCGGTTTACCGACCGCATTTTCAATCTTCAGTTCATCCGGGCTCCATTGATGATGAAAGCGCGGCTGCGCCAGCGCCGCCTTCGGGTCCATGCCGAAATCGATGTGATGGATGACCGCCAGCACGGTTTGCGAAATGATGGTCGGCCCGCCCGCCGCGCCCGCGCTGAACACGGGCTTGCCATCCTTCATCACAATCGTCGGGCTCATGCTCGACAAAGGCCGTTTGCCCGGCGCCACCGCATTCGCCTCATTGCCCAGCAGGCCGAAGTAATTCGCCACGCCCGGTTGCGCGGCGAAGTCATCCATTTCGTTGTTCAACACCACGCCGGTGCCCGGCACCACCACCTTGCTGCCGAACGTCGTGTTGATGGTGGCGGTGCAGGCGACCCAGTTGCCTTCCGCGTCCGCCGCGCAGAAATGCGTGGTGTGCTTGCCGAAGAGATCAGCGTCCGCGTTTGGCGGCGTGCCGTGTCTGGGCACGGGCGTGGCCTTGCCCATCTGAATCTTCGCCGAAAGCGTCTTCGCGTAATCCTTGACAATGAGCCCGCGCGGCACCGGCGCAAAGTCCGGATCGCCCAGCCACCACGCGCGGTCCGCAAACGCCAGCTTCATCGCCTCGGTCACCAGATGAATGAAGTCCGCCGAGCCCGGGCGCAGCTTCGCCACTTCGAACGGCTCGATGATGTTCAGAATCTCCGCCACGTGGACACCGCCGGAACTGGGCGGCGGGAAGCCGATGATTTCATGCCCGCGATACGTGGTGCGCAACGGTTCGCGCCGCTTCACCTGGTAATTCCGGAAATCCGCCTCGGTCATGATGCCGCCATTCGCGCGCATCCAGTTCGCCGTTTCGCGCGCGAACGGCCCTTCGTAAAACCACGCAATCCCCTGCTCCGCGATGGCGCGATACGTCTTCCCGAGGTCCTTCTGCATCATGCGCTCGCCCTGGGGAATCGGCTTGCCGTCCGGTTGCAGGAAAATCTTTTTGCTCGAAGGAAATTGCGCGAGCGTTTTCGCCACGCCTTCCACGCGGCGGTAGTAGCCCGCATCCAGCCGGAACCCGCCTTGCGCAATCTTCGCGCCTGGAAGGAGCGCGTCTTTGAACGGCAACTTGCCGTAATGGCGCACCGCATGCTCGTACGCCGCCAGCGCGCCCGGCACGCCCGGGGCCAGCGCGCCGGTCTGGCTCAGCTTGGGGTCCGCCTTGCCGTCGCGCAGGTACATGTCGCGATGCGCCGCCGCCGGCGCCATCTCGCGGCCATCGATGGCGATGATTTCGCCATTGGCGCGGCGAATCAGGATGAAGCACCCACCGCCGATGCCTGAATTGAACCCATCCACCACGCCCAGGGTTAGTCCCGCCGCCACCGCCGCATCAATCGCGTTGCCCCCCTTCTTCAACGCATCCAGCGCCGCATCCGTCGCCATCGGATGCACTGTCACCGCCACCCCGCGGTGGCCGGCGGCCGGTGCGGGAAACACCACGGCGCACCAGGCAAAAAGCAGGATGGCAATGAAGGCGAACGGCGCGCGCTTGGGATTCATGACGCGCGGATTGAAACACAATTCCCCGCGAAGCAAAAGCGGGAATGCGCCGGTCGCACTCCCCTGCTCCATCACTCCACTACTCCGTTGGAGTTTGATTCCTGAACCTCACGCATGCGCCGGCGCCGGCCCATGCGCCGCCCTTTCCTTCTCCTTGTCCTTCTCGATCATGTGGTCCAGCGACACCCGCCCCGCGCCAAACGCCGTAAACATCACCGTCATGAACAGCACCAGCGCCGTGAATTCGAAGTCCTGTTTGTCCCGCCGGTTCTCGATCATCAAATAGCTCGGCATGAACACGAAGAATGTCGCGCCAATCAAGATCGGCAGGTTCGCCAGCGCGGCCACACGCGTCAGCAACCCCAGCATTATCAGGATGCCGCCCATGATGTGCACCGGGATGATGTAATGCGCCATCGCCGCCGGCACCAGCGACATGCTCCCCGCGCTGTCGATCAATTGCATCAGGTGCTCGCGTTCCTCGATGAAAAATGCGCCCTTCATGAACAGGCCGAACCCGAGGTAAATCCGCATCATGTCCGCGCACAGGTCCACGTGCGGCGGCACCGTCTTCAGGCGATGGTCCAGCGACAGCCGCCCGGAACCGAAGATGGCGAACAGCAGCGTCAGATACAGCACCAGCGCCGTGAACTCGAAATTCTGCCGCCCTTCCACCGTGATGAGCATCGGAAAATAAATGAAGAACACCGCCCCGATGAGAATCGGCAGTTGGACGATCGCCGCCAGGCGCGTGAACAGGCCCATGGCCAGCATCGCCCCGCCGATAAGATGCACCGGCGGCACCAGATGAACCAGCGAGGGCGGGATGTTCCATTCCGTGTTCTGCGACAGCATGTACATCAGCATGGGCTTTTGTTCGAGAAACAAATACCCCTTCATCATGAGCCCCAGGCCGAGATAGATGCGCACCAGGTCCACGCAGACATCGAGGTGGGAATGCGACCACTGCTTCCACTGCATGTATCGACTGTTCATAAGGCATCCTTTCCAGTTTCGGAAGGCCACCCCTGACCAATACCTTTCCGATGCTGTAACCAAATTACGCCTTATGCGGCGAATTAGCAATACTCTTGTGTCACCGCGTATTGCGACACCTCCGGACAATTTTCATCCTGATCCTGACGCGCATTGGAGTTTCCCCTTTGAAGTTTTCCCAACAACTGCCTTCGAATCCCGGATTTCAACCTGGCCCCTTGAATACCACCCCCTTCCACCCGGTCTGTTGATGAACGCGCCCGATTGACGCTTGCTTTTTCCCCGTCAATGCGGGATGGAAACATATCATCCGATGCCGATCCTGACGTCACAACCAAGCGGCGGCTGGCTCAGTGCCAGCCTCGCCGCAATCGTCTGCCTGGTTGCGGCCAGCGCCGCCGCTGATACTGTCTCTTTCCGCAACGACGTGATGCCCGTCATTTCCAAGGCCGGCTGCAACATGGGCTCGTGCCACGGCAATCTCAACGGCAAGGGCGGCTTCAAGCTCTCCCTGCGCGCCGAGGATCTCGAATTCGACCTCAATGCCCTGGCCCGCGATTTCAACGGCCGCCGCCTTGATACCTTCAATCCCGACGAAAGTCTGATTCTCCTCAAGGCCACCACCCAGCTCGCCCACGAAGGCGGTTTGCGCTTCGCCAAAGAGTCGCCCGAATACGCCATCCTGCGCCAATGGATTGCGGACGGCGCGCGCACCGATGCCGCCCAGACGCCGCGCGCCACGCGCCTCGACGTCACGCCGCCGGACAAGATTCTCTTCGAGCCGGCCGACAAGCTCCAGTTGCAGGTCAAAGTCACTTACTCGAACGACACCCAGCGCGACCTCACCACGCTCGCCTGCTACGAACCGGTCAACACGCTCGTCAAAGTCACGCACGACGGCCTGGTCGAACGCCAGGGCGCCGGCGAAAGCATCGTGCTGGTGCGTTACCAACATCTCCAGGTGCCCGTGCGCATCGCCTTCCTGCCCGCACGCGCGGATTTCAAATGGAAGAACGTGCCGAAGAACAATTACGTCGATGATCACGTGTTCGACAAACTCAAGGCGATGCGCATCCAGCCGTCGGACCTGAGCGCCGACCCGGTTTTTCTCCGCCGCGCCTATCTCGATTTGCTCGGCATTCTCCCCACGGCGGACGAAGCGCGCGCCTTCCTCGCCGACAAGCGCCGGGACAAACGCGCGCGGCTCATCGATCAGTTGCTCGAACGTCCCGAGTTCGCCGATTTCTGGGCGCTGAAGTGGTCGGACCTGTTGCGCAACGAGGAAAAGTCGCTGGACCGCAAGGGCGTGCAGAACTTCCATTTCTGGATTCGCGAGAGCATCGCGGAGAACAAGCCGGTGGACCAGTTCGTGCGCGAGTTGATTTCCGCGCGCGGCAGCACCTATAGCAATCCCGCCGCCAATTTCTATCGCGCCAACCGCACGCCCGTCTTTCGCGCCCAAGCCGCGGCCCAGGTCTTCCTCGGCACGCGCCTCCAATGCGCCGAGTGCCACAATCATCCCTACGAACGCTGGACCCAGGACGATTATTACAACTGGACCACGCTGTTCGCGCGCGTGAATTACAAGATTCTGGAAAACCGCCGCCGCGACAAAAACGACAAGCACGAATTCATCGGCGAACAAATCGTGTTTCTCGCGCCCGCCGGCGAGGTGAAGAATCCGCGCACGGGCAAGGACGCCACGCCGCGATTCCTGGGCGCGCCCACACCCGATCTCGACGACCAGGACCGCCTGGAGGCGCTGGCCCAATGGGTCGCCAGCCCGAACAATTCGTTGTTCGTGCGCGCGCAGGTCAATCGCATCTGGTACCACCTGATGGGCCGCGGCCTGGTGGATCCCGTGGATGATTTGCGCGACACCAATCTGCCCAGCCACCCGGCGTTGATGGACGCGCTGGCCAAGGATTTCGTCGCGCGCAAGTTCGACCTGCGCCACCTCATCCGCGTGATCATGAATTCGCGCACGTATCAGTTGTCTTCAACGCCGAACGAATCCAATGGCGACGACGAAGTGAATTACTCGCACGTTGTGCCGCGCCGGCTCACGGCCGAGCAATTGATTGATTCGCAAAGCCAGGCCACCGGCACGCCGCTGGAGTTCAACGGTTATCCCAAAGGCATCCGCGCGGCGCAGATTCCCGGCGTGGAAGCCGTGCGGCGCCGCGAGCAGCGCGCCAGCGGAGAGGACGCGTTCTTGAAGATCTTCGGCCGCCCGCCGCGCCTGTTCACCAGCGAATGTGAACGCTCGTGCGACACCACGATGACGCAGGCCTTCCAGCTCATCAGCGGCCCCACCATCAACGCGCTGCTCACAAACACCGGGAACCGGCTGAACCAGCTCGCCGCCAGCGACAAGTCCCCCGCCGCCATCGTGGACGAGCTTTATTGGACCGCGCTGACGCGCCCGCCGACCAGGAGCGAATTGGAGCAAACCACGGCTCACATTGCGGAAGCGAAGAACCGCCGGCAGGCGCTGGAGGACGTTGCCTGGGCGCTGCTCAATGCCAAGGAATTCATCCTGCGGCACTGAGTTGCAGGTGAGATTGGAAGCAGGTAACGACGCGCCAGGTTCGGAGCCCCGCCTTCAGCTTCAGGCGTAACATTGCCCGTGGGATGCGACGGGGCGCGGGCTTTAGCCCGCTTCAACGTGGCTGGTTCGACTGCATTGGAAATGGATTTAAGCTCCCCTTTTGGTTTTGGTGTTGAAGCGGCGTAAACGCCGCGCTCCGCATCCCGGGAGGTTCATTTGGTCGTCCCTCTTTTCGCCCTGGAAGTATGAAGCGCTCCAAACTTTGAGCTTTGAACCCAGAACTTTCTCTGGAGCTTTGATGCTTTGAACTTGGAGATTCATGCCCACCTTTCACCTTTCCCGCATTGCCGTTCATCTCTAGGCTTCGCGGCGTGAAGATATTGTTCATTGGCGACATAGTGGGCGAACCGGGGCGCAAGGCGGTGGCGCAGATTGTTCCGCGCTTGCGCGAACAGCATCAACTGGCGGTCGTCATTGCCAACGGGGAGAATTCCGCCGGTGGCTCCGGCATCACCGTAAACACCGCCGCTGAAATCTTCGCGGCCGGAGTCAATGTCATCACCTGCGGCGACCATCTCTGGGATCAGAAGGACGTCACCAACCTGCTCGTCAACGAGTCGCGTTTCGTGCGGCCCCTGAATTACCCGCAAGGCACCATCGGCCAGGGGAGCACATTGCTGCAGTTGCCGGACCTGCCGACTGTCGCCGTGCTCAACGCGCAGGGGCGCACCTTCATGGCGCCGCTCGACAACCCCTTTACGCGGGTGCAGACGGAGATCAATCTGTTGCGCAACCACGCCCGAATCATCTTTGTCGATTTCCATGCCGAGGCGACGTCCGAGAAAATCGCCATGGCCCGCATGCTCGATGGCCAGGTCAGCGCCGTCGTCGGCACGCACACGCACGTGCAGACCGCCGATGAACAAATCTTCCCGGGCGGCACGGCGTATCTCACGGATGCCGGGTTCACCGGCCCGCATGAGAGCATCCTTGGGCGCGAGATAGAGCCGATCATTCAGCGCTTTTTGAATTATCAACCGCAGCGCTTCGCCGTCGCCAAAAACCACGTGCTGCTCCAGGGCGCCATCATCGACATCGACGACGCCACCGGCCGCGCCCGCAGCATCCAGCGCGTTTCCGAAGCCTATACTTCCACGTCGTCCTGAGCGCATGGCCAAACCCTCCAAATCCCAATGGGACTTCGGCGAACTCTTCCCCAAGGAAGCCACGCGCCACGTGCTCACGGTGTCCGAATTGACCGGGCAGGTTCGCCGCGCGCTCGAGAAGGGCGTCGGCCGCGTCTGGGTGAGCGGTGAAGTTTCCAATTTCCGCGCGCAAAGTTCCGGGCATATTTATTTCTCGCTGAAGGATGCCCTGGCGCAGTTGAGTTGCGTGTTGTTCCGCGGCGAATCCGTGTCCAACCGCCAGGCGTTGCGCGACGGCCAGAAGGTCATTCTTCACGGCGAGATCACGGTGTATGAACCACGCGGCCAGTACCAATTGCGCGTCACCGCCGTGGAGCTTCAAGGTGTCGGCGCGCTTCAGGCGGCCTTCGAGCAACTCAAGCAAAAGCTGCATGCCGAGGGTTTGTTCGCCGCGGATCGCAAGCGTCCCCTGCCCCGCTTCGCGCAACGCATCGGCATTGTCACGTCGCCGGACGGCGCGGCCATCCGCGATGTCATCCACGTCATCGAGCGGCGCAATCCGGCGCTTGAAATCATCGTTGCTCCCTGCCGCGTGCAAGGCATCGGCGCCGCGGAGGAAATCGCGGCGGCCATTCGATTGCTCAACCGGTGGTCCGCCGACGAGGCGTCGCGCCGTCTTGATCTCATTCTTGTCACGCGCGGCGGCGGCAGTCTGCAGGACCTGTGGGCGTTCAATGAAGAAATTGTGGCGCGCGCGATTCACGCCTCGGAACTGCCGGTGGTTTCAGCGGTGGGCCATGAGATTGATTTCACCATCAGCGATTTCGTGGCGGATGTTCGCGCCGCCACCCCGAGCGCGGCGGCCGAAGTCATCACCGAGGGGGTCTTCGCCAGCCGCCATTTCGTCAACGACGCTCCGCTCCAATTGGGCCGCCTTCTGCGCAATCGCATGGAATCGGCCCGAGATGCCACCAACGAATTCGGCCGCCGCCTGGCGCGCGTGCATCCGCGCCGCCTGATCAACGAAAACTTCCAGCGCCTGGACGACCTTCAGTCCGCGCTGGCCCGCGAAGTGCACCACCGGTTCGAGCGCCGGCAACAGGGTTGGTCCGCACTGCGCGGCCGCTTCGCGCGCCTGCGTCCCTCGCTTGCGTTGCAACAACACCAGAGCGCATTGACGCAACAGCGCAAGCAATTCGCCGAGCGTATCCGCGTTGCCCTCAAACATTCGCACCACCGGCTTGATCACGCGGCCTCGCGCCTTCGCCTCCTTTCGCCGGGAAATGTTCTGGAGCGTGGTTACTCGATCACCATGGACGCGGAGAGCGGGAGGATTTTGCGCGACCCGGTCCAGGTGAAATCCGGGCAAAAGATACGGACCCGCTTGAAGAAAGGTGAGGTCAGCAGCACCGTCGATTGACCGCCGCGCCCTAATTGCGCTCGCCGGCGGCTTGCAGATGCCGCGCATCGTGCCGTCCCAACGCGAACGAATCCGCGCCATCGCGGCGTGTCGCTGCGTCCTTCAGCACGAGGAATTCGATCAACCCCGTGAGGCGCTCCACCTCCGCTCTCAGGCGTTCCACCGCCATCCGGTTGGCCGTGACCGTGACCATCAGATTGCCTTTGTTGTCCTCATCCATGGTTGTCACGTTAACCTGTTCTCGGCACGGGGAAAATGGGGAGATTCCTCGGTACCGGCTAGGGTAGGCACCCTACCAATGGGTACCAGAATGTCCGTGTCCCTCCAGCCCTACGCCATCAGGTCCCTGATTTCCTCCCACGTCAGCGAATTGGTCAACGCCTCCTCGCCGCTCAGCACGTTCTGGAACAACTCCCGCTTGCGCTGTTGCAACGACAATATCTTCTCCTCGACTGTACCGCGCGTGATGAGCTTGTAGCTCGTCACCACGCGGCTCTGGCCGATGCGATGCGCGCGGTCCGTCGCCTGGTCTTCCACGGCCGGATTCCACCACGGGTCGAAATGAATCACGGTATCCGCGCCGGTCAGGTTCAAGCCCGTCCCGCCCGCCTTGAGGCTGATGAGAAACACTGGAATTTGGGAATTCGCCTGAAACCGCTGCACCACCGTGCCGCGATCGGACGTCGAGCCATCAAGATAACAATACTCAATCTCTTCCTTCTCCAACCGTTCCTTGATGAGCGCCAGCATCTGCACAAACTGGCTGAACACAAGCACGCGATGCCCGCCATCGACGACTTCCTCCAGCAATTCGCCGAACAAGTCCAGCTTGCTTGAGGCCGTCTCCGCCATGGTTTGTTCCAGTTTCAGCAATCGCAAATCACAGCTCGCCTGCCGCAGCCGCAACAAAGCATTCAACGCCATCATCCGGCTCTTCGCCTGTTCCTGCTCGGTCACGGCGTTCAACACCTCGCGTCGCGCCGCCTCCAAGATTTCGCGATAGACGGCCGCCTGCTCTTCCGTCAGGTCGCAATACGCAACTTGCTCGATCTTCTCCGGCAATTCCGTGGCCACGTCGCGTTTGAGCCGCCGCAGAATGAATGGGCGCAACCGCCGCGCCAGCCGGCGTTGCGCGCCCGTGTCCTTTTCCTTGACGATGGGAATTTCGTAGCGCTCCCGAAAATCCTGCGCCCCGCCCAAATAACCCGGCATGAGAAAATCGAAGATCGACCACAAATCGAGCACCGAGTTCTCCAGCGGCGTGCCTGTGAGTACCACGCGATGGCGCGAGTGCACCGCCTTCACCGCCTGCGCGTTCTGGCTTTCACGATTCTTGATGTGCTGCGCTTCGTCGAGCACCACGGTGTCAAATTCCGCGTCGCGATATTGCTCCGCGTCACGCCGGATCAACGCGTAGCTGGTCACCACCACGTCATGCTTCGCGATGTCCCCGAAACGTTGCGCGCGGTTCGGCCCGCTCAAGGCCAGCACCTTCAACTGCGGCGTGAACCGCCTGGCCTCCGCCACCCAGTTGAACACCAGGCTCGTCGGACACACGATCAACGAAGGCAATCGTTCCCCCGCTTTGGCGGCTTCCACCGTCGTTTGCAGATACGCCAGCGTCTGCAACGTTTTTCCCAGGCCCATTTCGTCCGCCAGAATTCCCCCAAATTCGTTTCGTCGCAGAAAATGCAGCCAGCCCACACCGTGCTTCTGGTATGGCCGCAGCACTTCATCCAGTTTGCCGAGCATCGGCGGTTGCATGTCCGCGTCGCCGGTGCGCGAAACAATCCGCCGTTTCCATTCCGGCGGTCCGCTCAATTCACCCAGGTCCGCTTCGCGCAAGGTGCTGTCCAGGAAACCCGCCTGCTCGTTGCGAATGCGATACCCCTGCGCCCCCTGCTGCGGCGCGCAATCCAGCAACACCTCCTGCAATTCCTCCACCGCCCCCGTGTCGAGCACCGCAAATTTTCCGCTCCTCAGTTTCGTGTAGCTTTGGCCCGAGCGCAGCAGCCGCTGGATTTCTGACGCCTCAATCTGCGCCCCGGCGTCACTCGTATAGGCAATCTGCATGTCGAACCATTGCTCCCCGCTCGGCGTGATGCTGAACTTCGGTCGCACGCGCTCGATGTTTCGCGCGGCGCTTTGTTCCAGACGCGCTTCCAATGTCACGTCCCAAATCTTCTCCAGCCGCGGGTATTCCCGCGCAAAAAAATTCAACACCCCGTTCTGGCCCGACAGCTTGAGTTTCCCTTGCGCATCCGGCCCCGCAAACCCGGAACGTTTCAAGCGCTCCAGCGCCGCGTGCTCGGCGCCCAGGTCGCGCGTGGAATAGCGCGTGACCACGTCCGGGTCCGGCAGCCAGAGCGCCTCGCTGTCCGATGACACGCCCATCGTCAGGATGCGGCTGCCGTACTGGCATTGCAGCAAGCCTTCGAGCAGCGCAATCCCGCCGCTCAACGACAGCACGAACTTCGGCGGCGCCGGTTCCAAGGTAAAGTCCTCCGGACGAAAATTCGCCTCCACGTCGCATGCCGCGGTCAACGCCTGCCAATCGCGGCTCAGGAACACCGGCACCTGCTGGCGGCCCAATTTCACCGGCGCTTGCAGGCAATCCCGGCACGCGCCTGCCAGGCCCAGCGGACTCAACAGGTTGCCTTGAAACACCCAGTCGGCGTCGTTCCCCTTCAAGACGGTTGGCATCACTCCCGGTTGCTTCAGGCGCACGGTAATCTCGCCACCCGTTTCCAAAATCGCCTTCAAGGCCACGCGCCAGGGCGTGCCGGCCACCTCGAGTTCCTGCGCTTTGCCCAGCGTCACATTCGGATGTCCCGCCAGCTTGGGCAGCAGTCCGACGAACTCCGCCACGCCCAGCATCAACATCGCCGGCGTATCGCCGCCCGCCAGCAACTCAATCGCCTCCAGCAGCGCCAGGTCCGCCTTGCGGCATTGAAACGGTTTGTTCATCGGTAAAGCGCTCAACGGCATGCGCCCGCCGGACCACACCGCTTCGAAGCACAGCATCACCTTCCCCTTCGCCGCAGCTTGCGCGAAATTCGGCGGCAGGATGATATGAATCTCCAATGCTTCCCCCGTTTCACCACGTTGAATCCGTTTTGCGGGACGCGCCGGCGCCACTGGTTTCACCGCCAGATTGCGCTCCGACTTCAACGGCGCGCCCTCGAGTTCCTTGCGCCGGATCTGGTGCAAGCCCACCGCCACGGAATGCGCGCAAATCGTTCCCCACTCGCGCGAATCCCGGCACGAACACAGATTCTCCACGTCCGTCGCACCTTTGATGACCAGCCCGGCCCGATACGAATTGGCCCCCTGCACCACGCCCTTGAGCACCGGCGGCGTCCAGTTTGAACTCAGCACCTGCCCGCTGGCCAGCAGGCTGCGTGCTTGCTTCATCACTTCCCAGCCGGCCATTTCGGCCAGCAAGGCTTCGGTCAATTTGATTTCTGCCATGCGGTGCGAATGTCGTGAGACGATGCCCGCCCCACTCCCCTTTCGTCAAAACGTTTGCTTCACCCCAAGGCAACCTGTCAATGCAACGGCTCATGATTTGCGCTTTACGTTTGGCGTGCGGCTCCCACACTCTTCGCGGATGGAATGGTATTACGCCGAGGGGACCAAGCAACTGGGTCCAGTTTCCAACGACGAATTTCAGAACCTCGTCCGTTCCGGAATCATCAAACCTGCCACCTTGGTTTGGAAACCGGGGATGGAGCGCTGGCAGCCCCTGCGCGAACTGGCAATTCCGGGCGCCGCCTCCGCTGACGGCGCGGATACCGTCGTCTGCGCCGAGTGCCGCGGCACGTTCCGCCGCGACGACGCCATCTTCCTCAACCAGATGTGGATCTGTGCCGCGTGCAAACCAGTGGTCATCCAGAAGC
Organism: Verrucomicrobiota bacterium; assembly: GCA_040754875.1. GTDB lineage: Bacteria > Verrucomicrobiota > Verrucomicrobiia > Limisphaerales > JBFMBT01 > JBFMBT01. The sequence continues at coordinate 639 of JBFMBT010000076.1, read as the reverse complement.
TGAGGGAAGGCGTGCGGGACATCGGCCAGCGCATCTGGCGGGATCGCAAAACCCTGGTGATGGCGCACGAAGCGGTGCTCCCGGACAAATGCATCAAGTGCAATGCGCCGGCCGCCTTCCGGTTGAAGCGCAACCTGTACTGGCACAGCCCGTGGATTTATCTCTTCATCTTTTGCTACTGCTGGCCGTATTTGATCATCGCGCTGCTGCTCCGCAAACGTGCCAGGATCGAGATCTGCCTGTGCGAGCAACACCGCCAGCAGCGTTCCAACGGAATCGGCCTCGCCTGGCTGCTCGCATTCTGTGGCTTGGTTTCATTTGTGATCGCCCCGATCGTTGACGGCACGGCCGGCGCAATTGCTTTTTTTGCGTCGCTATTGTTTGTCGCCGCGGGGCTTGTTGTGGGCGCGCTTCGCGGCAATGTCGTGAATGCCACGCGCATCGACAAGGAGCACATCTGGCTTTCCGGCGCCAGCCCCGATTTCCTCGATAACTTTCCTGATTGGACCGGCTGATCCATTCACGATTTTGCCCGGGTGTGATTGCAAGTGGGCGACGCGAACCTGCGATGTCATCATTTCAGACCGCGGGAAATAGTATCTCCCTCTCCTTGGGGAGAGGGCCGGGGTGGGCAGCGGC
>JBFMBT010000075.1:0-23736 GCA_040754875.1 Verrucomicrobiota bacterium | reverse complement strand
GCTCGCCTCCGCAAGGCGCACCACGAAGCGATCCAACTCCAGCCTGTAATGGTAGAAAGTGTTACCCATGTCTTGGCTCAGAGTGTTACCCATGTCCTGGCCCGCTGCCGGACAAGGCCCTCTCCCCGAGGAGAGGGTGATACGGTTGCCGCGCTTGGAAGAAATGACACCGTCGGTTCACACCCGCTTTCATCGCACCCGCTTTGCCCCGCTCAACCTTCGACGAAGCGGTAGCCGACGCCGCGCACGGTATCCAGGTATTTGGCGGCCCTGCCCAGCTTCTCGCGCAGGCGGCGCATGTGCGTATCGACCGTCCGGGTGTCGATGAGATTGTCGTATTGCCAGACATCGGCCAGCAGCTTTTCGCGCGATTGCACCCGGCCGCGGCGTTGCGCCAGCACGGTGAGCAGCTTGAACTCGGTTGCCGTCAGGTCCACGCGCTTGCCGCCGACGGTGGCCAGGTGGCGTGGCACGTCAACGAACAGGTCGCCGATTTGAAATTGGTCGTTCTTTGAGTCTTCGCCGTGGCTGCGGCGCAGGATGCCCTTCACGCGCAGGACGAGTTCGCGCGGGCTGAACGGCTTGGTCATGTAATCGTCGGCGCCCAGCTCCAAACCCAGGATGCGGTCAATCTCCGCCGCCTTGGCGGTGAGCATGATGATGGGAATGGCCGAGGTGGCTGGATCGCGGCGGAGCAATTTGCACACCTCCAAGCCGTCGATTTCCGGGAGCATCAAATCCAGCACGATCAAATCCGGCGCGACGGTGCGCGCCTTGCGCAATGCTTCCGCGCCATCGCCGGCGGTGGTGACCTCGAACCCGGCTCCTTTCAAATTGAAGTCAATCAACTCGACGGCATCCGGTTCGTCGTCCACGACCAATAACTTCGGTCTCATCCGCGCCTTGGTTACCATGGGCCAAATTGTTCATCAACGGCGGGACGGTTACAAGCCCGTTACGATTGTGTGTCGAACCCGCAACGGGCGGGGAGCTGACAGAATAATGGGGGACAGAAAGATGGGGGGAGGGAAACTTCAAATTTAAAACACCAAACTTCAGAGAAACTCCAGGAACCGACTGCGGCTGTGGCAAAATCATTCGTGCTGACATGGGAGCGAGTGATGGAGTAAGAGAGCCGGGCGCGCTCGCATTGCTCATCTTCCGTGTTCCCCAATGATTTTGCCCAAAATGATTTTGCCATGCTCAGGTATGCCGCCACCATTGCGCTTGCGCGCTCTCCCGCGCGTCTTATACTGCGCGCCTCTTTACTGAAATATGAGCAATTCACCTATTCGCGTTGCTGTCACCGGGGCCGCCGGACAAATTGGCTATTCCTTGCTGTTTCGCATTGCCTCCGGGTCCATGTTTGGCCCGAACCAGCCGGTCATCCTCCACCTGATTGAAGTTCCTGTGCCGGAGATTCTTGAAAAGCTCAAGGGCACCGTCATGGAAATCGAGGACTGCGCGTTCCCGCTGTTGAAGGGCATCGTGGCCACCGGCGACCTGGACGAAGGCTTCCGCGGCGTGAACTGGGCGTTGCTCGTGGGCAGCGTGCCGCGCAAACAGGGCATGGAGCGCAAGGACCTGCTCGGCATCAACGGCAAGATTTTCATCGGCCAGGGCCAGGCCATTCAGAAGAACGCCGCCAGCGACGTGCGCATTCTCGTCGTTGGCAATCCCTGCAATACCAATTGTCTCATCGCGATGAACAACGCCAAGGACGTGCCGCACGACCGCTTCCATGCGATGACGCGCCTGGACGAAAACCGCGCCAAGGCGCAACTCGCGAAGAAGGCCGGCGTGGACGTCACCGCGGTGACCAATCTTGCCGTCTGGGGCAATCATTCCTCCACGCAATATCCGGATTTCCATAACGCGAAGATCAACGGCAAACCCGCCACCGAAGTCATCACGGACCATGCGTGGTTGCAGGGCGAATTCATCAGCACTGTGCAACAGCGCGGCGCGGCCATCATCAAGGCGCGCGGCCTTTCCAGCGCCGCCAGCGCGGCCAACGCCGTGGTGGACAGCGTCGCGTCCGTGGTGAACCCGACGCCCGCCGGCGATTGGACCAGCATCTGCGTCTGCTCCGACGGCAGCTACGGTATCGAGAAGGGATTGATTTGCTCCTTCCCGATTCGCAGCACCGGCAAGAAGCTTGAGATCGTCCAAGGCGTGCCTGTGAACGAATTCAGCCGCGGCAAAATTGATGCCAGCGTGAAGGAACTCCAGGAAGAGAAGGCGCTCGTTTCAGAGTTGTTGCCGAAGTAAGCGACGTTTTAAAAACAAGACAGGCGCACCTGAATTGGGTGCGCCTGTTTTGTTTTGGGACTCATCGGTTGCCTCAATCATACGGCAGGGTTTCCCGCGAAGCACTCTACTGCGGGAAGAGGATCAGGTTGGTGGAGCCGATGAGCCGGTTGGAGATGGACTGGCTGTTGAATTGCTGGACGCTGCCGTCGGCGAGCGCAATGTTGCCGCCGTAGGGATGGATGCGGAAGGCGGGGAGTTGGGACCAGGCGGCGGTGGGTGGAACAGTGATGGGACCGCCGGTGGTGACGCTGCTGTAAGGCGCGGCATTGGTGGCAGGGGCGAGGTTGCGGTCGCCGGTCAGGATGGTTTGGGGATTGGTTTCGTCGGGGGCCAGGTTCACGAAGTAGCTGAGGGTGGAGTTTTGCGCGATGGGGTTAGCAAAGCCGGTTTTGCTCGCGGAAAAATCCATCGGAAAAGCTTTGCGATTTAGACGCGTGATGTCACTCGGGCAGAGGAGAACTTGGATGGATGCCAGTTGGTTGGACATGGCTTGGAAATGGATCCAGGCAGATGTGGAATTACGGTAGGCGGGACTGTTGGTGGCGTAGAAGGGAGAGGCGCCGCCGTTGTCGCCATGAAACATGCTGAAGGCAAGGCCAACCTGTTTCAAATTATTGATACACCGTATGGATGAAGCTCGCGTGCGCGGACGTGAGGCCAGTAACGCCAGAAACGACACGATGATCAGTACGACCGCTACCACTACGATCAATTCAAAACGGTTAAAAGCGTGGGTGACGGCGGTGCGAACTGGTTTGGCCCTCATGGTGCGGTGCCTCTTGACGCGAACCTGTTATAGTCGAATTCAGTCATGCCTGGAGATCACGAACGCTTCCAGGCGTGTGAAGGCGTGGGCGCTGTTCACCTTTGCATGTATCGATCGCAGTTGCGGCTGATGCGCTGTTCGCATGGAATGAACGCCTCGGGTTTAGGGAAAGTAACATCAAGGGTGTACGCGTTCAAGGGGGCCAAACTATTTTGTAACCCCTCGGTTGAGTCAGAGGGAAGGGATTCAAGCCAAGGTTGAGGAAACCGATAAATCGGTTGAAGGCGCGGCGGAGCGATTGACACCTCGCTGAAGCGAGGTGTTAATGAGAGGGGCGACGCGAATGCCGGGCGGGTGGAGAGAGATTACTTTGGCGGCGGGCTCATGCGCCAGGGGCCGAGGGCTTTGAAGGTGCCTTGGGCGCGGTCCCAGAGGAGTTTGGTGGCGCCGGTGAGGACGACCTTGTCCGGGACGTTTTCCTGGCGTTTTTCCGGCGGCGTGTTGAGGTAGAGCAGGGGGGTGCCGGTGAGTTCGGCTTTGCCGGTGTCGCCGGTGAAGCGGAGTTGGTCGCCAGTGGCGTAGTTGAGGCCGGACTGGATGCGGATGTCGCGGCTGGCATTGACGGAGGCAATCTGACGGCCATCAGGTGCGAGGCCGACCGTGGCCTCCTTCGCGCTCAATTCCCAGCCGGAATTCTTCTGGCCGGGGATTTCGTTTTGCCGGACTTGAACGTTTTCCCGGGCGTGGACGGTTTCGATTTGCTTGCCGCCGGCCGCAAGTTTCAGGTCAAGCAGGTAGGATCGCAGGTTCCAGAGTCCAGCATCAGTGCTGCCGGTGGAAGGGACCTGGCGGACGAAGACCTTGTCCTTGGCGGCGATGGTGTTGATCTGGTTGTCGTCGGCGAATTTCACTTTGACGGAGGCCGAATCGAGTTTCCACAGGGGCGCGTTGGGCTGGCCCTTCGGGTCGTTTAATTGCTCGACGAAAACCTTGCCGGTGGCGTCGAGTTCGCTGAGGCGTTCGCCCGATGGAATGAATTGAGCGGAGACGGTGTCAGAAGTCAGTTGCCACGGAGGAACGTTGCTGCCGGGTTGGGCGAGCTGACGGACGCGCACATTTTCATTCGCTTCAATGCGAGAGAGGCGGTTGAACGCGGGCACCATGCGCACTTCGGCGGTGGCGGCTTCCAACTGCCACGCGGGGGACTTGCCCGGGCCCAGTTGTTGGACGCGCACGCTGTCGCGGGCTTTGACGGCCATAAGCCAGTGGCCATCGGGTGAAAAAATAGCCCGGGCTTCACCGGCGCTCATGGTCCACGGCGATTGCGTGACGCCTTTGGCCGCGTGCGGTTCGGCCGTCACGTTGCGCCGCGCATCGACTTGCGTCACGCGGTTGCCCTCGGGCGAGAGTTTCATGGCGATGGTTTCGGCGTTGAGATTCCACAGGCGATCTTTGACACGCACCTGGCCGTCGAACGTCAGCGTACCGGGTTGATAGGAGTATCGATCAGCGTTCGCTTCGATATCGCCGGCACCCAGGACAGTGGAGGGGTCTGGCCGGTTAGCTGGATCTTTCGTTTGGGGAAGCAGGTGGAAGTACGCATCGCCATTAACGCTGAATCGTTCCGTGGCGCGGTCGAACACGATGGTCTGGCCGCGGCCTTCCATGCGGTCGGTTTTCCACGCAGGCGAGCCGGTCAGTTCCACTTTCTCGGTGCCGGGTGTGTTGGCGAGGATGGCTTGCTGGCCGGTGGCGCGGGTTTCGCCTTGCGAGATGACGACATTGCGGTCGGCAACAACGGTTTGCGGTGTGCTGCCGTCCGCTTGCATCTTCGCGCTGATTTGTTCGGCGCGAACTTCAACCGGCTGATCGGAGGGGCCGAGCAATCCGCCGCGGTTTGGCGATTTCGTCTTGGAAAACGACTTGGCGGCGATTTTCATGAGCGCGTTGCCGGTGCTGGAGAATTCGCCGGCCTGGCGATCGTAAACAAGCAGGTTGCTCGCGCCTTCGTAATCCTTGCTGCGCCAGTGGGTGTGGCCGGTGACGGTGATGACGTCCTTGCCGCCCGTGCCACGATAAACGGCTTCGTCGCCGCCCGCGCGCAAGCCGCCCGCCTCCTCGAACACGACCTCCTGGCGCGCGTAAGCGCTCTCGATCTGGATATCTGTGTCCGATGTGGCGGAGTTGGTAAGATACAATTCGCCGCATTGAAGTGTCATCCGGCCGTCGGAGCCGCGGACATTGCCGCGATAGACGGCGAGCCCGCGTTCGCGGCTCAACTCGAAGGCCGTGGAAGTGACTTCCAACGGTTTTTCGGCTTTGCCGCCGAAGATGCCCTTCTTGATGAGTTCGGGAGCGATGACGGTGTGGACGTTGTTGGAGAGAAAGAGCGTGGTGTTGCTTTGCTGCCAGTCAAAGCCGGTGCCGGAAATCTTGAGGCGGCCATCGGAGGTCTGGGCTTCCACGGCGCCGGCGGAGGAAGCTCGTTTGTTGTTCTGGTCCCAGATGCAATCGGCGGCTTGCACGACGAAGTTGGTGGAGCGGACCTTGTCCTTGTACGTGTAGGTCTCGGCGCGGACGCCGGTGAGACGGAAGACGCCTTCGGCGGTTTTCTGGCCGGTCTTGCCCATGAGGAGGGATTTGACCTGGCGGGTTTCGCGGTCGTAATCGGGGAACAGGTAGTCTTTGGCGGTGCCAGCGGGGGTTTGGGCGGGTGAGGGGAGGGTGAGAATGAGAAAGGTGAGTAAGGTTAAAATCCGAAATCCGAATGCCGAGATCCGAAAGAGCGTGGGACTTGCGATTTGCGATTTGCGATTTGCGATTGGGGGAGGGGATTTGCTGGATCGCAGTGTCTCCATTCTGAACGCTTGGGTTTGCGGCGTCGCGGTCCCCCTCACCCCCAAGGAGAGGGTGAAACCGTTGCCGTTTTCGGAAGATGTCATGCGCAAGGTATGACCACCCCTCACCCTCGGTCCCTCTCCCCGTTGAGGGGAGAGGGAAGATGCGTGTCGCGCTTGTGGGAAAAGCCAGGGCGCATGGATTTGACGGGATCGCACGGAGAGAACGCCGAAGGTGGTTCCGTGCGGTGGTGTCAGGCTACGCGCTGCGGCTGGGGACAGCCGCGGTCCGGAAGAGTCGTGGGTTGAAGATGTCGTGGTGGTGATCGCGGCGGCGCAGGTTGGAAACCCGCGATACGGCAGGTTGGAAACCTGCGCTACGGGACGGGACGATGGGAAAGGCGGGTGGTTGTTGAATTCACTCATATTGCCCGGAGAGATAGCCCTGGGTGATGCCTTCCCATTTGCCTTGCGCGCGGAGGAGCAGTTCGATGACTTCGCGGACGGCGCCTTCGCCTCCGCGCAACGTGGTGACGTAATCGGACCTGGCTTTGACATCGTCGATGGCGTTGGCGACGGCCACGGCGACGCCGGCGCGCTGCATCACCGCGAGATCCACGACGTCGTCGCCCACGTAGCATACTTCGTCCCACGTGACGCCGGTGGTCCGCAGGATTTCTTCGACGGCGGCGACTTTGCCGGTTTTGCTTTGGTGCACGAAATCGAATTTGAGCTCTCGCGCGCGCTTCTCGGTGGCGGAGGAAGGGCGGCGGGAAATGCAACCCACCTTGATGCCGACGCGGCGGGCAAGAACGATGCCGAGGCCATCCTGGATGTGAAATCGCTTCTGTTCCTCGGGGCCGCCGATGAGCACTGTGCCGTCGGTGAGCACGCCATCGACGTCGCACAAGAGGGCCTTCACGCGCGCGAGTTTCTTTGCCAGCGATTTGGAGAGGCGCGGCTTCATGCCTTCACCGCCGCGCGGACTTTCAGCAGGGTGCGCAACAACGCGGGCATTTCGGCCAGCGGAATCATGTTCGGGCCATCGCTTAAGGCGCGCTCGGGGTCGGGGTGCGTTTCGATGAACAGGCCGTCCGCGCCCGCGGCCACGGCGCAACGGGCGAGCACGGGGGCGAATTCCCGCTGGCCGCTGGATTTGTCGCCACCGCCACCGGGGAGTTGCACGGAGTGCGTGGCGTCGAAGATCACGGGGAAACCGGACTTTCGCAGGATGGGAATCGAGCGCATGTCGGCGACCAGGTTGTTGTAGCCGAAGGTCGTGCCGCGCTCGGTGAGCAGCAACTGGCCGCCACCGGCTTCCGCCGCCTTCTTCACGACCTGGCCCATCTCGGCGGGCGAAAGGAACTGGCCTTTCTTGATGTTGACGACCTTGCCAGTTTGCACGGCGGCGATGATGAGGTCGGTCTGGCGGCAGAGGAACGCGGGGATTTGCAGGATATCGACTACGCCGGCCGCGGCGCGGGCTTGTTCCTCGGTGTGGACGTCCGTCAGCACGGGCACGCCGAATTTGGAGCGGACTTCGCCCAGGATTTGTAATCCTTCCGCCACACCGGGGCCGCGGAACGATTTGGCGGAAGTGCGGTTCGCTTTGTCGTAGCTGGCCTTGAAAACGTAGGTGACGCCGAGTTTCGCGCAGAGTTTCTTGAGCGCGCGCGCGACCTGAAAGCAAAGCGCTTCGCTTTCGATGACGCAGGGGCCGGCGATGAGAATCAGGCGGCGCGGATTGCGCAGTTGCGTCCAGAGATGATTCGAATGAGTCGGCACGGCGGAGTTGTAACAATGGGGCGGGGGAAAGTAAATGACGCCTTGGGAAAGACGAAGGGAAACTTCAAAACTCAAACTTCAGAAAAGCATCAAGGTAAAGTGTTCAGTATGCAGTGTACAGTGTTCAGTGGCGGCATTTGGGCGGGTGGACACTCTGGTGCGCAACAAAGCGCCGCGGAACCGGCGCACTCCAGGACGCTGGCGCGTTCGCGGGGGAATCTGGCGCGTTTGGATTGGTGACGTTGCTGTTCTTGTTTGGAGTTCAAGCTTTAGCTTGCGGGGAGACGCCTCGCTCACACGCTGAAGCGTGAACTCCAAACAGGGCGGCGTTTGGCGCAGGCGGAAGTCCCACGTGCCTGATGACTGTGACGTTGCCGCCCCGGGGACGGGCGCCGTCCGCATTTAGATTACTGTGCCGTGGGGGATGACGCCGTTCTTGGGGATGACGATGATGCCGTCACGGACGAAATAGAGCGGGTGGTCGGACGTGTCCGGCTTGCCGTCCGGGCTGATGGTGACGTTGTCGCCGATGCGCGCGTTCTTGTCGATGATGGCGCTGCGGATGTGGCAATTGCGGCCGATGCCGATGCGCGGCAGGCCGGCGGAGGCGAATTGCTCGATGGAGTCCTGTGACTCGAAATAATCGCTGCCCATGCAAATCACATTCTGCAAATCGCTTCCCGCGTCAATACGGGTGCGGACGCCGACGATGCTGTTGCTGATGCGCGCGTGGTTGATGATGCAACCGTCGGACACGATGGCGTGGTCGATGTGCGCGCCGTTGATCTTCGACGCAGGCAGGAAGCGCGGGCGCGTGAAGATGGGCGACGTCATGTCGAAGAAATTGAAGCGCGGCAGTTCGGACGCGATGTCGAGGTTCGCGTTGAAGAACGAGCGGATGGTTCCGATGTCCTCCCAATAGCCTTGGAAGACGTGCGAATAGACGCGATTGGTGGCAATGGCGCCGGGGATGATGTGCTTGCCAAAATCGTGGAGGTCGTTGTCGAGCAGTTTGAGCAGCACCTGACGGTTGAAGACGTAAATGCCCATCGACGCGAGGAACAACTCGCGGTCTTCCTGGATGCCCAGCGGGCCGTACGTTTCGCGGGCAATGCCCAGAGAGTTGAGTACGGTCGGGTCCTTCGGCTTTTCGACGAAGCGGACGATGCGGCGCTTGGGGTCGATCTGCATGATGCCAAGGGCCTGGGCTTCATCCCGTCCGACGGGAATCGTGGCGATGGTGAGGTCGGCCTTGTTTTCGACGTGCTCGGCGAGGATGGCGCGGAAATCCATGCGATAGAGCTGGTCACCGCTGAGGATGAGCACGTAATCAAAATCGTGATTCATCAAGTGAACCAGATTCTTGCGCACGGCGTCGGCGGTGCCTTGGTACCACGAGGTGTCGGTGAACGTCTGTTCCGCCGCGAGGATTTCAACGAAGCCGCCAGAGAAATGGTCGAACTTGTACGATTGCGAGATGTGGCGGTGGAGTGAGGCGGAATTGAATTGAGTCAGCAGATAGATGCGCTTGAGGCCGGAGTTGATGCAGTTGGAAATCGGGATGTCAACCAGGCGATATTTTCCGGCCAGCGGCACGGCGGGTTTGGCGCGTTCCTTGGTCAAGGGGAACAAACGGGTTCCCTGTCCACCACCCATGATGATGGAGAGGACACTGCGGGGGCTGGGGACTTTTGTGGGGTCGTAAGGCATAGTAGTTGAAATCCTATCTTGCGAACTCTTCCGCGGCCCTTATACCCTGAGGCGCGGTGACAGAGCAACGAGATTCAGTTCAACGGTCAACCGGAGTGCATTGCTGATGTGTGGCATCGTGGGTTATGTGGGAAAACAGACGGCCGGCCCGATTTTGCTGGAGGGCCTGCGCCGGTTGGAATATCGCGGCTATGACAGCGCGGGCGTCGCCATCCTTGAGAACGGCGATTTGCAGGTGCGCAAGAAGAAGGGCCGCATCGACGACGGGCTGGCGCGGGTGTTGCGCGAACAGCCCGCGCCGGGAAGCTGCGGGCTTGGGCATACGCGCTGGGCGACGCATGGCCCGCCATCGGATGAGAATTCTCACCCGCACCTGGACCAGTCGGGGCGCATCGCCGTGGTACACAACGGCGTCATCGAAAACTACGACCGCCTCAAGGAACGGTTGACGAAGGCGGGGCATCAGTTCGATTCCACGACGGACACGGAGGTGCTGGCGCATTTGATCGGCGACCACTACGCGCGATTGGAGGGCAAGCAAAGTGGCGCGCAACGGTTGACCCACGCGGTGATGAACGCGTTGCGCGAAGTCATCGGCGCGTACGGCATTGGCGTGGTGTGCTCGGATTTGCCGGGCGTTTTGGTGGGCGCGCGGCGGGGGTCGCCGTTGATTGTGGGCGTGGGCAACCACGAACATTTCCTGGCGAGCGATGCCAGCGCGATTGTGGCGCACACGCGGCAGGTGGCTTACCTGAATGATTACGACGTGGTGACACTCGACGAGGGGCAATTCAACGTCGTCAATCTTGGGTCGGACACGGCCAAGGTGCAGATCAGCCAGATTGAGTTCAGCGCGGACGCGGTGGACCGCGGGGATTATGCGCACTTCATGCTCAAGGAAATCTTCGAGCAACCGCGCACTGTGGAAAACGCCGTGCGCGGGCGCATCGACCACGAGGAGGCGACCGCGAAGTTTGGCGGGTTGAACATGACGCCCGCGGAGTTGCGCGCGGTGGATCAGATGGTCATCGCGGCGTGCGGCACGAGCTGGCACGCGAGCTTGATCGGCGAATATTTGTTTGAGGAGTTCGCGCACATCCCGGTGGAGGTGGAGTATTCGAGCGAGTTTCGTTATCGCAACGCGCCGATCGAGAAAAACACGCTGGTGCTGGTCATCACGCAATCGGGCGAGACGGCGGATACGCTGGCGAGCCTGCGCGAGGCGAAGCGGCGCGGGCATCGTGTGCTGTCGATCTGCAACGTGGTGGGCAGCACCATCGCGCGCGAGGCGGACGGTGGGATTTACCTGCACGCGGGGCCGGAGATTGGCGTGGCGTCCACGAAGGCGTTCACGTCGCAGGTGACGGTTCTGACGCTGCTGGCGATTTACATGGGGCGTTTGCGCATGATGTCCAACAGCCGCGGCAAACAGATGCTCAAGGCGTTGGAAGCGATACCCGAGCAGCTCGACCGCGTGTTGCAGCAAAATGAAACCATCAAGCGCATCGCCTTGAAATACGCGCACGCGGAAGATTTCTTCTTTCTCGGGCGGCAATACAATTTCCCGACCGCGCTGGAAGGCGCGCTGAAGCTGAAGGAAATTTCTTACATTCACGCTGAAGGTTATCCCGCGGCGGAGATGAAGCACGGGCCGATTGCGATGATCGATGAGCGGACGCCGACGGTGTGCCTGATTCCGTCCGATTCGCTGTATGAAAAGACGTTTGGCAACCTGCAAGAGATCAAGGCGCGCAAGGGGCCGATCATCGCGATTGCGACCGAAGGCAACGAGAAAATCCACACCGCCGTCGAGGATGTCATTTACCTGCCGGCGACGCTGGAGCCGTTGTTTCCGTTGCTGTCGGTGGTGCCGCTGCAATTGCTGGCGTATTACATCGCCGTGGCGCGCGAGTGCGATGTGGACAAGCCGCGCAATCTGGCGAAGAGCGTGACGGTGGAGTAGGGGAAGGCGAAGGAATCATCGGCCGCGGTGATTCAGGCTCTGCATCAGCTTTTCGTGGATGCCGCCGAAGCCGCCGTTGCTGAAGACGCACACTACGTCGCCGACATCGGCGCCTTGCTTGACGTGCGAGACGATGGTTTCGACGTCCGGGAGGTAAGCCGCTTTCTTGCCGCGGCCCAGGAGGTCTTGCATGAGGCGCTCGGGATTAAGGCGTTCCTCGGGAGCCAGCATTTCCAGACGGGCGATCTGCGAGACCACCACGGCATCGGCATCGGCGAAGGCATCGGCCAGTTCCTGTTGAAAGACGTTGCGGCGCGTGGTGTTCGAGCGCGGCTCGAAGATGGCCCAGAGACGCGCCCGGGCGTATTTCACGCGCAACGCCTTGAGCGTTTCGCGGATGGCCGTCGGGTGATGGCCGAAGTCGTCCACGATGGTGACGCCCCCGCTGATGCCGCGCACTTCCATGCGGCGGCGCACGCCCTTGAACGTGTCGAACGCGGATTGGATTTGCTTGTTGGAAAGGCCGCAGTGCTTGGCGGCGGCGACCACGGCGAGCGCATTGCGCACGTTCAATTCGCCGATGAGATTGAGATGGAACTTGAAGCTCGGAATCTCAAATTCCGACGCCGTCGCGCCGAGGTTCAAGTTGAACGCGCGAACGGCGTTGTGCTCGCCGAGACCGAAGCGTTTGACCGGGCAATGCGTGACGTTCAACAACGGCGCGAGGTTCGGGTCGTCGCCGTTGCCGAGCAACAGGCCGTTGCGCGGGACAAGATTGATGAAGCGCTTGAACGAGGTCTGGATGGCGGCGAGGTTCTCGAAGATGTCCGCGTGGTCGAACTCGAGATTGTTGATGATGGCGACCTCGGGCAGGTAATGGACGAACTTGCTGCGCTTGTCGAAGAACGCGGTGTCGTATTCGTCGCCTTCGATGATGAACCACTCGCTGTCGGTGAAGCGCGCGCCCTGGCCGAGGTTCGACGGGATGCCGCCGATGAGGTAGCTCGGGTTCAGCCCGTTGTGCTCGAACACCCACGTGAGCAGCGACGTGGTGGTCGTCTTGCCGTGCGTGCCGCTGACAACGACCGAGCGTTTGCCGCGAATGAAAAATTCCTTCAACAACTCGGGCAGCGAGCAATAGCGCAGTTTTTTCTCTAGCACGGCTTCGGCCTCGGGGTTGCCGCGCGAGATGGCGTTGCCGATGACGACGAGGTCGGGCTTGTGCGACAGGTTCTGCTCGGCGTAACCGGATATCACGGGAATCCTGCGTTCCGCGAGGAACGTGGACATCGGCGGGTAAACATTCTGGTCGGAACCGGTGACTTCGAAGCCCTTGTCGCGCATGGCGGCGGCGGCCGAAGCCATGGCTGTGCCGCAGATGCCGACGAAATGGACGGAGCAAATATTTTGAAGCATTGGAGCGGAGGAAAGCGCAACTAGGATTTCAATTTGCGTTCGAGGATTTCGCCGACCAGCGCCGGATTGGCCTTCCCTTTGCTGACTTTCATGACCTGGCCCTTGAGGAAGTTGAGCGCAGCGGCCTTGCCATTGCGGAAATCCGCGGCGGGCCCGGGATTGGCCGCGATGACTTCATCGCAGAACTTCTCGATGGCGCCGGTGTCGCTGACCTGCGCAAGGCCCTTCTTTTCCACGATGGACTTGGGCGCGTCGCCGCTCTGGAACATCTCGGCGAAGACATCCTGCGCAATCTTGGTGCTGATCTTGCCGGAATCCACCAGTTCGACCAGTTCCAGGATGCCCGCGGGTTGGAACTTCAAGTCGGCCAACGTCGTGCCCGTCTCGGTCATCTTTCCGCGCAGATTGTTGATGACCCAGTTGGCCACGGCCTTGGGATTCTTCGCGGTGCTGGCGATGCCCTCGAAATAACCGCCCAACGGCACGTCATCCACAAATGTCTGCGCGTCCGGCGCGGGCAATTGATATTGCGACATGAAGCGCTGCTTGCGGGCCAGCGGCAATTCCACAACGAGTTTCGACACTTCCTCCAGCCACGCCTCGGTCGGCTCGAACGGCATCAAGTCCGGCTCGGGAAAATAACGGTAATCGTGCGCGTGCTCCTTGGTGCGCATTTCCTCGGTGACCTCGGTGACATCATCCCAGCGGCGCGTGGATTGAATGAGCTTCTCGCCCTTGCTCACGGCGGCGATCTGGCGCGGCACCTCGTACTCGATGGCGCGCCGCACGCCGCTGAAGCTGTTCATGTTTTTGATTTCGATTTTCGCGCCCAGTTCCTTCTGTCCCTTGGGACGCACGCTCACGTTGACATCGCAACGCACCATGCCCTTCTCCATGTCGCAATCGCTGACGCCGCCGTAAATCAATATGTCCTTCAACGCGTTCAAATACGCATACGCCATGTCCGCGCTGGTGATGTCCGGTTCGGAGACGATCTCGAGCAACGGCACGCCGGCGCGGTTGAAATCGACGCCGCTGGATTTGTCGAAATGGAAACTCTTGCCCACGTCCTCCTCCAGGTGCGCGCGGGTGATGCGCACGCGGCAGATTTTCCCTTTGAACTCGAAATCCACGTAACCGGTCTTCGTGGACGGCTTGTCGTATTGGGTGATCTGGTAATTCTTCGCCGCGTCCGGATAGAAATAATTCTTGCGGTCGAACTTGGCGAAGCCGGGGATTTCGCAATGCAACAACAGCCCCGCGAGCACGGTCTTGCGCAGGCCTTCCTCGTTGGCGACGGGCAGCACGCCCGGCAGGCCGAGACAGACGGGGCAGACATTCGTGTTGGGCGGCGCGCCGAATTCATTGGCGCAACCGCACCACATCTTGGACTTCGTTTTGAGCTGGACGTGCGTTTCCAACCCGATGACAGCTTCGTATTCCATGGTCAAAGTTTTCCAGATCGTCGCATCCCAATTTGCCAATTCATCCGTGGTGTGGAGTCGCCTGCGCCATCTGGCGGAGGAGAGATTTTTTCCACTCATTCATTTCGGCATGAGCTCGGAACCGTTGCGGTTTGAACCGCGGAAGCTTTGGCCCTGATGGCTCTGGAATCACCCGCGGGTCGGCCGCCCACAGTTTGATTTTCGCCCGGTAATCGTCGGACATTTTCATTGCACGCTCCGTTCTACAACGCGGCCCTCTCCTTATGCCACTGCGTATTCTGTTCGTAAGTATGCGCCAGCCGCAGGATCGTTTCTTCGCCGAACGGTTTGCCGAGCAATTGCAGGCCGATGGGCAGCTTCGGGTTTGACGTCAACCCGCACGGCACGCTGATGCCGCAGATGCCCGCGAGGTTGCAGGAAATGGTGAAGATGTCCGAGAGATACATCTGCAACGGGTCGTCAGCTTTCTCGCCAATCTTGAACGCCGCGGTCGGCGTGGTGGGCGTGACAATGGCATCGACCTTCTCGAAGGCCTTCAAGAAATCCTGCCGGATGAGCGTGCGGACCTTCTGCGCGCGCAGGTAATAGGCGTCGTAATAGCCGCTGCTCAGCACGTACGTGCCGAGGATGATGCGCCGCTTTACTTCCGTGCCGAAGCCCGCGCCGCGCGTCTTGCAATACATGTTATACGGATCATCCTTCTCATCCGACACCCGCGCGCCGTAGCGCACGCCGTCGAAGCGCGCAAGGTTGGCGCTGGCCTCGGCCGTGGCGATGATGTAGTAGGTCGCCACCGCGTAGTCGGTATGGGGCAGCGACACCTCCACCACTTCCGCGCCCAGTTCCTGCAACTTCCTCACGGCGTTATCGACCGCCTGCTTCACTTCGGGATCCAGCCCGCCCACCATATATTCCTTCGCGATGCCGAGCCGCAGGCCCTTGATGCCGCCATTCAACGACGCCGCGTAATGCGGCACCGGCTGCGGCAGGCTCGTGGAATCGCGATGATCGATGCCGCTGATGACTTCCAGCAGCGTCGCGGTGTCTTCCACGGTTTTGGTGAACGGCCCGATCTGGTCCAGCGACGATGCGAAGGCCACGAGGCCGTAGCGTGACACGCGGCCATAGGTCGGCTTGAAACCGACGCAACCGCAAAGCGACGCGGGCTGGCGGATGGAACCGCCCGTGTCCGAGCCGAGGCTGGCGATGCATTCATCCGCCGCCACCGCCGCCGCTGACCCGCCCGAGGAACCACCCGGGATGCGCGAGGTGTCCCACGGGTTGCGTGTGGTAAAGAACGCCGAGTTCTCGGTGGAACTGCCCATGGCGAATTCGTCCATGTTCAGGCGTCCGAAGATGATGGCCCCGGCGGCTTTCAGCCGTTCAATTACGGTTGCGTCGTAAGGCGAAACAAACTTGCCGAGAATCTTCGAGGAGCAATTCAGCGGATGGCCTTTGACAGCGAGCACGTCCTTGACGGCGATGGGCACGCCGAGAAGCGGACGCTGCGCGTGCGTGGCGCCGGCGGCCAGCGCCTGGTCGGCGGTGGCGGCTTGGGCGAGGGCGTCGTTGGCGTCGTGACTCAGGAAGGCGTGAATCCTGCCATCGACCTGCCGGACACGGTCCAGGCAGGCCATGGTCACATCGCGCGCGGAGACTTCACGCTTGGCAAGTTTCGCGCGGAGTTCGGCAATCGTCAGTTGGTTCAGCATGAGGAAACAGATTTGCCAGGTCGCAGTGGTTGCACTCTGAAGTCGCCGGTTGGTGATGCGGTGGTCCCCCTCACCCCGGCCCTCTCCCCAAGGAGAGGGGGAAGCGGTTGCCGCGCTTTGGGGAAGTAACACCGAGGGCGCACGACAAGCGAACCCGCGAATTGCGAAAGGATGGCCATGGAACCTTGCACGTTACTCGACGATTTTGGGCACCATGAAAAGGCCGTTGGCCCTGGCCGGGGCGTTTTGCAGGGCCTCTTCGTTGGAAATGGATGGGCGCGCCTCATCGGGGCGGAACACATTGACCAGCGGCATGGCGTGCGCGGTGGGCTCCACGGCGCTGACGTCCAGCTCGTTGAGCTTCTCGATATAATGGAGGATCTGGCCGAGCTGCGCGCCCAGCTTCTGCTCCTCTTCGGGCGTCAGCGCAATGCGCGCCAGATCGGCCACGTAATGTATGTTAAACTCGTTGTCTGACGACATGCGCGAAAGGTAGTGGCGGGCTTCTAAAGTTCAAAGTTCAAAGTTGGTCGATCACGAGGCGCGCGATCCGCCCCTTCCATCTTCCATCTGCCATCTCCGCGCCCCCTCTCGGCTATCGGCTATCTGGCGATTAGCTATGCCGCACCAGCATCCGGACCGTGCGACTCCAGTCGCGCCTACGACACGGCCCGCCCGCCGCGGTCTCATCGCCTTCCGCCCCGCACCGATTCGCCACACCGCAAGCGGGCCGAATGTCCGCGATCCGGACCGCGGCTGTCCCCAGCCGCAACGCGCCACCTGCAACCCGATCACAGGAGGTTCGTTCGACCGTAAACTACTTTTGAACTTCAATTGCATTCCTCCCACGATGTAACCTCCTCCCATGATCCAATTGCTTCGCATCCTCCTGGCTCTTGTTTGCGCTGGTGCTGCCGCCCCCGCCGCCCAACGCCCCAACATTCTCTTTTTGTTTGCCGACGATCAGCGCGCCGACACGATCGCCGCGTGGGGCAACCCGCACATCCAGACGCCCAACCTCGACCGCCTCGTCAAGCAAGGCTTCAGTTTCCGCCAGAATTATTGCTTCGGCTCCAACAGCGGCGCGGTGTGCATCCCCAGCCGGGCCATGCTCATGAGCGGGCGCACGTGGTTCCAGGTGGATGCCGCGCTCAAGAAGGCGGACAAACTGATGCCCGAGCTGTTCCGTGAGAACGGCTATGCCACGTTCGCCACGGGCAAGTGGCACAATCAGCAACCTTCCTGGCTTCGCTGTTTCGAGCGCGGCAAATCCGTTTTCTTCGGCGGCATGGCGGACCACACCAAGGTCCAGGTCGTGGACCTCGGCCCGAACGGTGAATTCGTCAACAAACGCGCCGCCGAGAAATTCTCGAGCGAACAATTCGCGGATGCGGCGATTGAATTTTTGCAAAACCAGAAGGGCGGCCAACCGTTCTTTGCTTACGTCGCCTTCACCGCGCCGCATGACCCGCGCAATCCGCCCGAGAAATATCGCCAGATGTATTACGAAAAGCGCCCGCCGCTTCCCCAGAACTTTCTCCCGCAACATCCCTTCGACAACGGCATGACCCGCAACATCCGCGACGAAAACCTCACCGGTTATCCGCGCACCAAGGAAGTCATCAGCGACCAACTCGCCGAATATTACGGCCTCATCACGCACCTCGATGGACAAATCGGCCGGGTGCTGGCGGCGCTGGAGAAGTCCGGCCAGGCGAAGAACACCATCATCATTTACGCGGCGGACCACGGGCTCGCGCTGGGCAGCCACGGCCTGCTGGGCAAGCAAAGCGTCTATGAACACAGCATGAAATGCCCGCTCATCTTTATCGGCAACGGCATCCCGGCGGGCAAATCGTCCAGCGCGTTCACGTATCTGCTGGATGTCTTCCCGACGGTTTGCGCGCTGACCGGAGTCCAGCCGCCCTTCGGTCTGGCGGGCCACAACCTCGCGCCCCTCTGGAGGGGCGGCCAGAAGCAGGTGCGGGACTCGGTGTTCCTGCCGTTCCAGGACACCATGCGCGCCATTCGCGATGACCGCTGGAAACTCATCTATTACCCGCAAATCAACCATCGCCAGTTGTTCGACCTGCGGAACGACCCGGATGAGATTACCAACCTGGCCGAGGATCCACAGCACGCGAAGCAAATCGAGCGCCTCACCGTCTTGATGAAGACGCGGCAGCAGGAATATGGCGACACGCAAACGTTGACCGTCGCCAATCCGAAACCGAAGGCCGTGGACTTCAACTTCGAACGCAAGCCCGACCAATGGCAGCCGGAGTGGATCATCAAGAAGTATTTTTGACGCGACGCGCGGCTGACGCTCAGAGCATCGCAAACTCCACGGTCATACCCGTCGGCGCACACGACAGGATGGCCACGCTGCGCTCGAGCTTGAACCGCGGTTTCCCGGCGTAACCGGGGTTCAGGAACAAGCATCCGCCAATCACCTCATTGAAGGGTTGATGGGTGTGGCCGAACACCACCACGTCCGGCTTGGCGCGTTCGATGCGGCCCTGGATGGCTTCGGCCGGCCGTTGGGGATGCACGATGTGATGAACCAGGATTTTCTTCCCGGCGAGTTCGATCACCTCCGTTTCGCGAAACGTCATCCCGTAATCATTGTTCCCCAACACCGCGGTCACCGGTGCGATTTGCTCCAGTTCCAGAATGATCGACGCGAATCCGATGTCGCCTCCATGCAAGATATGCTCCACCCCCGCGAACAAATCATGAACCTTCGGATCAAGATACCCGTGTGTGTCGGAAATAACGCCGATCTTCATGACTGTGCCCCCCCGGGGCGCGTGTGTTCCGCGCTTCAACGATTCAAATCTTCAACCCTTCAACGTGCCCTCACGCCTTCGCTTCTTCTCCTTTGGGTTCCTCTCCCTCTTCCACGGGCTCCGGTTCTTCCTCCTCCTTCGGCTCGGCCGCTTCGTTCAACTTCATCGCCCCGGCGAACAATCCGGTGAACAGCCCGCCGCTCAGCAGCGTGTTGCGGAAGAATTCCCACGTCTGCGGATAACCGGCCGTCCCTTTGGTCAGCGCAATGATCCAGCCCGTCAGGCTCTTCGTGTATTCGGGATGATTGAACGGATTGAACAGCCAGGCGGCCGTGTTGGTGACGATGTAAAACACAATCGCGCCCAGAATGCCGCCGCCCACCAGCTTGAGCCACGACGACCGCGCGCCGAACTTCCGCCCCATCCAGATGAGTCCCGCGTACACCACGTAATTGATGACCTGATACCATTGGAACGTGTCCATCTCCAGCGTGACGTGGTAGTAAATGTTGATGATGATGTCCGTGACGACCAGCGTGGCCAGTGGCAGCCACCAGGCCAGTTTGCGTGGAAAATAGACGCCGGCGCAAAACGCCAGCGCGTACGCCGCGCTGAAGTTCGGCGGCATGATCCCCGGCCAGCGCGTAATGGCAAACGCCACCATCAGCAGCACGGGCAGCAGGATATTCCACTTTTCTTTCATCGCGCGGGATGATACGCCAAAGCCTTGCCGTGACAAGGCAAGGTTCTCTCACGGTTTGACCAGGCTCAAGGCATGAGCAATACCGAGCAAACTATCTACGAACTGGCGGGACGCATTCAGCCACCGGACCACGATTCCGTCGAATCGGTTCTGAAGCGCCTGCCCAAGGAACTTGGCCCGTTGCGCCTGCTCGCCGCCCGCATCGCTGGCGCCCAACGACTGGACAAACCCGCCGCCGGGCTCAAGGGCCTGGCGCTCTTCGCGGCGGACTCACCCGGCAGTCGCGCCGTCTGCGCGCGCGTGCGCGAACTGTTGACGGCCCGTGGCCCGTTGCACGCGCTGGCACGACAATACAGCGTCAAGCTGGGCATGGTGGATGTAGGCCTTGCCGTGGATTTCATCCAGACTGAACTCGCCAACCAAATCCTTCGCCAGCATCCGCGCGCTACTGATTCAGCGGACGAAGCCGTGTGGGAAAGCCTTCAAGCCGGCGTGCGCACCGCCTGCCTCATGAAAGGAAAGGGCACCGACATCTTCGGTCTGGGCATGTTGCGTGAACCGGGCACGACCAACAGCCAGCTCGCTGACATTGGCCGGACCTCCGATTGGGCGCTGGGCGCATCAGTGGGATTTCTTCTGGCCGCCGCGGACTTGCAAACGCCCGTGGTCATCAGCGGGCCGGATTGCGCGCTGGCCGCCCGCCTCGCGAAAGGCGTCGCCCCGGCGGTCGCGGATTACCTCATCGTGGCCCAGTCTGGCGATGCGCACGAACCGTTGCCGCCGTTGCTCGGCTCGGCCATTCCCCACGAACTTGCCGTCATCCTCGGCTTGAGCCTCTGCGAAGGCGCCGCGCGCGTGGCCGTCGTATGATTTCTGCCGTGGAAAAGCTGTTCGACATCATCCACGAAGACGCCGATCTGCTGGTCATCAACAAGCCGGCGGATCTCGTCTGTCATCCCACCAAAGGCGATGTCTATTCCAGCCTCATCAGCCGCGTGCGGCTATACTTGGGTGACCGCGTCCATCCGCATCTGGTGAACCGTCTCGACCGCGAAACCAGCGGTTTGGTGCTCGTCGCAAAGACTCACGAAACCGCCCGCGAATTGCGCCGCATCTGGGAAACCCGCACGGCGGAAAAGGAATACCTTGCCATCGTTCACGGCCATGTTCGGGACGAGCAGGGCGCCATCGACGCTCCCCTGGGCAAGGATGAAACCAGCGTCGTCGCCATCAAGGACCGCGTGCGTGATGATGGCCTCCCCTCGCAAACCGAATATCACGTCGCGAAACGCTTCACACGCGCCGAAGGCGATTTTACGCTCTTGCGTGTGTTGCTTCTCACCGGGCGCAAACACCAGATCCGCATCCACCTCGCGCACCTCGGCCATCCGTTGGTGGGCGACAAACTCTACGGCGGCGACGAGGATTTGTATCTTGCCCTGGTTCAGGAACGCCTGACACCCGAGCAACGCGTGCGTTTGATCCTGCATTGTCAGGCCCTGCACGCCGCCCGCGTCCGCTTCACCTGGCGGGCGAGAGAAACCACCTTCACCGCCGCCCCCGAACCCTGGTTCACCGAGTTCGCCGGCCTGGCACCCCCGTAGCGCGGGTTTCCAACTTCCCATTTTCACCGCAATCGCCAATCATTCCCCCGTGACCGTTGCCATCCCGAACGAAATGCAGGCCGTCGTGTACCATGGGCCGAACGATTTGCGCGTCGAGACCGTTCCAATCCCGCGCATTGATTCCAACGAAATCCTCGTCCGCGTCGCCGCGTGCGGCGTGTGTCCCACGGACATCAAGAAAATCCACTACGGCACCGTTCCCCCGCCGCGCATCTTCGGACACGAAACCAGCGGAACCATTGCGCAGGTTGGCGCGCGCGTCCGCGGTTTTCGAGTCGGCGAGCGCGTCGCGTTGCATCATCACGTGCCGTGCTTGAAATGCCATGCCTGCCGTCACCGCGCTTTTGCCCAATGTTCGCAATACAAACGCACCGGCATCACTGCGGGCTTCGAGCCCGCCGGCGGCGGCTATGCTGAATATGTCCGCGTGATGCCGTTTTGCCTGCCGGGCGTGGTGAAAATCCCGGCGCGCAATACGCTCGAGGAAGGCGCGATGCTTGAGCCGGTCAACACCGTCCTCAAAGCCGTGAACCGACTCGCTCTGTTGAAAGGCGACGTGGTGCTCGTGGCGGGACAGGGGCCCATCGGCCTGATGTTCTCCAAACTCCTGGCGTTGCGCCGCGCCAAAGTCATCGCCACCGATTTGTTCGAGACCCGTTTGAAACTGGCGCGGCACTACGGCGCCTGGCACGCCTTCCGTGGCGATGCCTTTGATTTGGACGAACAAATCGAACGCCTGACTGGGGGGCGCGGGCTCGATGCCGCGGTCATCGCCACGCCCATCGATGCCGTCGTCCGCCAATGCACCGCCATGTTGCGCGGCGCCGGACAAATCCTCCTTTTCGCCCACACCAAACGCGGCGCCATGACCGAACTCGACCTCTCCACTGTTTGCGTCGATGAAAAAGATTTGATCGGCAGCTACTCCGCCGATGTGACCTTGCAAAAGGAAGTCGCCCGCCTGGTGTTCAGCCGCAAGCTGGACGTGCGCGGCCTTATCACTCACCGTTTCCCCCTGGCCCAAACTGCAGCCGCCGTCGATTTAGCCGCGCAGCCAACGCCGGAGTCGTTAAAGGTCGTCGTGAGTCAGGAACGCGGGCTGTAGTTTTTCACAAGCCTCTCCTTTTACGATTCTTTACCCGAATTCTTTGAAACCGGTTGCGCAACAGTGACTGCAACGGCCAGCGTTCCACGCCGTAACACTCGCACATTCCACGCAAGGCTGCCTTGGCTGTGGAGGTGAGCGCCTGTTGGAATTCATACCACGCCAGCCGGAATGTCTTGCGCCCGCCTTGTTGCGTCAGTTGCGCGTGTTTCGTCGCCAGTTCCGTCAACACACGTCGCGCCAGGGCCTCCGGGTTTTCGCGGATGGCCTCGAAGTATTTTTTCGCCGGCGCTTTTCCGCTTAACGCGTAGGTCTTCCAGCTCAACGACGGAAATTTCAGCACGCCCAGCGACGGCACATACTCGATCCGCTTGCCCGCCACCGCCACGCGCCGGCTGAAATCGTAGTCAATCGGCCACAACAACGACCACGGGTCACGCCAGCCGCCCACCTCCTCGAACAACTCGCGCCGGTGCAACCAGGACGACGTGGGCACGTAAATGCGATCGTATCCTTCGAGCGGGTGGGGCGGACCGTTGGCGTCGAGCACGCCTTCGGGGCCGATGTTGATGCTCAGGTCATGCACCAGATCCGCGCCATTTTTCCGGATTTGCGCCGCCAGCGTCGAGAGATGCCATGGCAGCCACAAGTCATCGTGGCCCAGAAAGGCCACGTATTTTCCGCGGGCGCGTCGCAAGCCCTCGTTGTTCGGCACCGTCTGGCTGCCGCTGTTGGTGGGCAGGTTGATCCAGTTCAAACGCGAATCATTCAGCGACTTCACGGCCTGCTCGCTGTCATCGGTGCAGCCATCGCCGATGACCAGTGACTCGAAATCCGCGAAGTCCTGGTTCAGCAATCCCTGCAACGCCACCTTGAGGGTGGCGCTGCGATTGAAGGTCGAGGTGATGACGGTGACCAGCGGTGTGCTTGCGGATGCGGGCATGGAAGGGATGGGGAATCACCAGCCCGGACCATCATCGAAGGCGAACGGAATCAAGTCGTTCTTGATGGGCAGGCGGAACTTGTCCGGATCCGCGTGGTCGTACGCGCGCGTGGGCATGTTCACAAAGATCGCCTCGGTGTCGCCCACATTTTCGACCGCGTGAAACACGCCTTTAGGAATGATGATGAGGGAACGCGTGCGTTCACTGACCGTGAAAATGTTGAGCAACTTGTAGGTCGGCGAGCCGTCGCGCAAATCGTAGAACGCCCAGCGCATCACCCCGAGGCACGTGTAAATCCGGTCGTCCTGTTTCTCGTGCTTTACCCAGCCCTTGATGGCGCCGGGCCGCAACGATGCCTGATACACATAGACCAGTGGATCCGGATGCACGCCCCAGGCCGGATTAAATACTTCCACCAGTTCTCCTCGCTTGTCCTCCTGCGTCCGCAACGGCCGCACGACCAGGCCCTCGATGCGCCTGGCCACGGGGTCGCCCTTGGGGGTGACGGTTTGTTTGTCTTTGACGGGGTTCACGGTCGTTTTCATGGGTTGCACAAAGATTGGTTCCTCTCACTTCTCCTTCACCTCAATCCCCGCAAACAAACTCTCCAGACTGTTCAGCGG
>JBFMBT010000074.1:0-23741 GCA_040754875.1 Verrucomicrobiota bacterium | reverse complement strand
GTTTTCCTTTAAAAGGTTACACCAAACCTGAGCTCACTGTGCCGGCCCTTTCCGGCCTTGCTCCTGAAGGTAGGCGAGAGTTTGCGCCAACTTCTCCTGAAACTCCGTTTCGGGGATGAATTCCCATTGGTGCCTGGGTGGATGGAAGCATACTACTCGCCCGACTTCCTTCATCTGGTGGGAACTGCATTCCCATTGAGTCGGTTGCCACGAGTAAAGCATCACCATGCCGGGCGGATCGTTGGTTCGCAAACCTTCCACGTACCGATAGCAGCAGTTTGCTGCCGAAAATGTTTTCTTCTCTTCCCACTGCGCGACAAGTCGCCCGGCCTGCGCGTGACTTGTGAAAAAACGAACCTGATATGGTTCTTTGACACATTTTGCCAGTGAGTCCAGCGGATCTTTACCGCCCTTGGGATACCATCCGTCATGCTGCGCGGCATATTCATCGAGAAGCCAGTGCACAAAACTCCGGCAGTTGGCGCACGATTCTCTGGCCTTACGCTCACTATTCCCGTGAGCCACGAATAGGCCGATCCCGACGGCCACCACGGCAGCAATCACACCTCCTTTAAACAGCCGACGTTTCATGGCGGCCAAACGGATGGATGATTCATGACGTGAACTTACTCCTCCCCCTCATAATACTCCAATCCCTCGGAGCGGATGAGTCTGCGCTCGGGTGAGCGAACCATCCATTTGCCGCTGTCGGGATAGTGGCAGGACTCGCCGAGGGGATTGTCGGCCACCACGTACACGACCAGGTCCTCGGTACCGTCGTTGAGGAGTTGGTGCGGCTCGCCGGGCTTGAAGAGGAAGGCGTCGCCGGTCTGGATGGGGGTGGCGCCGTCCGCGTGGCGCACGGAACCGCGGCCGGAAATGACATGGTAGAATTCCCATTGCGCGCTGTGGGAGTGATAAGGGTAAGGAGTCTTGCCGGGCGGGATGCGCAGAATCTCGACATCGAATGGATGACGCTCCAGCAGATCGGTGGAAAGCGGTTTGCGTCCGAGAGCAATGGAAACCTCCTTGCCGGCGCCGGCAAATTTTCCCTTGGGGGAAGACCACGATTCCTCGGCGAGTTCCTGGGTGTTGACTTTGCGCATGGGTGTTTAATGCCTGAATCCGGTTCGCAGTCGAGTGTCTTGTTTGCATTGGGCTTGAAAATTGGCGGGGGATTGGATTGTGTCGGCGGGTAACCTGAAATCCACCATATGCTGAGAATCGCCTTTGTCTTTCTTTTGGTTTGCTCGACCACGTTTGCCGCGGAGCCGCCGCCGTATGGGCCCGATTCATCGCCGCAACCGGGGGTGCCGGAGGGGAAACTGATTCAATACACGAACTGGCAGAGCAAAGTGTTTCCCAACACGGTGCGGGACTGGTGGATTTACGCGCCCGCGCAGGTCACGCCGGGGAAGCCGTCGTGCGTGATGGTGTTCCAGGACGGGCACGATTACGTGAACCGCAAGGGCGCGTGGCGCGTGCCGACAGTGTTCGACAATCTGATTCACAAGAAGCAGATGCCGGTGACGATCGGCATCTTCATCAATCCGGGGCACGACGGGAAAACCAAGCCGCAAAGCCCATGGCGTGTGACGAACCGCAGCTTTGAATACGACACGTTGAGCGACCAGTATGCGCGGTTTTTGCTGGAGGAGATTTTTCCGGAGGTGGAGAAGCATTACGCGCTGACGAAAGACCCGGAAGGGCGCGCGATTTGTGGGGCGAGTTCGGGCGGCATCTGCTCGTTCACGGTGGCGTGGGAACGGCCGGACGAGTTCCGCAAGGTGTTGAGCACGATCGGGAGTTTTACGAACATCCGCGGCGGCAACGCGTATCCGTATCTCATCCGCAAGACGGACCGGAAGCCGATCCGCGTGTGGTTGCAGGACGGGAAGAATGACCTGGACAACCCGCACGGCAACTGGCCGCTGGCCAACCAGATGATGGCGTCGTCGCTGAAGTACATGGGATATGACCATCGGTTTGTGTTCACGGACGGGGAACACAACAGCAAGGATGCGGGGCCGTTGTTGCCGGAGGCATTGAAATGGTTGTGGAGGGAGTAGGGATTTATGATATGAGTGACCTTGATGACGTCGTCCATCCATGCTTGACCTGCCCCAGCCCATGAAAACCACCCGGCGCCTCTCCATCACTTCGTTGCTCCACTACTCCGTTCTGCTGCTCGCGGCCTCCGCCCTTGCGCAGGACGCCAAACCCATTCCCGGCATCGGCCCCGTCGGTGAAATCCGAAAGGTTCACACCGGCTTCGTGTTCACCGAAGGCCCCGCGGCGGATGCCACCGGCGCGCTCTATTTCACTGACGTCCGCACCAATCGCATCTACAAGGCCGGACTCGACGGCAAGCTTTCCACGTTTCTGGAGAACTCCGAAGGCTGCAACGGCCTCATGTTCGCCGCGAGCGGCAAACTCATCGCCTGCCAGGGCCGCGCCAACCGCGTCATTGCCATCGACATCAAAACCAAGGCGATCGAACCGGTGGCCGCTTCGTACAATGGGAAGCCGTTCAACGCGCCGAACGACCTTGTCCTCGACAGCCGCGGCGGCGTTTATTTCACCGACCCAGCCTTCGGCCAGCAGGCCAACAACCAGGACAAGATGGCCGTCTATTATGCCGACGCCCAAGGCAAGGTCACCCGCCTCATCGACGATCTCCCGCGTCCCAACGGCACGATTCTCTCGCCCGACGAAAAGATGCTTTATGTGCTGCCCTCCGGCACGCCCGACGTCATGGCCTATCCCGTCGAGTCGCCTGGGAAACTGGGTAAGGGACGAGTGCTTTGCAAACTCGAACAGCCCGCCACCGGCCAACCGCGCGGCGGCGACGGCCTGAGCGTCGATACCAAGGGCAACCTGTATCTGACGCAACCCGCCTTGTCGGCCATTCAAGTCGTCTCGCCCGACGGCAAAACGCTTGGCCTCATTCGCATTCCGGAAGGTCCCGCCAACTGCTCCTTTGGCGGCAAGGATATGAAGACGCTTTATGTGACCGCGCGCACGTCCTTGTACGCCGCCAGAATGGAAACCACCGGCCACCGCTTCCCCGCCAGGGGCCGCTGACCGGTCGGGTCGGCTGCACGTAATCGACCGGTCATGCATCGTGTTGCATCGGGGGGGAGGTTTCGTTATCGTCCGCCCTTCGTGTTGGAAGTGAACCCGAACTGACATGGCTTACTTAAACGACAATTATTTGAAATTGAAGGCCGGCTATCTGTTTCCCGAGATCGCCCGGCGCGTGAATGTTTTTTGCGAGAAGAATCCGGAGGCGGCGAAGCGGCTGATTCGTTGCGGCATCGGCGATGTGACGGAACCGTTGCCGGCGGCGGTCGTGGCGGCGATGCATCGTGCGGTGGACGAAATGGCGAACCGCCCGACGTTCCGCGGTTATGGGCCGGAGCAAGGCTACGAATTCCTGCGCAAGGCGATTGCGCAAAATGATTATCGCGACCACGGGCTGGACGTGGCGGATGACGAGATTTTTGTGTCGGACGGCTCGAAGTGCGATTGCGGGAACATCCTGGATGTGCTGGGGCATCAGAACAAGATTGCGATCAGCGACCCGGTGTATCCGGTGTATGTGGACACGAACGTGATGGCCGGGCACACAGGCGAGGGCGATGACTCCGGCGCGTATGCGGGACTGGTGTATCTGCCGTGCACGCCGGCGAATGGATTCTTTCCCGAGCCGCCGAAGGAAAAGGTGGACGTCATTTATCTTTGTTCGCCGAACAATCCGACGGGCGCGGTCGCCAAGCGCGAGCAACTCAAGGCGTGGGTGGATTACGCGCTGGCGAACAAATCCATCATTCTGTTCGACGCGGCGTATGAGGCATACATCACGGACGCGAGCATTCCGCATTCGATTTACGAGATACCGGGCGCGCGCGAGTGCGCGATCGAGTTCCGCAGCTTTTCGAAGAACGGCGGGTTCACGGGCACGCGTTGCGCGTTCACGGTGGTGCCGAAGACGTTGCTGGCGGCGACGGGCAAGGGCGAGTTCAAGCCGTTGCATCCGCTGTGGAACCGGCGCATGAGCACGAAGTTCAACGGCGTGAGTTACGTCATCCAGCGCGCGGCCGAAGCGCTTTACTCGCCGGAAGGCAAGGCGCAGGTGAAGGCGTTGATCGAGCATTACATGGGCAACGCGAAGGTGCTGGTGGCCGGCGCGAAGTCGGCGGGGCTCACCGTGTATGGCGGGGTCAACGCGCCGTATATCTGGGTGCAGACGCCCAAGGGCGTGACGAGCTGGCAGGCGTTCGACACAATCCTCAACCAGGCGAATGTGGTCATCACGCCGGGCAGCGGGTTCGGGTCGAAAGGCGAAGGCTTCTTCCGCATCTCGGCGTTCAATAGCCGGGTGAATGCGGAGGAAGTGGCGCGGCGGTTGCCCGGGTTGAAGTGGTGAGGGGGGAAGGGGTGGTTGAAGAGTGGGTGGCATCGGAGCCCTCACTCTCGATCCATCCATGAACCGGATCTTGGAATCATGAAAGTGGAATTACGCTCCCTTCCCCCTCACCCCAGCCCTCTCCCTTGGGGAGAGGGAGGCATGGTTGCCGCGTTGAGATGAGACAAAACGCAGGGGCTCGCGATGGCCCCACATCTTCCCATTAGAAGGACGGCGTGGCTGATTGCGGTGTTCGCGAGGTGCGCCCGGTGGTGAATAACTTGGCGACAGGTTTTACCGTGCCGTGTCCAAGTGCCTTTATCGCAAAAGGTTTTGGTGGTGAATAACTTATGTGCGGGGGGATTGCGCATTTGTGTCGAACAGGTTACTTTTGGGCAACGTGCGGCCAGGGCAACTCTGGCGGCGTGAGTACTATGACCGAAAAGTCCAAAGAGCTGGTGGAGAAATCGAAACTCTTCCGCGAAAGGCAAGCCGAGCAGGAAGAGATACTGAGACACAAGTGGCTTGAATCGGAGAAGGCCGGTTACGACATCGGGATGGAGCGGGCGAAAACGGATTGGAATGTGCGGCACCGCCCGAGTTGGAAAAGAGCGCGCCTGAAACGCGCCGCGTAACCAAGGGTTCGCTGGCATTTGACGAATTTGCGGATGCCAGGCTTTTCAGGATTGAAGTGCGGCTTGGTAAAAGTCGCGGTCGATGATTGTGGTTTGATGGAGCTTCCATGGTTGGCGGTTGTTGCAAGGAGTTGCGCACGCGGATTTCCCACGATTACACTCGCTGAATGACTTCGTTTGCGCTGACCGCCTTGTTGCTCGTCGCCGCCAAATGCGCGGCGGAAATCTGGCTGGAAGCGCTCAATCAACGGAGTGTCCGCGCCAATGCCAGCCAAGTGCCCGAGGCATTCCGCGGCGTGGTCGATGACGCGACGTATGCGAAGTCCGTCGAATACACGCAGGCGCGCAGCCGGTTTGGACAATTCGAGAGCGTGTATGATGCGGCGGTGCTGGCGGTCGTGTTGGTGTGCGGCGTGCTGCCGGGGACGCACGGATGGTTTTTGAACGCAGCGGGCAGCTCCGCGTGGTGGCTGGCGGCGTGGCTGTTCGCAGTCGGTGTGATGCTGGCGGCGACGAGCCTGCCGTTGAACTGGCACGCGCAGTTTCATCTGGAGCAACGCTTCGGTTTCAACACGAGCACGCCGCGATTGTGGATCGCGGACCGGGTGAAGGGCCTGCTGCTCGCGGCGGTGCTGGGTTATCCGTTGCTGGTGCTGATTTTAAAATTGTTCGAGTGGATGGGCGCGCTGTGGTGGCTGTGGGCGTGGGCGGCGCTGCTTGGATTTCAATTGCTGATGGTCGCGCTGGCGCCGACGCTGATTCTGCCGTTGTTCAACAAGTTCACGGCGCTGCCGGAAGGAACGCTGCGCGAGCGGTTGCTGGCATTGGGCGCGCGCACGGGCTTTCACGCGAGGACCATCCAGGTGATGGACGGCAGCAAACGGTCACGGCATTCGAACGCGTTCTTCACGGGCTTCGGGCGGTTCCGCCAGATTGTGTTGTTCGACACGTTGATGCAGCAACTCAGCGAAACAGAACTGGAAGCGGTGCTGGCGCATGAGATCGGGCATTACAAGCGAAGGCACGTGCCGAAGATGCTGGCGTGGTCGGCGGCGAGTTCGCTCGTGGCGTTTTATGTGCTGGCATGGCTGGCGGGGCAGGGGTGGTTTTACGAAGCGTTCGGATTTGCAGCGGGAAATGTTGCGCCGGCGTTGTTGCTCTTCGGCCTGTTGAGCGGTGTGGTGACGTTCTGGTTTTCGCCGGTGGCGCACTGGTGGTCGCGCAAGTTCGAATACGAGGCGGATGCTTACGCGGCGGTGACGATGAAAGAAACAAAGTCGTTGATCGGGGCGTTGCGCAAGCTGAGCGAAAAGAACCTGAGCAACCTCACGCCGCACCCGTGGTACAGCGGGTTCTACTATTCACACCCGACACTGGTCGAGCGCGAGCGCGCACTGGCGAAGGCCGATGTTTAGGGCTCGGAGTCTGGTATCGAGCCGGGCGCGAGGGCAACTTCCCGCACGCAGTTCTGTCCGCCGTAAGGATTGGCCACGCAACACGTGCAAGCCGGGTCGTTCTGCCACTGGCCGTCCACCAGGAAGCGGTATTCGTAGCGGCCGGCCGCCAGCGAAACCGTTTTCTTCCAGGTGCCGTTCTTCGTGCGCTTCAGCGCGATGGGGCTTTGTTCCCAATCGGTGAAATCGCCGGCGACCGCGACACTTTTGGCGTCCGGCGCGTGGATGGTGAAATCGACCTTTTGTTTGGCTGCTTTTGCCATTGTCCAGTTTCTCCTTCCGATAAGGTTTAGCGTCTTTCGACGACTCTATCATTCGTAGCAGGGAAGGTCGGCAAATCCAAGCCAAAAGCGCGGCGGACGCCTGAATCCGAACACGCTGCGTAACGGCAAGGCGGACAAGCGTTTACTTTTCTCCCAGGCGCAGGCGAACCGGTTCCTGGGCGCCATTTACCTGCAGCACGACCTCGTTTTCCGTGATGTCGAGGCAGCGGACGACGAGTTTTTTGTCGGCGACGCGCACCTCGAGTTCGTCGTCTTTTTCGAAGGTTTTGTCGTTGATGAGCGCCATGCGTTTTTTCGCGCTGCCGAGGATGCCGCGCAGCAGGAGCTTGTCCGGTATGGGGGCGGGCGCGGCGGCGATGTGTGGAGCGGCCTCGCGTGGGGCGGAGGCGGCGGCGAGCATTTCGGGTGTCCTCCACTCGAGCTTGGGCGTGGTGCCGGTCAACACCCAATTGAGAATGGCGTCCAATCCAAGGTAAGCGTCCGCTTCAACGAAATCCTTGATGCGGCCTTTGGTGTAGGGATTCTGCAGGATGCGCGCCTGGCTGTTGGTGTCGCCCCGGCGCGTGGCGAGTTTATAGGCGAGCAATTCGCAGACGGCTTCGACGCTTTCGGGCTCAATCTTGCGCGTGGGCGGCACGTTCTCGTGCATCCAAATATGCGTGTATTCATGCGCGGCGACGCCGGCGAGATGCGAGCGCAACTGGCCGCTGAGCATGATGACGTTGTGGACGAAATCGTTGCCCAGTTTGCGGCTGTGCGAGAAGCCGAGCGTGTGCATGCCGTCATCGGGATTGCTGGCCCGCTCGCGGCTCCAAAAATCCACATCAAACATTCGCACGGCAACCTGGGGAAATTGAAGTTCCATCCGGCCGCGCGCGATGCGGCGGACTTCGTCGCTGGCCTCGGAAAAGACGCGGCGCGCCTCGGTTTCATCAATGACGGCCTCGGGCGCGTCGTCCTTGCAGATGACGCGGCCATCGGTGGTCTTGGCGGCGGCTTCAATGACGGGGATGCCGCAGAGCGAGCAATGGGTGGGGAGCTTCGCGCAGTCGCCGCATAAATAGCCGCGCGCGTGTTTGTAGATGGTGGAGCCGGCCTTGAAGGGACGGCCACAGACGATGCAGAGGGAGGGTTGGATTTGGGCGGCGGCGGAAAGAGGGGCGATGAACAGGCAAATGATTGCGAAGAGCCGGTTCACGTTGAATTGCTTCGATGCGCTTAGCATGGCAGCGGAGAGTGGTTCGGAGTCCCGGCTTCAGCCGGCCGGGCTTCGCAGCGAAAACAACCAAAGGAAACCTCCAGGTTCTTCAAACTGCAACGCCGCGGCCGCCTGAAGGCGGGACTCCAAACCTGCGCGTCGTCACTTGCGATAATCTTAATCGCAGCCGGCAGCGGAGAGTGACTTGACGAAACGTTCAAATCAGCGCACAAGTTTTCTTGATGAGCATTGACGAAATTCGCAGGCGAATCAAAGGAGGATTCCGGCCGTTTACCATTCACCTTTCCGATGGCCGCGCGTATGACGTGCCGCACCCGGAATTCATCCTGGTGACCAAACGCAGCATCGCCGTGGCAGACAGGCACGGCTACATCGACAGCCTTGATCCGCTGCACATTGTTTCGGTCAAGGACCTGACCGTCCGGAGCAAGTCCTGACCCTTCGCTCGACCGTGCCTTTTCCCCGCATTTCACGTGCATAACGCCGCGTCCCAGTCTTTCCACACCGGTTCATAACCGAGCCGCCGGATCAGTTCCGCGATTTCCTGCGGCGAGCGTTCGTCGGCGATTTCAAATTGCCCAGTGGCGTTGGTGGCATGGCCCTCGGTGGTCGCCCATTCGCTGGCGCCGCTGGCCAGGGCGACGATGCGGCCGCGCTCGGTGCGATGAATCTTGTCCTTGCCCGCGCCGGTGTAACCACCCGGTTCGGTGTGGCTGCCCGCGCTCATCAAGGTGATGCCCAGCGGAATCAAGCCGTCGCGCAATCGCGAAGGTTCGCGCGTCGAAAGCACCAAACCGACATCGGGGAACATAACGCGCAGGGCGCAGACGAGTTGCACCAGTTCGCGGTCGTTCATGTGGGTGAGCGGCTGGAATTCTCCGGCGCATGGGCGCAAGCGCGGCAGCGAAATGGTGACTTGCGCCTTCCAACAACGGCGCAACAGGTAGTCCGCGTGCGCGGCGAGGCAGATGGCTTCGCGCCGCCAATCCGCCAGGCCATGGAGCGCGCCAATGCCGAGCCGACGAAACCCCGCGGCGTAACCGCGCTCGGGCGTTTCGAGGCGCCAGTCGAAATTGCGCTTGGGTCCGGCGGTGTGCATGTCCGCGTAGATGGCGCGATCGTAGGTTTCCTGATACACCACGAGCCCATCGGCGCCGGCCGCCGTGATGGGCGCGTATTCCCCGGTTTCCATGGGGCCGACTTCGATGGAGATGCTGGGAATTTCGGAATGCAACGCGCGCACGCATTCGGCCAGATACGCGCCGGAGACAAACTTGGGATGCTCGCCCGCCACGAGGAGGACGTTGCGAAAACCTTGTTCCTTGAGCGCGCGGCCTTCGCGCAGGACTTCCTCGACGGAGAGCGTGACGCGAAGGATGGGGTTGTCGCGCGAGAAGCCGCAATATTTGCAATTATTGATGCACTCGTTGGAAAGGTAGAGCGGCGCGAACAGGCGGATGACCTTGCCAAAGCGTTGGCGCGTAAGAAATTGCGAGCGCTGGCCAAGGGTTTCCAGCAGTTCGCCCGCGGCGGGGGAAATCAAATGGGCGAAATCGTTCATCGTGAGGCGATCCGCGTGGAGGCTCGATTCGACGGCGGCGCGCGTGGCGTGGAGCGAGCGGCGTGCCAGGGCATCCACGGGCAGGGCGTTGAACTCAGCGACAAAACTCATGACTCAAAAGGTAACAGAGCAGGTGGAAATTGGAAATCCGCGAATGTCTTGCGGCGGCCGGGCCGGGCGGCGCGTGGAAATGCCGAAGGACGAAGGCCAAAAGGTTCGTGCGAGGAGCGTTGTGGCCTCGGCTCCTGCATTTTTTGATCGGTGGCAGATGTGGATTTTCGTGGATGGAGGCGAACCGTCGTGGGGGGGTGGATTTTGGATCCATTGGTGGTGGTTGGGGCTCGACTATCGGGGTTTGGTTTGCGAACGTCGCGCGGTGTTCCCCGGGTGAAATGAGGGCGCGATGCCAATCTTGAATCTGCCGCCATTTCTGTTGGTGGCGCTGGCCATTCCAGTGTTGTTGCTGGGCGAATGGCTGGTGCGGCGGGTGTGGCTGCTTTCCCGGTTCAACATCCCTTCACCAGTGGCGGGCGGGTTGCTCGTGGCGCTGGTGTTGTTGCTGCTGGAACTGGCCGGGATTGTCCAGGGACGTTTCACAACCAAAACGGATGCGTGGTGGTGGACGTGGATCGTCACAGCGGAAACCGAATGGAGCGGCGCGCCGTCCAAGCCGGCGCATCTGCCGTTCATGGTGGCGTTCTTCACGTGCGTGGGCTTGAACGCGTCGTGGGACCTGGTCAAACGCGGCGGGCGGCTGTTGATCGGTTTCCTGGTACTGGCCTCGATTCTGGCGGCCATTCAAAACGTGGTGGGCATCGCGGTGGCCAAGGCGCTGCAGGTGGCGCCGGTGCTGGGGATGATTTGCGGCGGGATGACGATGACGGGCGGGCACGGCATCGGGCTGGGCTTCGCGCCGGTGGTTGAGAAGGACGGAATGGCCGGCGCGAGCACGTTGATTGCGGCGGCGGCGACATTCGGGTTGGTGTCGGGCGGATTGCTCGGTGGACCGGTGGCGACGTGGTTGATCCGGCGGAATCAACTGCGGCCATTGCACGACTTTTCCGTGAAGGTGGACAACGGGCAATCCGCCCAGGCGAGCATTCTCAAGGATCTGAAGGCGTTCGGCACTTTGGGAGAGAGCGGGTGGCGGCAGTTTCTTCTGCTCCTGTTGTGCATGAAGGCGGGGGCGTGGTTGAGTTACGCGATTCAAAAGACCGGGTTCACGTTTCCGGCGCAGATCGGGGCGATCATCCTGGGCGCGGGATTGCGCAATGCGCTGGATTTTTCCGGCCGTCGCTGGTTGCAGACGGAGACGGTGGATTTGTTCGCGTCGGTCACGCTGGGGTTGTTTCTGTCGATGGCGATGATGAGCTTGAACCTGGCGGAACTGGCGGCGGTGGCGCTGCCGATGTTGGTAATCCTGACGGTGCAGGTGGCGGTGATGGCGGTGTTCGCGGCGGCGGTGACGTTTCGGGCGATGGGGCGTGACTACGAGGCGGCGGTGATCGCAGCGGGCCATTGCGGGTTCGGCCTGGGTGCCACGCCCAACGCGGTGGCGAACATGAAGCGGTTGGTGGAAGCGTTCGGGCCGGCGCCGCGGGCGTTTTTGATTGTGCCGGTGGTGGGCGGATTTCTCATTGATATACCGAACAGTCTTTGCATCACGTGGTTTTTGAATTGGGTGAAGTGAGGAAGGAATTCCGAAATTCGAAGGCCGGAATCCGAAACAAAATCCGAATACTGAAGCTCGAATGGCGTGAAATCTTGGGGCTTCGCGTGCTATAAACCCAGGTTGAGCGGCTTGGTGAGGTCCGTGGAGGGAAAGGTGGCGTCGAGGAGACGTTTCAATTGGCCGGCGGTCGCGGGGTCGATGGGGGCGCCGGGGTGGCGGACGCGGTTGGAGGCGATGAGCCCGCGGAGGCGTAGGATTTCTTTGCGGATGGCGACGCCGGGTTGTTGCTCGAAGACGATCAACGGCAGGTGACGCGTGAAGAGTTCGCGGGCCACATCTCCCTTGCCCTCCTTGTGCGCGCCCAGAATGGCCTGCAACACCTCGGGAAAGGCGAAGCCGGTGTTGAAACCGTCGGAGCCGCATTCGAGATCAAACAGCCCATACAAGGCGCCGAGGCCGGTGAGGATGGTGACCGGCCGGCCGGCAGCCAGACCTTGTTTGAGCGCGGCGATTTTCGAAGGGCTGGGCACGGCCTCGGCCTTGATGCAAATGATGGCGGGAATTTCCTTGGCGAGGCGCAGCAGCAGTTCGACCGACATGTGCACCTGCGTCGAGGCGGGATGATCCTGCACGACGAGCGGGAGGTTCGTCTTCGCGGCGACGCGTTGGTAGTAGTCGAAGACAACCTGGTC
Source organism: Verrucomicrobiota bacterium (assembly GCA_040754875.1). Classification (GTDB taxonomy): domain Bacteria; phylum Verrucomicrobiota; class Verrucomicrobiia; order Limisphaerales; family JBFMBT01; genus JBFMBT01. The sequence goes on along the minus strand of JBFMBT010000074.1, from coordinate 11,816 downwards.
GCGCGGCACCGGTTGGGGTGAAGGGGCGACCATCGCCGCCGCGGCGCCCAGGCGCTCTGCCACGCGACAATGTTCGATGGTCGCTTCAGTTCCGGGATGACTGACGCCGACGATGACCGGCAGGCGGCCCTGAGCGGTTTGCACGGCGGCGTCGATGACCATCTCGCGCTCGGCGTCGGTGAGGCGGCTGGCCTCGCCCAGCACGCCAAGGATGGTCACACCCTCGACGCCGAGTTTGGCGTAGAAGCGGATCAGGTTTGCCAGGGATTTGAGGTCGAGCGATTCGTCGTCGTTGAACGGCGTGGCGACAATCGGGATGACTCCTTCACACGTCTTCATGGCACGTCGAATTTACGGTATGACTGACAATGCGTTCAATAGGCGCGCACCATACCCCCATCGACCAGCAAGGTCTGGCCGGTGATGAAGGTGTTCGCCCCGGAACACAGAAACACGGCGGTGCGCGCGAATTCCTCGGGCTTGCCGTAACGACCCAGCGGGATGGCTTTCATGGCTTCCTGCTGGACCTGTTCGATGCTCAACCCGCTCTTGCCGGCGCGTGCGGCATCCAGACTCTTCACGCGGTCAGTCGCAAAGCGGCCGGGGCCGAGGACGTTGATGAGGATATTGTCGCGGCCCAGTTCGTGCGCCAGCGTCTTGGTGAGGCCAACGACGCCCATGCGGAAGGCGTTGGACAAGATCAGATTGTCCAGCGCGCTGCGCACGGAGGATGAAGTAAAATTCACGATGCGCCCGCCGCCGGCCTTGCGCATGTGCGGCAACACCTCGCGAATCACGCGCACGTAGCTGAGCAGCGTCAATTCGAAGGCGGCCTGCCAGGCGGCGTCGTCGAACTGGTCGAACGTGCCGGCGGGCGGACCGCCGGTGTTGTTCACCAGCGCATCGACGCGGCCAAAGGCTTCGACGGTATTGCGCACGACAGCGCGGAGGTCGTCGGCCTTCATCGCATCGCCGACGGTGCAGGCGGGTTCGCGGCCGGTGGCGGATTCGATTTCCTCCTTCGCGCGGAGGCATTCCTTTTCGCGGCGGCTGAAGAGCATCACGTTGGCGCCTTCGCGCGCGAATTCGAGCGCGGTGGCCTTGCCGAGGCCCGCGCTGGATGCGAGCACGATGACGGCTTTGTCCTGCAAGCCGAGGTTCATGGTGGATTCGTGCGGACGGGCGCTATTTCGGGACGATTTTGATTTCGCCCCTTTGCGCGTCGTATTCGATTTTCGTGTTGTAGGGCGCTTCGGGCAGGGCCTTGAGGTATTTGCCTTTGACCAGTTCGTCCAGGTCCTTGGGGTTGCGGCCTTCGGCGACCTGAAAGGCCTGGATCGCCTGGTTGACACTGGCGAGGATGACGTCTTTCTCGGCCGATTTCTTGGCCTTGGCCTGCGCGCCGAGGTAATCGACCGGCGCGGTGACCGGGCTGCCGGAAGAAGAACCAGACGCAGGGGCGGAATCGGGAGCGCTCTTTTCGCCGCAACCGGCGAGAGCAAGGGCGAGAACGGCGACGGGGAGAAGTTTCATACCGACAAAGTAAGGCGCGAGGCGTGAAAGTAAAGCGAGCAACGCGCTATCAAAATTTGACCCACATGAGACATTTTTTGATAGGCGCACGGATGCCAACTTTCGTGCTGCTTTATTCACTTCGAAGCACAGTGATCACCGCGCGCGATGCGATCCAACTCCTGTCTTGCCAGTTCGCGCGCGCGTTCGATGAGGGGGCGGTCGGATTGGAGGTCGCCGAAGCGGAAGGGCGGCAGGCCGCTTTGCTCGCGGCCGAGCAGTTCGCCGGGGCCGCGCAATTCGAGGTCGGCCTCGGCGATGCGGAAGCCGTCGGTGGTTTCAGCAAGCACCTTCAGGCGCTTGTGGGCCTCAGCCGTCTTGACGTTGGCGACGAGGATGCAATGCGATTCGTGCGCGCCGCGGCCGATGCGCCCGCGCAATTGATGCAACTGCGCCAGGCCGAATTGCTCGGCGTTTTCAATGATCATGACGCTGGCGTTGGCGACGTCCACGCCGACTTCGATGACGGAGGTGGCGACGATCACCTGAAGTTCGTTGCGGCGAAACGAGGCCATCACACCCTCCTTTTCGTCGGCGCTCAAGCGGCCGTGGAGCAGGCCGACTTTCCAGGGCGCGAGGTCCTTCGCAAGTTTTTCGCGTTCAGTGACAACCGCTTTGACATCGCTGGCTTCGTCGTCCTCGACGCGCGGGTAAACGACATACGCCTGGCGGCCTTCGCCGAGTTTCTGGCGCACGAACTCCCAGACCTTGGGCAATTTGTCCGCGCCGCGCACGTGGGTCTTGATGCGGCCGCGGCCCGCAGGCATCTGGTCGATGATGGAAATATCGAGGTCGCCATACAACGTGAGGCCGAGCGTGCGCGGAATGGGCGTGGCGGTCATGACGAGCAGGTGCGGATAACGGCCTTTGCGCACGAGCTTCTCGCGCTGGGCCACGCCGAACTTGTGCTGCTCATCGATGATGACCAGGCCGAGGTTGTCGGTGGCGAATCCGGATTCAATCAACGCGTGCGTGCCGACGAACAACGCGCCGGCCGCGGAATCCGGTTGCTTGAACTTCAGCGCCGGGCCGCTCGCAGCGGTCTTGCGGCTGCCGGTGTGCAGTTCGACGCGCACGCCCAGCGGCTCCAGCCATTGACGGAAATTGCGGTAATGTTGCTCGGCGAGAATCTCGGTGGGCGCCATGAGGGCGACGTTGAATCCGCTTTCCAACGCCATCAACGCGGTGCACGCGGCGACGACAGTCTTGCCGGAGCCAACATCGCCTTGCAGCAACCGGCGCATGGGATGTTCGCCGCGCAGGTTCTGGCGGATTTCACGGAGCACCTTGGTTTGCGCGTCGGTCAGTTCGAAACCGAGCTGCGCGAGAAACGGTTTGATGAGGCGATTGTTGCCGCCGCAGGGCAAGGCGGTGGCGTTGGTTTCGAGATTGCGCCGGCGCGTTTGAATCTGGAGTTGCAGGGCGATGAATTCATCGAGCGCAAGGCGTCGGCGCGCGAGGTCGACGTCGGGCAGTTCCTCGGGGAAATGAAGCATGTGCACGGCGTTGGCGCGCGTGGGCAAATCGGGGAGGTTGAGCTGGGGAAAGAGTTCGGTGACGTGCGCCTCGTGTTGCTCCAGCGCGCGCCAGACCAACGCGCGCAACGTGCGTTGCGGCAGGCCTTCGGTGAGCGGATAAACCGGCACGATGCGGTTGAGATGAATGAGGCGTTCGTCGCCCGTCTCGATGACCTCCGTTTCCGGGTGGTCGAATGTGCGCGGGCGCAACGACTTGGGCCGGCCGAAGGCGACGACTTCATCGCCCTGCTGAAAATAGTTCTGCATGTACGGCAGGTTCCACCAGCGGCAATAGAGCCGGCCCGTGCCGTCATCGAGAATGAATTCGAAAACCGACTTCGTGCCTTTGCGATACGTCTTGATGCCGAGCGCGAGAATCTTGCCGTGGACAATGGCGGGCTCGCCGAGCTTGAGGTCGGCGATGCGGCACCACCGGCGGCGGTCTTCATAACGATTCGGCCGGTGCAACAGGAGGTCCTCGATGGTGCGCAGTTTGAGCCGGGCCAGTTGCGCCGCGCGCTCGGGGCCGACGCCACGCAAGGTGGTGAGCGGCAACTGGAGCGGATGAACTGGCGCGTTCGGCATGGGCGCGACGTTAAGAGCCCTTCTGAAAATTCTCAAGGGTGCTGTTCCCGCGACTAGGGGTCCGGGTCGGACCGCGCGACTCCAGTCGCGCTTACGGTGTGGTGGATCAACGAGGGGAGAGTATCACCGGAATCATGCGGTGGGCGGAGCGAGGGAGGAATTGCACGTGGACGGTTTGCCGCGTCGTAAGCGGGCAGAATGCCCGCGGTCCGAGGCGCATGTGGCAACTTTGAACCTTGAACTTTGGGTTGCGCCCTCCATGCTTTGCGCAATGGCAGAACATTCTGAATCACCGCTGGACCGCCTCTGGGAGGAGTATGGCCGCATTTTCCGCGATTTCGACGACCTGTCGCTGGCGCGCTGGATGGCGCAAACGCTCAGCCAGCTCGAAGGCAAGGTGTGGCGCATGTCGCACCCGCTGGTGGGCACCTACCGGTTGACCGCGCAGATCGCGCACGACCGCGGCCTGTGGCTGAAGCGGCTGGTGAGTTTCCCCGGCACCTACACCGAGGCGCCGTGCTGCGGCGCGCCGTTGCTGCCGCTGTTGACGCGCGACGTGCTGGAGACAGGACTTTCGTGCGTGCATTGCTCGGGCACGATCATGACGTGTGAGGAAATCCCCAAGGAGTTGCAACCGCTCATCAAGGCATGGGCGGATGAATACGCGCCGGTGCATGCGGTCGCGCATTGGGACGACCGCCAGCGGCGGCGCGTGGCCAATTACGACAACGCCTACGAAGACGCGGCGGCCACGGCGGAGAAACTGCTGGCCTTCGCCGGCACGAAGTTGCTGCCCAATTTTCTCGATCACTTCCCGGCGGTCATCTGGGAGGACCAGGACGAGTGCCTGGAGGTGCGTCCGGAGGACGTGCAATTGTAACGCCACAACGCTGCAGCCGGCCATGATCAAGTTCTTCTTCCGCTGGGGCTTCCGCGTGTTGATCCTGCTCATCGTGCTGGCCGCGGTCGGCGTGCTGTTGAAGGACACGCTGGCCAAGTCCGCCGCCGAGGCGCGGCTGCGCGCGTTGACGGGCCTGGATGTGCGAATTGGCAATCTGGAAATTGGCCTGTTCTCGCCCATCGTGCGCGTCGAGAATTGCCGGTTCAACAACACGCCGGAATTCGGCGGCTCGCCCTTCCTGCACATCGAGGAATTGTATGTGGAATACGACCGCAGCGCGTTGTTTTACCGGGAACTGAATTTGAAGCTGCTGCGCTTCAATCTGGCGGAGGCCAACGTGGTGCGCAACAAACAGGGGCTCACGAATGTGCAGGCGATTCGCAAACACATGGCGCAGGCGCGCGCGGGCAAGACCGGCAATGGCAGTGCCGGAAATGGCAACGGGGAGGAGGAGTTCAAATTCCTGGGCATCGGCACGCTCAACCTGACGTTGCGGAAATTTCGCGAAGTGGACCTGGCCCGACCCGAACGCACGCATGAGATTGATTTGAACATGAAGAACCAGGTGTTCACGAACTTGAAGACAGGCGAGGACGTGAAGACCAACGTGGTCCCGGTGTTGATGCGCTACGGCGTGGAGGCGCTGTTTGCCGAGACGGGCCCGACGAATGGGGCGCCGCCCAAGGTGTCGGGAGCGCACACAAAAAAGTAACCAAACCGCCGAATCAAGGATGAGTTGACGGGCGCACGTTCAATCCGCTTTGTCGGGGCGGGAAATTGGTGTCTAATTGGCGGCATGCGAAGCACGGTTTGGAAAGAGGCGCTGGCAGCCTGCGCTGACCCGCCCCGCGCGAAGCGCTACTACGAATCGCTGTTGCGCACGGGCGCGGGCGCGGAGTTGAAGAAGGCGTCGGCCGAGCAGGCGCGCATTGTCACGGCGCTGTTCAGCGGGTCGCAGGCGTTGAGCGATTTGCTCATGGCGCATCCCGGGTGGTTCCATGCGGCGCTGGACGTGGAGTTGCTGCGCAATCCGCGGCAGGAACAGGGCTTGCGGCGCGAGGTGAACGCGTTTCTCAAACCGGCGTTGCAACGAGGCGAATACACGGAGGCTTGCCGGCAACTGCGCGAATTCAAGCAGCGCGAGATGTTGCGCATTGCGGCGCGCGACCTGGCGCGGCTGGGCGACGTCACGGAAATCACGCGCGAAATCAGCAACGTGGCCGATGTGTGTCTGGAGGGTGTTTACCAACTGGTGGCGCACCAGATGACGGCGCGATTGGGTGCGCCGTTCCACCAGGACGTGGAAGGCAACTGGCAGGCGACGGGCTTTTGCGTGCTGGGCATGGGCAAGCTCGGCGGGCAGGAACTCAATTACAGTTCGGATGTGGACGTGATCTTCGTTTACAGCGAGGAAGGCCACGTGTTCAAGGAGCCGCCGCGCAAGAAGGATGTGGCGGGCAAGGGGATGAGCAACCACCAGTTTTTCACGCGGCTAGCCAAGGAGTTCATTGTCGAGGTGAGCCGGATGGCCGACGAAGGGAGCCTGTTTCGCATCGACCTGCGGTTGCGTCCGGAGGGCGATTCCGGACCGCTGGTGCGGTCGCTGGCGAGCTACGAAAATTACTACGCGCAATGGGGCCAGAGTTGGGAGCGCATGATGCTCATCAAGGCGCGCTGCGTGGCGGGCGACCAGCCGCTGGGCGCGGAGTTTCTGGAAACGATCCAGCATTTTCGTTATCCGCGCCTGCTGGGCGAACGGATTTTGCGCGAAGTCGCCGCGACGAAAGGGCGCATCGAGAACGAGGTGGTGAAGGCGGGCGAGATTGACCGCAACGTGAAGCTGGGGCGCGGTGGGATTCGCGAGGTGGAATTCATCGCGCAGACGTTGCAGGTGCTGCACGCGGGGCGCATTCCGTTTCTGCAAGGGGCGCAGACACTGCCCACGCTGGCGAACCTGGTGCGTTATCATTTGCTGTCGCGCGAGGACGCGGAACAATTGCGCGCGGCATACTGCTTTTTGCGCGACGTGGAGCATCGGCTGCAAATGGAGAACAACCTGCAGACGCACACGATTCCGACCGAACGCAAGGCGCGCGAACGGCTGGCGGCGTTGATGGGATTCGAGGCGTTGAAGGATTTTGAGGCCGCGCTCAGGCAGCACACGCAACGCGTGCGCGCGGTCTATGACCAAATGTTGAACGCCGCGCCGGAGACGGCCGCTGAAGAGCCATTGCCGCGTGATTTTGCGGCGCACGAGGTGGAATGGAAAACGATGCTGGCGAACCATAGTTTTCGCGATGCGGACAAGGCGTTCCGGTTGATCCAGATATTTGTGAAGGGGCCGGGATACGTTCACGTGTCACCGCGCACGGTGGAACTGGCGATGGAACTGGTGCCGCGGTTGCTGAAGCTGTGTCCGCGCAGGGATGTCGCAACGAAAACAGAGGGACCCTGGCGCGTGTTGTCGGACCCGGACCGCGTGCTGGCGCGGCTGGACAGTTTCGTTTCGGCCTACGGCGCGCGGGCGATGCTGTATGAATTGTGGACGACCAATCCGTCGTTGTTTGAATTGTTGATCTGGCTGTTTGATCGTTCGGAATTTCTGGCGGAAACGGCCATCCGCGTGCCGGACCTGGTGGATGAACTGGAATTGAGCGGGCGCCTGCGCCGCAGCAAGACCGCCGAAGAGATCTTCAAGGACCTGGCGTACGGTCGCGCGGATGAAGACCAGCGCCTGTGGCTGCGCCGTTATCATCAGGCGGAATTCATGCGCATCGGATTGCGCGACATCCTTGGCCTGGCGGATTTCGAGCAGAACCTGGTGGAGTTGTCGGCGTTGGCGGACGCGTGCCTGGCGTACGCGCTGGATGTGGTCATTCGCAAGCACCGATTGAAGCAGGCGCCGTTTGCCATCATCGGATTGGGCAAACTCGGCGGCTCGGAAATCAACTATGGCTCGGACCTCGACATCACGTTCGTGGCCGACTCGAAAACGAAGGACCTGCCCAAGTTGCAAAAGCTGGCGGTGGAAGTGATGGACCTGCTGTCCGCGCCGACCGAGTTGGGCGTGGCATTTGCCACGGACGCGCGATTGCGGCCGGACGGCGAGAAGGGATTGATCGCGAACACGCTGGCGGCGTATGAGGACTATTACCGGCAGCGCGCGCAGTTGTGGGAGATACAGGCGATTTCGCGCGCGCGATTCGTGGCGGGCGATGTGAAGACGGGCGAGGCATTTCAAAAGCTCGTCGGCAAGCTGTGCAACTTCACGAAGCCGTCGGCCATTGCGGCTTACACGCCGGATTGGAAGAAGGAAATCGCGCGGATGCGGTTGCGCATCGAGAAGGAGCGCACGCCGGCGGGCCAGAATCACCTGGCGATCAAGACGGGCACGGGCGGGTTGATCGACGCCGAGTTCATTGCGCAGTACCTGTGCCTGGCGCATGGGTGGCAGGAGCCGAACACGTTGAAGGCGCTGCAACGAGGGCGGACGGAAAAGGCGCTGGCGACGGCGGATGCGGAACTGTTGATTGAGAACTATCGCAAGTTACGGCGGGTGGAAGGGATCTTGCGGCGATGGAGTTACGCCGGGGAGACGGTGCTGCCGGATGATGCGGCGGCGTTGTATCGGGTGGCGGTGCGGTGCGGGCATCGGACGGCGGAGGAGTTCATGCAGGTGGTGGGTGAGTATCGGGCGAACATCCGGAAGGTGTATGAGAAGGTGGTGACGTGAAGCTTCAAGGGAATTTCAAAGTTCAACCTCGCGCTCCGAACTCCGAACCAACAATCGCCTATTCTTCGCCAAGATCCGCGAAGCGCCCAGGGCCGCGAAGGCAGGATTTTACATTTCATTTGGCACAAATCTCTATGGCGTGAAACGCGCTTGTGCCGGTATGGAATAGTATTGATATTGTGCCTATTCACATGAGTCCTTTGCGACCGACATCTGGCAACGCGCGCGCCCTCGCGCTGCTGCTCCTGGCGCTGGCCACGGCGGTCAACGCCGCCCCCGCCAGGGCGGCGAAGCCCGTCGAATTCAACCGCGATATTCGCCCCATCCTGTCCGACAACTGCTTCTACTGCCACGGGCCGGACAAGAACCATCGCAAGGCGAAGCTCCGCCTTGATGTGCGGGAGGACGCGCTGGCCAAGGAAGCTTTCGTGCCGGGCAAGCCCGAGGAAAGCGAGTTGATCAACCGCATTTTCACGACCAATCCGGACGACCTCATGCCGCCGCCGGAGGCGCACAAGACGCTCACGCCCGTGCAAAAGGAATTGTTCCGCCGCTGGATTGCCGAGGGCGCGAAGTATGAACCGCATTGGGCTTACATCACGCCCAAGCGCCCGGAAGAGCCGCTGGTCAAAAACACCAAATGGACGCGCAATCCCATCGATGCTTTCATCCTTCAGCCGTTGGAGGAACGGAAAATCAAGCCGTCGCCCGAAGCGGACCGCCGCACCTTGCTGCGCCGCTTGAGCCTCGACCTGACCGGTCTGCCGCCCACGCCCGAGGAAGTCGCCGCCTTCGTGGCGGACAAAGACCCGCAGGCTTACGAAAAGCAGGTCGAGCGCCTGCTCCAGTCGCGCCATTACGGCGAGCGCATGGCCGTGCCGTGGCTGGATGCGGTGCGTTACGCGGATACCGTTGGTTATCACGGCGACCAGAATCAAAACATCTTTCCCTATCGCGATTACGTCATTGAATCGTTCAACCAGAACAAGCCGTTCGACCAGTTCACCATCGAACAACTGGCGGGCGACCTGATCCCCAATCCCACGCAGGAACAGCTCATCGCCACCGGCTTCAACCGTTTGAACATGATGACGCGCGAAGGCGGCGCGCAGCCCAAGGAATATCTCGCCAAGTACGCCGCCGACCGCGTGCGCACCGTGGGCACGGCGTGGCTGGGCTCCACGCTCGGTTGCTGCGAGTGCCACGACCACAAGTTCGACCCGTTCACGATGAAGGATTTTTATTCGCTGGCCTCTTATTTCTCCGACGTGAAGCAGTGGGGCGTCTATAGCGATTACCGTTACACGCCGAACCCGGACCTCAAGGGCTGGAACAACGATTATCCGTTCCCGCCGGAAATCGAAGTGGACAGCGCGTACTTGAAAGGCCGGCGCGACAAGTTCCAGTTGCGCATCGATGAACTCGTGGCCGAAGCCGCATCGAAGCGAAAGGCGGATGCGAAAGCCGAAGCGGCGTTCACCGCGTGGCGTGACGCCAGTCTCGGCTTCCTGAAAGAGAATCCATCCGGCTGGGTCACGCCCGAAGCCAGGGTGTTCGCCGAAAACAAACCGGCGGAGAAGGGCAAGGCGAAGGCCAAGGCAAAAAGGGACACGGACGCCAAGCTCGGCGACGCCAAGGAAACCAAACCGGCCGCCAAGGACGCGAAGCCCGCTCCGCCGTTCCTGCCGGCGAAGAACATCACCAATCTCGTGGACGGAGCGCTGCTGTTTTCCGGCAAGACGACGACGAATGACCGCGTTGAACTGCGTGTGTCCGCCGGCTGGTTGAGCGCCCTGCGGTTGGAATTGCTCCCGCACGAACAGCACAAGGACAGCATTCTGCGTGACGGCTCATCGGCCTTGGTGTCGCTCACCGCGACGTTGAAGGCCAAGGGCGGCAAGGAAACCAAGCTCGCGTTCCGCCATGCCGAAGCGACCGAGAAGGAGGAGCGTTACTCCAACGGCTCGTCGGTCATCGGCGTTGCCGGCGCATGGAAAATCAATGGCGCGAAATTGCCGCAGGCGCAAAGCGCGGTCTGGCACTTCGACCGCCCGGTGCAGGCGGGCGAGGGCGATGTGCTGTTGGTCAGCCTCAACACGAATCCTTTTGGCGCCATCCGCATTTCTGTTTCGCCCTTTGCGGACCAGGACCCGCTGGCGGCGGACACGGGTGAGGTGCTGGCGCGCGTTCTTCAATCACGCAGCCAGCCGGGTCCGGCGGACCGGTTGCGCGTCGAGAAAATCCATTTGCTCAGCACCGCCGCGAATGCCGATGCCTTCGCCGCATTCAAGACGTATCATCGAGAATTGCTTCAATGCCGCGACGGCAAGACCATGACGCTTGTCACGGTGGCGTGGGAGCCTCGCCCCGCGCGGGTGCTGCCGCGCGGCAATTGGCAGGATGAATCCGGCGAAGTCGTCACCCCGCGGCCCCCGGCGTTCCTCCCGCAACGCAATCCCGCCGACGAGCGGCGCCAGACGCGGCTGGACTTGGCGCGCTGGATTGTGTCGCCGGACAACCCGCTGACGTCGCGCGTCCTCATGAATCGCACGTGGAAACAATTGTTCGGCGTCGGCATCTGCAACAGCATCGAGGACGTCGGCGCGCAGGGCGAACCGCCGTCGCATCCCGAATTGCTCGACTGGCTCGCCGTCGAATTTCGCGAGAGCGGATGGAATTTAAAACACATGGTGCGCCTGATGGTCACGTCGGCCGCGTACCGGCAGTCGTCCAATCTGCGCAAGGAATTGCTGGAAACCGACCCGAACAACCGCCTGCTCGCCTCGCAAAACCCGCGCCGGCTCGAAGCCGAGTTCGTGCGCGACAACGCGCTGGCCATCGCGGGCCTCATCAATCTTGATTACGGCGGGCCCAGCGCGAAGCCCTATCAGCCGGGCGGCTATTACGAGAGCCTCCAGTTCCCGGACCGCGATTACATCGCCGACAAGGACGAGCGTCAGTATCGCCGCGGCCTCTATATGCACTGGCAGCGCACCTTCCTGCATCCGATGCTCGCGAACTTTGACGCGCCGTCGCGCGAAGATTGCACCGGCCTGCGCAATATCTCGAACACACCGCAGCAGGCGCTCACGCTGTTGAACGACCCCAGCTTCGTCGAAGCCGCGCGCGTCTTCGCGCAATCGCTCCTGGCCGCCAGCCGCTCGGACGACCAGCGCCTCGAACTTGCCTTCCAGCGCGCCTTGGCCCGCAGCCCCAAGTCCGCCGAGAAACAATCCCTCAAGCGCCTGCTCGCCCAGCAACTCGACCACTACCGCCGCGACGCCGAAGAGACGAAGAAAGCCGTTCGCGTCGGCCAAACCCCCGTCCCACCCGCCCTCGACGAAGCGGAACTCGCCGCCTGGACGTCTGTCTGCCGGGTGATTGTGAACCTGCACGAAACGATTACGAGATACTGATGAAAAGCCTCAAAACGAAAACTTCAAACTCCAGAGAAGCCTCAAGCAACAATCATCAAGGCGCTGGGTTGTTTGGCGCGCCGGAGTGGCTC
>JBFMBT010000073.1:0-23750 GCA_040754875.1 Verrucomicrobiota bacterium | reverse complement strand
CTGGCGGCAACGGCTCGGGCGCCGCTGTGTCCAACGGAGGCAAGGCCGCTGCCGGCGCCGGCGATGGGGCCGCGCCGGATGAAATCTTCGGCGCCGGTTCCTTGTCGCCGCATCCTACCAGTCCAACTGTCAGGAGAAGCAATAGATGACGTTTCATGTTTTGCAATTCAACCGCGCGGCCCGGACGCCAGCATGGGCATTGAATAAATGCGGTTGTGTGCTTATCACCGTAGAATGCCGCTCGTGCCTCTGTCATCCCGGCAGAAGTATCATTGCGTTGATACTTTCGTATCACTGTTCTCGAACGCGCCACCGTCCGTTTCGCGTTGACGCCCCTTGGTTTTCCGATTGAATCCCGCCTGTCAAAAACCAATTGCCGCCCATGAAAAAACATTTTTCCCCCCGCCTCGCCGCCACGTTGCTGTTTGCCGCGATTGCTTTCACCGCCTCCGCCGCCGACTGGCAACCCAAGGTCGGCCTCCAGACCTGGACGTGCCGCAACATGACCTTCGACCAGGTCGTCGAGTTCGCCGTGAAGCACAAGATCAAGCACCTCGAAATGATCGGCAACCACATCAACCCCGGCGCGCCGCGCGAGGAATTGCAGAAGAAGAAGGACATCTTGGACAAGCACGGCCTCGTTTGCTACACGATCGGCGTGGCCGGCACTTCCACCGACAAGAAGAAGAATCGCGTGCTCTTCGAGTTCGCCAAGTTCATGGGCTGCAAACTCATCATCGTCGAACCCAAGAACATGGCCGAGTGGGACAACCTCGAGGAACTTGTGAAGGAATACGACATCAAGCTCGCCATCCACAACCACGGCAAAGGCACCGTCTATGGCGACCCCGCCAAGGTGAGGGAAATCCTCGCCCAGCGCGACAAACGCATCGGGGTCTGTCTCGACGTGGGTTGGATTACGGCCGCCGGGTTTGATGCCGCGAAGGTCTTCCGCGAATACGAAGGGCGCGTGTATGACATCCACCTCAAGGACAAGAAAATCGAAAAGGCCGACGGCAAGGAAGTACCTATCGATGTGGAAGTTGGAACGGGCGACGCGAATTACAAAGGACTCTTCGCCGAGTTGCGCAAAGCGAAATGGGACGGCGTCATGGCCATTGAAACGGACAACGCGGGCTTCGCCAAGGAGCCGACGCAATTCGTGACCACCGCCATCAAATTCGCCAAAGAAGGCGCGAAGAAATAGAAGCCGCAACTGGCTGATTTGCAGTGGATTGCGCTGAAGCGTGATGCAAGGCTGGAATTATAAATCCAGCGGGCCGGACATGCGTTCGCCGTCCATTTCGTAGATACCCACGAGGTAACCGTTCTCGCGGATTTCGCCGACCTTGAGTTTGCCGTAAATCGTAACCGCCTGATCCATAATCGGTTTCACACCTTTGCTGGTCATGCGGACGCTGACCCATTCGTTGATTTTCGGGACGGCACCATAGCAACACATCGACTGGTCGCGCATGATGAGCAACTCGGTGATAAGGCCACCTTCGACCTTTAACGGTAACATGAAGCCCTTGAGCGCCACGCGCGAATTGTTCAAATCGCGGATATTCTTGGGAATCTGGTCCTTCTGAGGCGGGGCGGGATTGTTGGTGCTGCCGGACTCGTCGGGAATCTCGTAATTGAAGGAGGCGAGTTTGTCGAAACCGAGGTTCAAATAATCATCGGCGCCTTGCGCAGCGGTTGTCGAGCCGCTGCCGGACGGCGGTGCAGTTTGGGCGACCGGCTGCGCGGTTTGGCTGGCGGCAGGGCTCGCGGCGACTTCCACCGCGGGCTTCGGCGTTTCGGACAACTTTGCGGTGGCGACGGGCTCGGGCTGGGCCACCGGCGAATCGATTGGCGCGCCTTTGACCTCGGACGCGATGGGCTGGCCCTTCACCTCGGGCAGGTTTGCGTTGTCCTGCTTGCCGCAAGAAACTGCCGCCACCGCCAACCCGCAGGCGAGCAACCCCGCCGCGCGTTTCATCGAACCGACTTTTTCACGACCATTCATTTGTCACGTGTTAGACGTCACGACCGCGCCGCAAGTTCAATTCCCTTTCGGAAAGTTGAACGGCACGGCCTTGTACGTTTTATCCTTGATGATAATCTCTTTTACCACCGCGTCAAAGTTTGTTGCGGACTTGAGCCACTCCGCCTGCGCCTGAAACATCGACGTGTTGCCGACCGTCTCGCCGGTGGCCGGATTGGCGACCGCCTTGAACACGAGCGCTTCGTCCTTGCCGTTGACCTTGGCCGTGACCTCGAACGACTCGGCCTTGATCCGCGTGAAGCCGGACATGTGCGCCGCCAGAATCCACGCCGTCATCTTGTCGTCCTCGCGCAGGAACTCGAGATGGAAATCCTCGTCGCCGAGCGTGACGCCCGTGCCACCGTGCGGCGGATCATGATGATGCCTTTCGTGTCCGCCATCCTTGCCGTGATCATGATCATGGTCATCATGCCCGCCCTTGCACCCGGTGAAGAGCAACCCCACCGCCACCACCCAAGCCAGCATCGCGCGTATCAACATGGGGGAAGTGTAACCGCAGGGCGGGCCAATGGGAAATCGGAAATAGTGATAAACCGCTTGTTCCGTTGGGGGTATTGTCATCGTCCACCCTTCATGCGCTGAAGAAGAAACATGCTACAGCGCCGGTTGCGAGTTGGTGGGGTTGAGTCCGAAATCCTGCGTCACAATTTCCAAATGGCCGTCGGCGAAGACGACGTTGCCCTTTTTGGCGTGGCGTGGGCTGACGAGGTTGGGCACGCGTCCATGCGGAACCCAGCGCGGGTCATCGATGGTGGCGCGGTCTTCCTCGACGAGCATCAGCTTGGCGCTGGGACGAATGACGGAGCGGGCGCGGAAGGGATAGATCTTGCGGTCCTGGGTGATGATGGTGGACATGCCGAGGTTCTGTTCGCCCTGCAAATCATAACTGGTGAGGGCGTAGCTATAGCGATAAGGCTCGTTGGTGATGGAGCCTTGCGCCTGCAAATCCTGGGCCTCGCGGTCGCTCGGGCAGGTGAAGAGCTTGGGATTAAAGCCGGAAACGAATTTCGCAATCGAACTGTTGGAGACGCCGCGACCGTATTGCCACCAGATCCAATCCTCCGGCTGCGGGCCGTAGCGCTGCTTGGAGCCGGGCGCGGGAAATTGGTCGTCGTAATCGCCATGATAGAGTTGAAAGGCGAGGCCGACCTGCCGGAGGCTGTTCTGGCAAAAGGCCTGGCGGCCCTTGTCCTTGGCGCGGGCCAGCGCGGGCAGGAGCAGGGAGGCGAGGATGGCGAGAATGGCGATGACCACCAACATTTCCACCAAGGTGAAGGCCTGCTGAGTGCGAGAGTTGGAGCGCGTTGCCAAAACCATAATTATTATGGATCCAATCCTTGTTAAATCGGTGATTGATCGTTCACATTCTAGTTCGCCAAGGCCGGTTTCTCAACCTGTTTCGCGGAAAAAGTTATTCCACTTTTACATCTTTTTTACACCGCCTTCATTGACAGTCAGTGGTGGGTGTGCTTTTTTGTGCCGGGTTCCATGGGTGTGTTTTCATCTAAGCGAATAGTTCGGGCGCGCGGTTTTTCGCGCATCGAACTGGTGGTGGTGCTGGCCGCGACCGCGCTGCTGGGGGTGATGCTGGTTCCATTTCTAAGCAAGTCCCGCGTGAAAGGCCAGGCCTCGAGCTGCGTGGCGAACATGAAAAAAATTGGCGAGGCGATGGCGATTTATTCCAGGGAAAACGCCGGAAAACTCCCTTACGCCTATATTTTATATACGAATGAGCGGCAGACCAGTTGGGACACGTTGCTGGGCGCGCGGCTGGGAACACCCAAGCCCGAACCACCGCCGAAGAACGGCATCCGGGTGAATGTGGCGCCGGTGCCGGAGGCGTTGCATTGTCCCACGGATACGCTGGCGCCGGCTTCGTGGGCGGAGAAATATCAGCTCAAACGCCGCAGTTACTCGATGACGCGGCATGACATGCTGCCGCAGAACTGGCCGCCGAAGTTTGACAACGCCACCGGCGCGGGCCTGTGGTGGACGTTTGGCGCGAAAGGCGACAGGCCGCCGGCTGAGCGCATTTACAACCATGGGGCAACCAACCAGCAGGCGGCGGTCACCATGAGCATGCTGTTGATGCCCAAAAACATCATGTTGGTGACCGAGCAGATCAGTTCGCACAACATCGCGGCCAACGGATCGAGGTCCTTCATCACGCGCACGCTCGATCATTGTGAAACCAACGGCATCGCGCCGGATTTGCTGCACGGCGGGCGCTTCAACTACCTGCTGGCGGACGGACATGTGGAGTCGTTGTTTCCCGAAGAGACGGTGGGACCGAATGGGAAGGCGGGACAACACGTTTCGGCGCATCAGGGAATCTGGACGATTCGCGTGGATGACTAAAACCGATGGTGTGACGCAGCATGAGCAAATTCTCCTGCACGAAATGCAACCAGCACATCGCGTTTGACGACAAGGATGCCGGGCGCGAGATCGAGTGTCCGAAGTGCAAAACGAAACTGACGTTGCCAGGAACGCCGGCGATTCCCGCAGTCGCACCGGCGACCCCGGCTCCGGCTGCGGCCGCGCCCGCAACTCCGGCGCCGGCCAGGAAACCGTTCAGTCCCGTGACGATCGTGTATGTGACGATGGTGTTGGTGGCGGCGGCGGTGTTGGGCGCGATTCTGCTGTTCCAGAAGCGCGAGGAAGCGCGCGGGAAATTGCAGCGCGAACAGATTAACCGGAGCATCGAGGCCAAGGCGGCTGCCAAAGGGCCTCCCGCGCCCGCTGGAAAATCATTCGTGGTGACGGGCACGTTGCCCGCGGAACTCGCGCCCGACGCGGTCGAATCCATCGAAGCGACGTTTTATCAGCTCACCAGCCCGGCGAACGACGTGGGCGAGGTGCGCGGCAAAACGGCGGTGACGCTCAAGGGCAACTCGTTCGAGGCCGGCTTTGCCCCACCAACGGGCGGGTCGTATCGGGCGGAGGTGCTGGTGCGGTCGAAGGATTTCGCGCCGTTGATGGGGCGGGCCATGCTGACCAATCACACGGTGACGGCGGAGTTCGTGCCATTGCTGGCCCGGACCAACGCGGTGCGCATCCAGGGATATTGCGTGGATGTGGCGGATGGCAAGCCGGTGCCGTGGGTGGGGATTTACCTGGACCACAACAAGACGCTCACGGCGCGCGCGAATGAGAAAGGGGAGTTCGAGTGTTTCATTCCCGCAAAGAATGGGCGCGCCTCGTTTGTGGCGTGGCTGCGCACGCACGTGGGAAGAAACTGGTCGGTGCCCGCCGGGACGGGGGAGGTGAGGGAATTGCAGGTGACGATGAAGCGGGCAAAGTAACCGGGACGAGCGTTTGTTGATGCGCCGCGCGCACGGCCAGGGGAACAAAAAAACCCGCGGAGAGTGTCCGCGGGTTCAAAGTGGGTTGGGCGAATCAGCCTTCGCCGTTGTTGCCGATGGCTTCAACGGGGCAGCCTTCCATGGCTTCCTTGCATTGCGCCTCTTCCTCGGGGGTTTCGGGCTGTTTCTTGACGTAGGAGTAGCCGCCGTCGTCGTTGCGGGTGAAGTTGTCCGGCGCGGTCTCGCGGCACAGGTCGCAGTCGATGCACTGGTTGTCCACGTAGAACTTGCCGCCGACGTTTTCAGGGTAACGGTTAGCGATGTCAGCCATAAAGCGTTGCGATTTAAAATTCAGAGGACAATTTCCCGACCTACCGGCCAAATAGCAAGCCCATTTCAAGGGCAGATTCAAGGTTCCAAGTTCAGAGTTCAGAGTTCGAAGTTGCGTCCTCATCCCCCGTTCTCCACGAAATGCGGGGAACGCCAAATTCAAAACTTTGAACCTTGAACCCGGAACTTTGGGGAACTTTGGGCTTCTCGGCCGAATTCTTGCTGTTAATTCCAGGGACTTGACCTAAGGTCAGCGCGCCAGGATTTATGGGCATGCGCAAAACAAAAATCGTCGCGACTCTCGGGCCGGCCACCGATTCGCCGGAAATGATCGGCCAGCTCATCGACGCGGGCGTCAACGTCATCCGGCTCAACATGTCGCACGCGCCGCATGACTGGATTCGGCGCGTGGTCAGGGACATCCGGGACGCCGCCAAGGCGCGCCACACGTATGTGGGCATCCTCATGGACACGCAGGGGCCAGCCATCCGCACGGGGGATTTGCCGGTGCCGCTGGATTTGCAGCCGGGGCAGTTGTTCACATTGACGGTGCGCGGGGAGCAGAGCGAGGAACTGCACTCGGTGGATGTGAATTACGAAAACTTTGTCAACGACATCAGCGTGGGCGACGTGGTGCTGGTGGACAACGGCGAGATTCACATGAAGGTGCTGGCCAAGCACGCCAACAAGGTGGAGTGCGAGGTGCTCACGCCGGGCAAGTTGGGCAGCCGGCGGCACATCAACCTGCCGGGCGTGAAGGTGAGCCTGCCCGCGTTGACGGCGAAGGACCTGGCGGATGTGGCGGTGGGGCTCGAAGTGGGCGTGGATTTCATCGCGCTGTCGTTCGTGCGCGAGGCGAAGGATATTTTGCAGCTCAAGGCGGTGGTGGAGCATTCGAAACATCGGCCGCTCATCGTCGCGAAAATCGAGGACCAGCAAGCGGTCAAGAACTTGAACAGCATCATCAACGAGGCGGACGCCATCATGGTGGCGCGCGGCGACCTGGGCATCGAGTGCCCCTACGAGGAACTGCCCATCATCCAGCGCAAGGCGGTGAAGACGTGCCTGCGCGTGGGCAAGCCGGTCATCGTGGCGACGCACATGCTCGAGAGCATGATTGAGAATCCGCTGCCGACGCGCGCGGAAATCACCGACGTGGCCAACGCCGTGTTCGAGCAATCGGACGCCATCATGCTCAGCGGCGAGACGACGGTGGGGAAGTATCCGTTGAAATGCATCGAGGTGTTCGACCGCATCGCCCGGCGCATCGAGCGCAGCGGCGGCGCCAATTACCAGGACCGCGCGGAGTTCACCAGCCCGCGGCAGAAGCTGGTGAAGAGTGCGGTGGTGATGGCGGATGAATTGCGCGCGAACGCGATTTTGTTGTTCACCATCCGCGGGCACATGGCGCGTTACGCAGCCTGGATGCGCCCGCGGCATTCGCCGGTGTTCGCGATTTGCGAGTCGCATGCGACGGCGGATGCGCTGACGCTGTTGTGGGGCGTGACGCCGCTGGTGATGCCGTTCGACCACGCGACACCGGAGAAGACGATTGACCCGGCGATCGCGGCGTTGAAGGCGAAGGGCTTGTTGCATCCGGACAACACGGTGGTCGTCATCAGCTCGATATCGGCGGGGGAACAGATAGTGGATTCGGTGCAGATGCGGATTGTGGCGTGACGGGGAGAGCTTAAGTCACGTGAACAGCAACGCGTGGGGACGGTCGTTGGCCTCGCGAATCGTTGGGAGTTCTGTCGCCCCTCCGGGTCTGATGATTCGTTGATTGGGGATCGAGGACGAGGACAAGGACGACGGCGGCGACAGAGGCGTGAGGAGGATGGTTCGGGATGGTCTAAATGAAAACGGTGTGGTGTCATCCATGCGGTTATGGGTTCAGAGAACCAAGCAGCAAGCGTGGTGGAAGAACTGGTGCAGCGCGCCGTAAAGGCCGGCGCGAGCGATATTCATTTGCAGATGTCGGGGCAGGGCGCGCAGGTGGCGTTCCGGCTGGATGGGTTGATGACGCCGGCGACGCCGCTGCCGGCGGACATCGCGGAGCGGGTGTTCGGGCGCATCAAGTATCTGGCCAAACTCAAGACCTATCAGGAATCGCTGCCGCAGGACGGGCGCATCGACAAGGCGGAGATTGGCGCGCCGACGGATATCCGCGTCTCGACGTATCCGACGGTGACGGGTGAGAAGATTGTGCTGCGGCTGTTCACGGTGGCGGTGAGGACGCTGGAGGAACTGGATTTGCCCACGGCGGCGCGCGAGGAGGTGGAACGCTTTCTGCAACGGACGTCGGGCATGCTTCTCCTGACGGGGCCGGCGGGCAGCGGGAAGACGACGACCATTTATGCGTGTCTGCGGGCGCTGGCGGCGCAAGGCGGTAGGCACATCATCACGGTGGAAGATCCGGTGGAACAAATCGTGCCGGGCGTGATGCAAACGGAGGTGAACGAGGCGCGCGGGCTGAATTTCGCGATGGCGGCGCGGCATTTGTTGCGGCAGGACCCGCAGGCGCTGGTGATCGGGGAGATTCGCGACGAAGAGACGGCGAATCTCGCCGTGCGCGCGGTGTTGACGGGACATTTGGTGATTTCGACGCTGCATGCGGGTTCTTGCAAGGGCGTGCTCGAACGACTGCTGGTGATGTGCCCGGACCATTACGCGGTGGTGTCGGGCTTGGAACTGGTGTTGAACCAACGCTTGATGCGGCGGTTGTGCGGGGAGTGCCGGGGAAGCGGCTGCGCGGCGTGTCTGCAAACGGGGTATCGCGGCCGTCTGCCGGTGGCCGAGTGGGTGCGAATGAATGACGTGTTGCGGCAGGAGGTGCGCGCGCGCGGCGCGGCGGCGGTGCAACCCGAACAGGCGCTGGAAACAGCGGCGCGTGAGCTTTGCCAGGCGGGGCTGTCCAATGAAGCGGAACTGCGGAGGATACTTTGAACTGGGAAGAATTTGCGTTTGTAAACCAGCAACTGGCGGGGATGCTCAAATCGGGCATACCCCTGGAAGGCGGCTTGAAGCAATTGTGCGCAAGCATGCGGCGGGGAGCTTTGCGCACCGAACTGGAACGGCTGGAGGCGGACCTGGCCAAGGGCGTGCCGCTGAAGGACGCGCTGGCGGCGCGCGAGCTGCCAGCCTTCTACGTGAGCATGGTCCGCGCGGGCGTACAAAGCGGCGACCTGCCGGGCGTGTTGATTGCGGTGGCGGATTATTACACGCGGGCGCATTCGTTGGGGACGCGGCTGAAGGGAATCCTCGTGTATCCGACCATTGTGCTGGTGGTGTGCCTGCTGTTGACGCTGTTTTTTTCGTATGGCCTGGGGGCGCTGGCGGGGGCGTTGCCAGGGGACGCGGGCATTGCGGATGAACAATGGCTGATGGGGGTGCGCGCGGGCTTGTGGCTGGCGCCGGGATTGTTTGGGGCGGGGTTGCTGGTGGGAATCGTGGCGCTGGCGGTGCCGCAGTACCGGCAGGCGTTGCGGTGGCGGCTGCCGGCGTTCAAGGAGGCGAGCCTGAGCAACGTGGCCTCGACCGTGAGCCTGTTGTTGCGCGGCGGCAACACGCTGAAGGATTCGCTCGAACTGGTGCGGCAGATGGAGCGGGAAACGCCGGCGGGCGCGGAACTGGCCGTGTGGCAGGAACGGCTGGCGGCGGGTCACGCGAAGGTCGGCGACCTGGCGGCAGGCGCGCAGGTGTTTCCGCCGCTGTTCGTATGGCTGGCGGCCAGCGGCGGGGAAAACCTGGCGGAAGGCTTCACGCGCGCGGCGGATATTTATTATCGAAGGGCAGTTTACCGGAGTGAATTGTTCCTGTATGGCGCGCTGCCGATTGCGATTCTGTTCCTGGGGGCACTGGTGATCAGCCAGACGGCGGCGATCTTTCAAGGACTGGTGCGGTTCATGGACATGCTGGGAGGATGAGCGCGCATGATTGAACTGCCAGACACGTTGGGCGTGGTGTGGGTGGGGGGATTCCTCTGGGCCGTGTTGTGGCGGCTGGCGCTGATGCTGGGGATTTGCGGCGTCTTGTTCTACATCGTCTATTTTCTGATCAGCCTGCCGATGCGGCGGCGCGAGCGGGCGCGATTGTTTCTGGATTTGCTGGAGACGGGGTTGAAGAACGGGCAAAGCGCGGAGCGGACGGTGATGGCAATTGCAGCGACGCGCGAGCGTTCGGTGGGGGTGCGGTTCCATTTGCTGGCGGCGCACCTGGAGCAGGGGGCGACGCTGGCGCAGGCGCTGCAAAGAGTGCCGCGGCTGCTGCCACCGCCGGCGGCGGCGTTGCTCCAGGCGGGACTGCAATGCGGCAAGCTGGCGCAGGTGGTGCCGGCGTGCCAGCGGTTGCTGGCGGACGGTCATTCGCAAATCCGCAAGGCGCAGCAATACCTGACGATGCTGGGCTTTGTGACCACGCCGGTGATGTGCAATGTGCTGGTGACGCTCTCGGTCTGGGTTCTGCCGAAGTACCGGGCTATTTACCGCGACATGCTGGAGAGCCCGGCGGAACCAGTGAACTTTCTGCTGGCCAACCAAGCGTATTTGATCGCGGCGCAATTGTTGCTCAGCCTGCTGGTGTTGGGCGGGATGTTTGTCTATGTGGGCGGTCCGCGCGTGGTGGAGGCGGTGGCGTCGGTTCACCCGCGCCTGGCGCACTGGCTGTCCTACTCGTCACCGTGGCAACGGAAGCGCACGCAACGGGATTTCTCGGCGGCGCTGGCGATTTTTTTGGATGCAGGGTTGACCGAGGAAAAGGCGGTGCAACTGGCGGCGGAGGCGACGGCCAATCCGATCATTCAGAAGCGGGCCGCGCGCGCGGTCGGGGAACTGCAGAGCGGCGCGAAGCTGGCGCAAGCGTTGATGCACCTGGACGACGCGGGGGAATTCCATTGGCGGCTGGAAAACGCGGCGCACGGCAAGAGCACGTTCCAGACCGCGCTGGCGGGCTGGCAGGAATCGCTGGAGGCACGGGCGTTCCGGGACGAGCAATCGGTCACGCAGACGGCCTCGACGGCGCTGATCCTGGCGAACGGAGCAATGGTGGGGATGGTGGTGATTTGTTTGTTCATGCCGCTGATACAGTTGGTGAACGAGGCGGTGCTGTGGTGAGGGCGCATTTTGAGTAATCAGTGTTCAGTATTCAGTGGCGAAGAGTGAAAGATTGATGATGAAGGAAATTCGAAAGTCAGGCTGCACGAGTGGGGCTCTCCCTCACCCCGGCCCTCTCCCCAAGGAGAGGGAGAACCATATCTGCGCTGTTGGACGCGCCGATCGTCAAGGTTCTGGCCCCGCGCCATCTGCCCACGAGCCTCGTAGCAGCCGAGGTGACGAGGCTCTGATTATCGAGCTACCCAGGACTGCATTCTTCAACGGGCCTGCGAAAATTCCATCCGCTCCGCTTCGCCTTCCCTCTCCTGGGGGAGAGGGTCAGGGTGAGGGCGAGCCCCCATTCGCGAAGCCTGACTTCTTTACTATCGATCCTTCGAGGGTGAGGAGGAGGATGAGGAGGGCGGAATGCGGGGCAATGGTGACGGACTTGGTGATCGCGATTGCGATTTTGATGATCGCGGCGATGCCGTTGGGCGTGTCGATTGTGCGGGACCAGAACGCGGTGCGCACGGAATACCATCGGGCGGTGGCGATGGAAATCGTGGACGGCGAAATGGAGATTCTGGCCGCCGGTGAATGGCGGGCGTTTGGCGAAGGCGCCCATGAGTATCGCGTGCGGGCGGAGGCGGCGAAGAATCTGCCGGCGGGGAGATTTCAACTGACGCGCGGGGCGAAATCGGTGCGGCTGGAGTGGGTGCCGGCGAAGCGCGGCAAGGGCGGCCCGGTCGCGCGCGAGTTTTCGCTGGAGGGCCGGCGATGAGAATTGCGGGGCAAACGAAACGCGTGCGCGGCATCATGTTGATTGAATGCCTGGTGTATGCGGGGGTGTTTCTGGTGATCATCGGCCTGGCGTCCGGGGCGTTCCTGGAATTGCTGAAGGCCACGCGGCAGTTGCGGCGCAACGCGGATGACATCGCGCGCGCGGTGCACGCGGGCGAGCGCTGGCGCGAGGATGTGCGCCGCTCGCAGGTGGCGCCGTTGCTCGTGGATGATACGGAGGGCGCGCGGCTGGTGTTGCGTCACGCGGCGGGCGAGGTGGCGTATGTCTTCGAGGCGGGCGATGTGTGGCGCACCGCGGCGCCGGAGAACCGGCGCGAACTGGCGCTCTCGGGCGTGCGCCGCGCGGTGTTTGCGAAGGACACGCGGACGTCGGTGACGGCGTGGCGGTGGGAACTGGAACTGGAAAGCAAGGAACGGTCGCGGGTGCGGCCGTTGTTCAGCTTTTGCGCGGTGGCGGGAAAATGAAATTAATGATGACAGGACGGGGCAGGCGAAGGCAACGCGGGCTGGCGGCGTTGTTTGCGCTGGCGTTGGTGGCGTTGATGGCGGTGCTGGCCGTGGCCAACAGCCGGACGACGGCGCAGTTGCGGCAGGAGCTGCGGCTGGTGGAAAAGAAACAGTTGGAAAAAGCCGAAGGGCGAAAGAGTGTTCCGTAACCAATATCCAGTGTTCAGTGATGAGTCAGGCTGCGCGAATGGGGTTCGCCCTTTCGCCCGGGAGAGGGAGGGTTTTTTATGAACAAGGTGCTGGTACTGGAGACGTCGTTGCGGTGTTATGTGTATGGCTGGCTGTCATTCTTGCCGGTGCTGGGAATACCGTTCGTCGTGCTGGCCTTGATAGATTATCAGCGGGCGCGGCTGGAAGCGGGCGGGGAGTGGAACGCGGCGAACCGGTATCTGCACTGCGGGCTGGCGCTGGCGGCACTGGGCGGGTTTGTATCGCTGGTGGCGTTTGCGCTGATGTTGAAGGTCGTGTTGATGGAAGCGGAGTGAAGTTCCCCACAGATTCAGAAAAACCACAGATTGGGAAGAGGGAGCAATCAGTGACCGTCAAAGCTCATGGAATCCGCCGTTGAGAAACCGGGGAAGGTGGGTGAAGGTGCGGTCATGATGGACGATCTGAACCGAGGAGGAGGACGAGCCGAAAGATAAGTGAGTCTGCATCCCATCATTGAGCTGGAGTTGCGGCAGGCGGCGCGGCGGGCGCGCACGTATTGGGCGCGCTTTGGCGTGAGCCTGCTGGCGATCGTGGTGGGGTTCGGGGTGCTGACGCCGAGTTTTCGCGGCGTGATTGTGCCGAGCGACACGGGGCGGGCGCTGTTCTTCCTGCTTACGGCTGTGGCGTTCGTCTTGTGCTTGTTGAGCGGGGCTTTTCTGACGGCGGATTGCTTGAGTCGCGAGAAACGGGAGGAAACGCTCGGGTTACTGTTCCTGACGGACCTGCGCGGCTACGACATCGTTGCGGGCAAGTTTGTGGCGCGCTCGATGGACGCGGTCTATGGGTTGCTGGGGATTTTTCCGATCATGGCGCTGGCGCTCTTGCTGGGCGGGGTGACGGGCGGCGAATTCGGGCGCACGGCGGTGGCGTTGTTGAACACGCTGTTTTTCTCGCTCGCGCTGGGGATCATGGTCTCGGCGTTCAGCCGGGAAGGCATCCGCGCGACGGGTGTGACGTTGCTGGTGAATCTGCTGCTGGCGGCGGGACCGTGGACGACGGTGCAACTGGGCGCGGCGCTCAACCCGGCGACCGTGGCGCCGTGGATGTGGCTGAGCCCGGGCTTCACGCTATACGCGGCGAAGGACGCGTTTTCCGCGAACGGCGCGGAGGCGTTCTGGTATTCGGTGTGGACGCAACAAGCGGTGGCGTGGGGCGCGATCGTGGCGGCCAGTTGGCGGTTGCCGTTTGCCTGGCAGGAACGAGCGGGGGCGCCCAAGGATGATGGCTGGAGACAACGCTGGCGGAATTGGAACCAAGGGACCGCCGCAGTCAATCGCGAGGAACGGCGGCGCTGGCTGGACAGCGAGCCGTTGCAATGGTTATCGCGGCGGCGGCGTTATTCTTATGGCGCGCTGATGATTTATGGGGGGTTGGCGGCGGGCGTGTGGATGTTGGGCTGGGTTGCGCTCCAAACGTACTGGCGGAGCGCGGAGGCGGTGTTGTTCACGTCGTTCACGCTGCATGTGCTGGTGAAAGTGTGGGTGGCGACGGAAATCTGCCGGCGCGTGGACGAAGACAAACGCAATGGTGCGCTGGAATTGCTGCTGATGACGCCCTGCCCCGCGGGGAGCATCATCCGCAGCCAGCTTGCGGCGGTGAGGCGGCAGTTTCTGGCGCCGGTGACACTGGTGCTGGTGATCGATGTGGCGCTGATGTGCCTTGGTTTGAACGCGCCGCACAGCGCGATGGGCATGAATGATCTGGCGCCGGCGTTGTTTGGAGGGATGGCGTTGTTCCTGGCGGATGTGTACGCGCTGGCGTGGGTGGGCTTGTGGCGCACCACGGCGGCACCCAGAGCGCACCGTGGGTTCACGCAGACGTTTCTCCTGGTCATGGTGATGCCGTGGCTGGTGATGCTGGCGCTGGGCAGCCTGGTGATGCTCGCGACGGATGGACGCGCGTTTGACGCGGGTGGATTGGTGGCGTTGTGGTTTGGCGCGGGCTATTTCACCGACCTGTTCCTGTGCGCCGTGGCGATCAATGAGCTGAGCGAAGGATTTCGCCGCCTCGTGTCGGAGGGCGGTGGAGCGTGGCGCCCTGCGGGCTGGCGGTGCGGGCGCTTCCCGCATCGCCGGGCGGGTGTCAATCCGCTTGAATGCCGCGTGGCTCGGCGCTAAAACCGCACCATGAACCCTGGCCCTTTCTGTCCGGACCAACCCATCATTTCCCGCCGCGCCGCCATCCAATCCACCCTGGCCGCGCTGGGGGCGGCCGCGTTTGCCGCGCCGTCCCTCACCGCCGCGCCCGCGCCCAAGGCGGACCCGCGGCGGGCGTCGCCGAAACGTTACCCATTCAAAAAATCCATCAACCTCTGGGCGTTCCCGTATCCCGAGCGCATGACATTGCGCGAATGTTTGCAGCTCGCCAAGGACGCCGGGTTCGATGGCATCGAATTGAACTACGACCTCGACAACGACCTGTCGCCCAAATCCGGCACGAAGGAATACCAGGCGATCCGCAAGCTGGCGGACTCCATCGGGATTGCCATCAGCGGGTTGTGTTCGTTCCTGTTTTGGCCCTATCCGCTCACGAGCAACGACGCGCAAAAGCGCGAGCGCGGCATCGAGCTGGCCGGCAAGATCGCGCAGGCGGCGCACGACCTGGGCGTGCAGAACGTGCTGGTGGTGCCCGGCGCGGTCCATATCCCGTGGCGCACCGACCACGAGCCGGTGCCCAATGACGTGTGCGACCGGCGCGCGAAGGAAGCGGTGGGCAAACTGGAAAAATCCGCGGCGAAGCTGAAGGTGTTTCTGAACATTGAAAACATTTTCTTCAACGGCTACCTGATGACGCCGATGGAGATGAACCAGTTTGTGGACGGCTTCGGCAGCGAACACGTGCGCGTGCATTTCGACACGGGCAACATCAGCATGTTCCAGCACGCGGAGCATTGGATTCCGATTCTCGGCAAGCGCACGCAGAACATTCACTTCAAGGAATTCACCAAGAAGGGAACGGATTATTCGCTGGAGACGTTCCGGCCGCTGTTGGATGGCACGACGAACTGGCCCGCGGTGATGGAGTCACTGGACCAGGCAGGGTATCGCGGCTACGTGACGTTCGAGTATTTCCACCCGTACCAACATTATCCGGAGGCGCTGATTTATCAGACGAGCGATTCGTTGAACCGGATGCTGGGACGCGTGGTTGAGAAATGAACTTTGCGCCTGACAATTCCGGCGCTACTGCGTAAATTCTCCTTATGAGTACGGCCACAGCAAAACTGCTCTCCGAGTTCGAAGCGCTGCCCGTTGAAGAAAAGCAGGAGTTCGTGATGGAGGTCATCCACCACCTGCCGCCGTGGGATTCCGGGCCGTTGTCCGATGAGGTTGCCGCTGCGGCGGGAGATCAAATGGCCGCGCTGCACAACGAGGAGGAGCGTGGTTCCTGAACGGGGCGAAGTCTGGCTGTTCGACTGCGGCATGGTCGAAAAAGTCCGGCCCGTTCTCGTCATGAGCGTGCCTTTTGCCGACACCGACCGCTCGGTGGTGACAGT
The DNA here is from genome assembly GCA_040754875.1 of Verrucomicrobiota bacterium. Lineage (GTDB taxonomy): Bacteria > Verrucomicrobiota > Verrucomicrobiia > Limisphaerales > JBFMBT01 > JBFMBT01. The sequence goes on along the minus strand of JBFMBT010000073.1, from coordinate 7,961 downwards.
CGTTTTTCACAGTACGACGCTTCGTGGTTCGCAATTTGAAATCAAGGTTCAAGCCCCATTTCTCAAAGACGGCGCGTTTGTAACGCAGAGTATCGCCACTTACCCGACCGTCCGCGCCATCCGCAAGCTTGGCGTGCTGAACCCCGCCCAATTGGCGGACGTGGAAGCCGCCGTGTTCAAGTGGCTGGGCAGAGCGACGTGAGTCTCTGAACCCCATTACGTCGTTGCGTCGATGCCACCAGCCACCCTGTAGAGCGGAAACAACAAAACCCTCTCCGGGGGACTTTTTGTTACATCTTAAACGGTGCCATCCCGTTCCCGCAGTTGTTCGCGCACGACGCGGAGCAGGCTGGCGGGTTGATACGGTTTTTGCAGGAAGTTCACGCCATCTTCGAGCGCGAAATCCGCTTCGACCAGTTCCATGCTGTAGCCGCTGGTATAGATCACTTTCAAGGCGGGCTTTTCCGCCAGCAGTTGCACGGCCAGATCGCGCCCGGACACGCCGCCGGGCATGACCATGTCCGTGAGCAACAGGTCAAAGCACCCCCTTTGTCCGTGCCAGACCTTCAGCGCTTCGACGCCGGAAGCCGCCGCGTGCACGGTATAGCCGGCGCGCCGCAGCGTGGTGCAGACCAGCAGGCAGAGCGCAGGCTCGTCTTCCGCCACCAGGATCGTTCCCGCGCCATGCAACGCAGCGCCGTCCGCGTTCTCCGGACGCGCGGGCTTTTCCTTTTCCGGCGCCACCGGCAACAGGATGCGAAAGGTCGAACCCTTTCCCACCACGCTGGATACCTCGATCCATCCTTGGTGCTGCTTGACGATGCCATAGACCGTGGCCAGGCCCAGGCCTGTGCCTTTGCCCACTTCCTTGGTGGTGAAGAACGGCTCGAAGATGTGCGCCATGATGGCGGAATCCATCCCGCAACCGGTGTCATGCACGCTCAGGCGCACAAACCGGCCGGGCCGCGCCTCGGTGTGCTGTGTGGCGGTCCCTTCGGTGACGTCCACGGCATCGGTGCTGATGGTGAGGATGCCGCCGCGCGGCATGGCGTCGCGCGCGTTGACGGCCAGGTTGAGGATTACCTGGCCCAGCATCGCTTCATCCGCCAGCACCGCGGGCAGATGCGGACCGTAGGCGCACTGGAGCGAAACGTCTTCGCCCAGCAGGCGATGCAGCATTTTGTAGGCGTTGCCCACCACGGTGTTCAGGTCGAGCACCTTGGGCTGCATGATCTGCTTGCGGCTGAACGCGAGCAACTGGCGCGTCAGGTTGGCCGCGCGCTCGGCCGCGTCCCCAATCTGGCGCGACGAATCCACGACTTCATGCGCCGTCAGGCCGGCCTCGCGCAGGAGTGACGCGTGGCCCTGGATCACCGTGAGGATGTTGTTGAAGTCATGCGCCACACCGGCGGCCAGTTGGCCCACGGCTTCCATCTTTTGGGACTGGCGCAACTGCGCCTCCAGGTCCAGGCGCTCGGTCACATCATACACGGTCAACAGCAGGCACCGATCATCGCTGGACTCAATGGATTCGACGGATAGCAGCGTGTTGTGCACCGTGCCGGATTTGCCGCGAAAGCGGCTGTCAAGGTCGCGCACGTGCTGGTGGCGTTCGAGCAGATGGCGCAGCTTGTCGAAATCGCCCGGCTGCAACCATAAACCCAGTTCCAGCGGCGTGCGGCCCAGCATGTCCTCGCGCCGGTATTCAAAGAGCCGCAGAAACGCGTCGTTCACATCCACAAACCGCCATTCGGTGGCCGACACCATGCCGATGGCAATGGGGCTGGTGCGAAACGCCTTGGCAAACCGTTCTTCGGACAGGTGCAACCGGCGCTCGGCGTCCAGACGCTCCAGCGCGCCGGCGCAATGGTCCGCCAGTGCCTGCAATGTGTTCAGGTCATCGCCGTCATACGCCTGTGGCGCGTAGCTTTGGATGGAAAACGCGCCGATGAACACGCCGTTGTTGTGGATGGGCACAAACAACAGCGACGCCGAACGGCGCGCGGTATTGCCAAACGGCATCAAACCTTCCGAGCCATCCGTGGCGTGCTGGCGGAGGATCAATTGCGCGCCCTGCTCCTTCACGCGCAGCATCATCGGCGTGGGCGTGTACGACGGCGGCGGCACATCCACTCGCCGGCCCTCGACGGTGTCCACCGCGATCAACGGCAATACCTGCGATTGTTTGCCCGAGTACAACGCCAGGCTGCATGCGTCCCAGCCAAGCAATTCCTGCGCGACGTCCGCAATCAGCCGGCCCGCTTCCTCGGGCGTGTTGGCCGCGCTCAATTTCTGGCCCAGTGTCGAGAACGCCGCGGTCCGGCTTTCGGCCTCTTTGCGCTCGCCAATTTCGCGGGTGAGCAGTTCGTTGGCCTTGGACAACTCGGCCGTGCGCTGGACGACGCGTTGCTCGAGGTCATCGTGCGCTTGTTGCAACGCCGCGTCACGCGCCTGGATCTGGTCGAGCATGCTGTTGAAGCCGTCGGTCAACTGGCCCAGTTCGTCCGCGCCCTGCTTGGGCGCGCGCAACGAATAATTGCGCGTGGCGCCCACCTCCCGCGCGAGGCCGGTCAGCCGCAGAATGGGGCCCGAGACACGCCGTTGCAGCGCGGTGGAAAGCAGGAAGGCCATCATCACCGTGCCGACCACCACGCCGGCCGCGATGCCGCCGTTGCGCGCGAACCGTTCGCGGATCATGCTCATGTCCACTTGCACCACCACGTCCCCGGCATGCTTGCCGTCGAAAACAATGCGATGATGAACGATGAGATCGCCGTCCACAAACCGGTGGCCATCGGGCGCGGGCGCCGGCGGTTGGTAGGCCGCCTGCCGGTCGCTGCGGACATATTTGGCGAACACGCTCCCATCCGGCCGGTACACAACGATGGCGACTGCGCGCGGGTCCTCCTGCGCGGCGACCAGTGCGATCTGGACCAGTTGCTTGTTGTCCGCGATCATCGCGGCGCGACTGGCGTTGCCCACGACCCGGGCCCGGCGCTCCACCGCTTCCACCACGGAATTGCGGAACGAACTGACGTCATTGAGCAGGAAGCCGGCGGACGCCAGCAACAGCGCGGCGCACGTCGTGCCCATGATGATCCAGACCAGCTTCCGCTGGATCGAGGTCAGGTCAAACCAGTGCATAGTTTTTCAGTGCAACCGCTCCGGAGCGTCCATTTCGGCGACAGCCGGTGTCCTGTTTCGGGCCGGTTGAACCACCGCTGGCGCGCCGGACGCGTTCATGCTTCGCGTTCGTCGCAACCCATTGGAATGGTTCCCATTCATCATGAATCCATCGGCACGGTGTCCGCGGGCCTTTTGGACACCTGCTTGCCCGCGCTGCCAGAAACCTGATGGCGCCGAGGTTGATGCGGTGTTCGCGGGCCGGGGAGCCGCCGGGTTGCCAGGCAGGCCCCAAGCCGTGTTCTACCATGTTTTAGCATTTTAGATGCCTGCCGACAACGATGACGTCACCGCAACCGGTCAAAGTGACCTTTTTCTGGCACAACGATGCCAATTTTTGCGCGGAGTTTCCCCGGCGCAACGCAAGGGGCAAGAAAAAGTTGCATTCGGACAATTAATGCAAAGCTGCGGCCACACGCCGGATTATTGTGCGCTCAAACCAAAGTGAATCCGCTGCTTTCCATCAAAACCCGCGCCGATGCGGGTTCACGCATTCACCGCGGGCCGCGCCAGTTCCGGATGCACCCGGACCGGCGCGCGGCACAACCCCAAACACCCACGAAATGAAACGCAAGCTCATTGCCGGACTGGCTGCCGCCGGTCTGTTGCTCGGACTCAACCGCGCCGCCCTCGCCGAGAGCGGCCAGAAGGAAATCACCATCAAGGGCGAAGGCAAATGCGCCAAATGCGTCCTCGGTGAATCCAAAACCTGCCAGAACGTCGTCCAGGTCGAGAAGAACGGCAAGACCACCACCTATTACCTGGCGCAAAACGACGTCAGCAAAAAATTCCACAGCAACATCTGCAAGGAATCCAGGCAGGTCGTCGCCACCGGCGTTTGCAAGAAGGTCGATGGCAAACTGGAAGTCACGGCCTCGAAGGTCGAACTGTCCAAATAACACATCTTCCTTGGCGCGCCGCCACACGCGGCGGCCTTGATGAGCACCGCCTCTTCCTGTGCCTGGCAGGAAGAGGCGTTTTGTTTTGGCGCATCGCAAACGGCGCGCGGCATTTATGCCGCTTCACCGCCGCAAATGCCGGAGCCCGCGCATTATCCGGCGCCTCTGTTCCGCCGGAGCGCGCCGCTCACGGCGCTTCAGGGACGCCCGACAATAGCCCAGCGATTTATCGCTGGGTCAGCATCCCCGACGACCCGCAAGCCCCGGAGGGGCGACAGAAACGTCGGGGTTCAATGGTCCAACTTGTTCAGGGAATTCCCTCCGTCATTGATCCCGTCGCCGTCGTTGTCGGAGGTTGTGCCGCGGCGGCAATATGCGGATATCAAGAACTGACCCGTCTCATGATTGATCCCGTCGCCGTCGTTGTCAGAGGCCGCGCCGCGACCGGAAATATGCGCATATCAAGAACTGACCCGTCTTACGCCGTCGTCGTCGAGGGCGACAATTACTGCTGACTGTTTTAGGGACGCGACGGCAAACGTGATTCACCATGCGGAAAATAGAACACAATGTCTGCGTCTAGCCCCACGCCTCCTTCCCTTCCATCGCGGCCAAAGCTCAATAGTATCCCATGCCCGGCTGTTGCGGAATATGGCCGGAAATGCATTGGTCTCCCCCACGCATCGGTGAATCCACGCGGCTCTGCTACGAACACAATTGCGCTCTGGTTGTTCGTAAGCTCCGCGACAGTCGACGGCCAAGATCCGAACATGGTGTGGTATTTGTTGAATGCATTCGCGTACATCTGCAACCTAACAAATGTTATATGAGCTCTGGCATTCGATTTCGCCTTATTAAGTTCAACCATTATGGCAACCAGTGAGGCAAGTAAAACGATACATATGCCGAACCCTATCAACCTTTTGCGTGATATTGTTTTTTTCACGTGTTTTTTAGAATGGCCAGAACCATGGCGGCTTTGTGGCAACAGGCGGTGGAAACTCCTGTAACACAATCTGTGAAGCAGAACATGTTGGTACCGCTGCTGTTGTAACGAAGGCATCCGAATGCGTCATTGTGGTAACGCCAGGAGTAAAGGTTGAACACGCTGTTGGCCAGTCTTTTAGAAATGTGCAACTATAGACACAAGTCACGTGGCTTACTCCGCAAACTGTGGTTACTACAGGCGGGCCAACGAAAGTGCAAGCCCAGACAGTCGTACAACTGCCGGGAGCCGGGGTGGGGACAGGTGGTTGAGGCGGTTGCACCCACGGGGGCGGTTTGCTTGGATCCATCCATTGAAGCCCAAACGGATCGACCCAATTTACTGGGTCATTGTGAACAAATCGATATACATTTTCGAAATCGGGATTCTTCGTGCCAGTTCTTTGCAATAGTCGCGCCCCCGAATCTTCTAATGGATCCTTAGTAAGCCATCGGTGGATGTTTGCATCGTAAAAACGATACCCATAGTAGGTCAGCGTCGACAACATATGGTATTCTTTGCTGGAAAACCCATACCGACCAAAATCCACTAAAGTACCGCCTCTTGCAATTGCGTTTCCATAAACATCATAATAATAGCGTGCGATTAAAATTTGTTGGAAATTTATTAAGGTCGAAATGTTGCCGCTGCCATCCGCGTGGTAGTAGGCGTGGCTGGCGGTTGGTTGAGCGTTGAGAATCGAGTGTTGAGAGTGGGCGAGCAAACCACCGATGCCCCCCGCGTCCTCCAAGCTTCCGCTCAAGTCCCGCCCGCGCGAGTACGTTACGTCCGGCGCGTTCCCATCATCCCGTTCCTGAATCGCTAGGTTGCCATCATACACATATCGCACTTCATTCGTTTGCAACCAGGCGCTGCCGGTCCAAGTGTACTCCTTGCGCACGCGCCGGCGCATTTTGCCGTCGTAAACAAATTCGCTCTTCCACGCGTTGGTCACCAGCACGCTGGTCAACTGATTCTCATCGTCATAGGCAAAGGCCCTCCGCCCATCGGAAACTAAGTTGCCGTTGCTGTCGTACTGGTAACTGGCGGTGGCCGGAAGATAGGCGGAAATCTCATTGGTGGCCGAAGCCCCGGAACTGCTTTGCGCGATGGCCGTAAAGGTGTTTGTTCCGTCCGCCAGTGAAAAGCCATCTTTGGCGAAGGTCAAGTCCGTGTAGAGACTGGCCGTCTGCGAATTGACGGTCACATTGGTGGCACCCGCTCCGGCCAACCCCGACACGGTGAACAACCCCGACCGCCCCACCGACACCAACTGGTTTACCGCATCCACATTGAACGTTTGCACCAAGGCATTGTTCGTCCGGTAATTCAAGTTATGCGCAGTGTCGTAAGCATACCCGAATTGCTCGTTTAGACGGGAACCCCCGCCAGATTCCTTCCCAATCGCCGTTTTCAACTGCCCAATGTCGTCGTACGTGTAGTCCACGTAATTTCCCGGCGTAAACGTCTGCTTGGTCCGTTGCCCGCCGACGTTGTAAACGTAGGCATGGGAATTGAGTGTTCCATTGGTGCTGTTCTTCAACGCGGTCGAGAGCATCCGTGACACGGAATCATACGAGTTGGTGATGTAGCTGCCTCCAGGAAGAGAGAGCTTGGTGACGAGAGTTGAGGGTTGAGAGGCGGCATAGTGATAATCGAAAGTCCCCGCCGGGCTGGTGATGGCGTCGAGACGGTTGCCCGTGTCGTAGGCGTAGGTCTGCTCCCAAGCCCACTTGTTGGGCTGCGCCAAGCTTAGGCTCTTGCGTAAGCCGTTCGTGTGGTAACTGTAGGTCACGGTGTCGTCCGCCCACGGGCCATCTTCGGTCAGCAACTGGCCGATGGTAGTGTAACTGTAGCGCGTCGTCCCCACGGCGTCCACCATGTTCGTGAGACCTCCACCCCTTCCGAATTCCGAATTGCGAATGGCGAATGGCAGCCGCAAAAGTCAGTCCGCCGCAGTGGGCGCAGCCCGAGAAAGAAAAATTGGGAATAACAACTTTTTGTCGCTTGACCGCGCGCCCTAATGGGTGACCCGTCTCCGGTGCGCCCGTCGTAATCGGTGTCCGCCTTGGTCGGGTTGGTACCAATCTGATACTCCACCGCGTCATTGATGCCGTCACTGAACCGGGAACTCTGAACAATGAACGTAAGCGTCACGCCGGGTGCCTCTTGACGAGGCGGTCGTAGATTTTCCCAAAGCGTCATAGAGTTATGCTATGACGTTTATGGATCGTTATGATTTTGCGGGGGGTGATTTTCGGGAAGCCTTGGCCCACTTCTCCGGCGTGACTTCCGGGATCTGATGATTGGTCATCGTGGGCAAGCGCGTGAGCAGCTCGCGCAGGTAGGCGTAAGGATCCATGCCCCGGCGGCGGCAACTCTCGATCAGCGTGTAAATGATGGCTCCGCGCTGGCCCGCGCCGGCTTCGCCCATGAACAGCCAGTTCTTCTTGCCCAGGGCCGTGGGGCGAATGGCGTTTTCGACCAGATTGTTGTCGATCTCCACCCGACCATCTTTCAAGAAGACTTCCAGCGCCGTCCATTGGCCCAGGGTGTAATCGATGGCCTCGCCCAGCAGGCTCTGCGGCAAATGCCGTCCGCTGGCTTTGAAGCGCAGCAGGGCCTGTTTCACCCGCTCCAGGATCGGTCGGCTCTGGTGAGCGCGCACCGCCTGGCGCAGTGTGGGGCCGGCCCGCTTTTCTCTCAGGCGGGCTTCGATGCGGTAGAGGTGCTGGAGCTGGCGCATCACCCAGCCGGCCCGGCCCGGGGTTTGTTCCAGGGCTTCGTGGAACTTCCGGCGCGCATGGGCCCAGCAGCCGGCCAGTTCGACGTGCGGGCGACGTCCGGCAAAGGCCGGGTAGGCGCTGTAGCCGTCGCATTGCACCACGCCGTGA
>JBFMBT010000072.1:0-23781 GCA_040754875.1 Verrucomicrobiota bacterium | reverse complement strand
TCCAGCCGCACGAATTCATCATCCGCTACGTCGATCACGGGTCGGTCCGCGGCCTGCCATACGTGGTGACCGAATACCTCGAGAGCGCGAACCTCAAGGAGCTTTACAATCGCAAGGACGATTTGTTGTCCGAATTCATCGGCAACATCTTGATCGATTCCGCCATCGCGCTGATGCACATGCACGACCGCGGGTTCATGCACCTGGATTTCAAGCCGGAGAATGTCCTCGTCACGCGCAACGGCAACGTGCGGTTGATTGACTTCGATCTCTCCCTGCCCATCGAGGGCAAGCCGGTGAAGATGTCGAACATCCCGGGCACGCCGGCTTACATGGCGCCCGAGCAACTGGCGCGCAAACCGTTCGATCATCGCGCAGACATGTTCGCGTATGGTGTCGCCGCATACGAACTGCTCACTTACAAGAAACCGTTCCCCGCCGAAACGGGCCCCGAGGTGCTGCGCCTTCAGACCACGCGCAATTCGTTCCTCTCCCCGCGCGAACACAACGCCGACATTCCCGCCGCGCTGGAGAAAATCATCCTCAAGTGTCTGGAGAACGAGCCCACGCAGCGTTACCAGGACATGAGCTTTCTGGTGCGCGATCTGGAGACGGTGTTGTACGTGAAATAACCGGCACCCTACCTCGCCTTCTCGAAGCCACGCTTCGCCAGATACGCACGCATCGCATTCGTCAGTTCTTCCTGTTGATTGTCGAAGAAATGGCCCGCCGCCGGTATGCCAATATACTCCACGGCTGCGCCGCCGCTGCGCAACCGTTCGACCAGTTCGACCGTGCCCTCGGGCGGAATCAATGTGTCCGCCTCTCCATGCAGGAACAACCCCGGCGCAACATCGGCATCGAGAAATGTGAAGTCGTACTTCTTTGCCGGCGGCGAGACGGCGATGAAACCAGCGAATTCCTTCCGTTTCGCCAACAATTTCAGCGCAATCATCGCGCCATACGAAAACCCGCCGACCCATTTCGCCGAAGCATTGGGAAATTGCGCCTGCAACCAATCCAACGGCTCCACCGCGTCTTCCACTTCCCCGCCATCCGCCGAGAACTGCCCCTCGCTGCGCCCCACGCCCCGATAGTTGAAGCGCAACGCGCTGAAGCCGCAATCGACAAACGTCGTAAACATCGTGTAAACGACCATGTTGTTCATCGAGCCGCCGAATTGCGGATTCGGATGCAGCACGAGCGCGACGGGCGCTGTCGGACTTTCCGCGGCGTGATAGCGCCCTTCGAGATTGCCCAACGGGCCTTTGATAGTGACGGATGGCATGTCGGCGAAACGTAAAGCGCCCGGCGCCCGAATGGCAAGGAGGAGTGAACCAAAACGCGGAGCGCGGCGTTTACGTCGCTTCAGTCCCCGAACTACTCAGCGAGCTTGAACCGATTTCAAGTGCAATCGAACAAACCACATTGAGGCGGGCTAAAGCCCGCGCCCCCGTCGTTTTCAACGGAATCGGTACGACTAAACATTGAGTTCTTTCACGGGCTCGGTAGAGTCGCGGGATGCCAGTTTTGGACATCAGTGACGCGTCATGAAACTTGAGAAACTGGGTTGGGATTCCGAGTGGGAAGCCAGGTTCTCGCCGTTTCATGAGAAGGGACTCGCGCCGGGGCGCGTCGCGGTCGAAGACAAGCACCATTACATCGCCCTGACATCGCAGGGACATCTCACCGCGCAAGTGGCCGGCAAGGTATTGCACAACGCCGAATCCACCGCGGCGCTTCCGAAGGTTGGTGATTGGGTGGCGTTGACTCCATTGCCGAACGAAGACAAGGGCGTCATCCATCACGTGCTCCCGCGCAAGACGAAACTTTCCCGCAAGCTGCCCGGGCGCGAAGTGGAGGAGCAAATGCTCGTGGCGAACATCGATCTCGTGTTCATCGTCCAACCGCTGGACCGCGAGTACAATCCGCGCCTGGTGGAGCGGCACTTGATCATGGTGCACGAAGGCGGCGCTCAACCGGTGGTGGTGCTCAACAAAACGGACCTCTGCCCAAATCTGGCCCAACGCCTCGACGATGCGCGCGGCGCGGCTGGCGACGCGCCGGTGGTCGCGGCCAGTGCGAAATTGGGCGAAGGCATTGAGGAATTGCAACGGTTCATCAAGCCGGGAACAACAGTGGTCTTCGTCGGCGCGTCGGGCGTGGGCAAGTCCAGTTTGATCAATGCGCTCTATGGCGATGAAGTGCAGGCGACGGCGGAGGTGCGCGAGAGCGATGCCAAAGGCCGGCACATGACGACCTGGCGCGAGATGATCATTCTGCCCAACGGCGGTCTGGTCATCGACACGCCGGGCATGCGCGAGTTCCAGATGTGGCTGGCGGATGAGGGTGTGCAAGGGACGTTCACAGACATCGAGGAAGTGGGAACACGCTGTCACTTCCGCAATTGCAGCCACACGGTGGAGAAGAAATGCGCCGTGCTGGCCGCCGTGGAATCGGGTGAGATCACGCAGGAGCGTTACAACAATTATCTGAAGCTGCGCCGCGAACTGGAGTTCCTCGAACAGGCGCACACGCGCCACGGGTATCTGGAGCGCCGGCGCCGCACGCGCGTGGCTCAACGGGCGTTTGAAAAGTTCAAGCGGGACGAACACTGAGCCAGCCAATCATTTCACGACCTGGCTCCAATTGGTGATTCCGATGACGGGCAACGCGAACTGAAATGACTTCTCCCAATCCGGCGTGTCCGCGGCTTTGAAAACGTCGTAGATGCGCCGGGGTTTTTCGGGTGTGCTGATGCTGTCCGGTTTGCGCGTCCAGAGTCCAAGATTGAGCCCACCTTCCCCACTGTGGTCCACGTGCCGATGCAGAATGAACGCGTCGATTCCATCAAGGCTCGCGGCTTTCCGATACGCGTAGCAATAGCCAGCCGCCTGCCAGACATCGCCATCGAGTATGTTCGAACAATGAAAACCTTGTTCCGACAGGATGATCCGCCGGGGCTGACCGCGGAAAAGCATTTCCTGACGCTTGAAGTAATCATGCAACACCTCGAGATTCTTGAACGTGATCTTCGGCGTGTCGGCGTTGTGCGCGGGCTGTTTGTCCAGCCAGGTGCGCGGCTCGAACAAATTCTCGGGGTAAGGATGATACGCAAGGTGCCAGTCGAAATCGCCGCCCTGCTTTGCGCGCCGGTTGAACTCATCAATCAAACGTTTGCCTTCACAGTAACGCGCCGGGTTCTTCTGCATGACTTCATTCCAGAAGTGCGTGAGCGAAAGATACACGCGCGCATGCGCGGAGCTCTGGCGAACCGCCGTATTCGCAAGGCGCACGGCGCGCAGGTAATCATCCACTACTTCATCCGCGGTGGCGTGGCCCAGATTGTACCATTCCCAATGGGCGTTGACTTCGTTGCCAATGATGTAGCCCCAGACGCGGCCATTGGCGGAGTCTGGCCGCGAGTAATAATCCGCGAGGAACTCCAGGCACGCCTTGAAGTGACGCAGCCCCTCATCCGTCGCCGTGTTGAAGGCGGTGAGACGATTGGGCGCATCGGGCGAGAACTTCGGATGCACCATGAAATGGTCGGCCTCGGAGTTGCCGCCCGTGTAATAGAGAACAATGAGATTAACAATGACGCCGGCATCGGAAAGTCGCTTCACCGGCAACGCGTCGAGATAACTCCGGGCGAAGAAATAATCCTGTCCATCCATGCGCCACGTGAGTGTGTCGGGGCCGGGTCTGGCGCGGATAAGCGTCGCCAGGTTGAAATTGAGCGCCGCGTGTTTGATGCCCAATGCCAGCGCGTCATCCACCATTTGCACCTGCAATCCCTTCTTGCTCGCTGCGACCGGATACGGCGTGTTGTCCCTGGACACACCGCGAAATTCTTCGACGTAACGAATCTGGCTGCTCGGTTGCGCGTTTGTCACGGCGACAAATCCTGAATAGATGCGGTCGCGACCACCGTCCCTGCGCGGAATCATGATTGCCTTCTGCCCGCGTTCACTCACGGCCACGATGCGGCCGCGCCCGATGTCACGGAGCGTTTGGTGCGGCATCAGCTCGACGAGGCTGGCTTCCCCGGCGCCAAGCGTGAACATCAGTTCATCCGCCCCCGCCGCGATGTGCGTGATGGCAGCGTCTGCGACCGAGAAGTGAAGCGACCCGACCAGCAGCGCGATGATTGATTTCAACGCGCGAGTCACTGGGTGGGCGGCGGGCAAAGTGTGAAATAAAACGCCGCCCCCTTGTCCACCTCGCCTTCGGCCCGAAGCTTTCCGCCGTGGCGATGGATGATGCGCGCCACCGTGGCCAGCCCGATGCCATGCCCGGGAAACTCATCCTGCCGGTGAAGCCGCTGGAACGGCGTGAACAGTTTATGAACGTAATTCATGTCGAACCCCGCGCCATTGTCCCGCACGTAATAAGCAGTTGAGCCATCCGCCTGCACCTGCGCCCCGAATTCGACCCGCGCAACGTCGCGTTTTGAACTGTATTTCCAGGCGTTGGAAAGCAGGTTTTCCAGGACCACACCCACCAGAACGGGATCTCCTTCCGCCACCAGACCGTCCTGCACCTGGAAGTCCACGCGGCGGTCCCTGGCCGCAGCCTGCAAGGTGGAACCGAAGTGCCGCGCCATTTCGCTCAAGTCGATTTTCTCGCGGTTCATCTCGGCCCGGGCCAGCCGTGACAATTTCAACAAGTCATCAATCAACACTCCCATGCGCCGCGCTTCGCCGCGGATGCGCTTCAGGTATTCGGCCCCCGCGGCGTCGAGGTTCGCGGCGCATTCTTCCTCCATCATTTCGCTGAAGCCATTGATCGCGCGCAACGGGGCGCGCAGATCGTGCGCCACCGAGTAGGAGAAGGCTTCCAATTCCTGGTTCGCCGCTTCCAGTTGCAGCGTGCGGTCGGCCACACGGTGTTCGAGGTCGGCGTAAATCTGGACATTCTCCATCGCCACGGCGGTGGTGTTGGCCAGCGCTTGAAGCAATTCAACCTCGGCCTGCGTCGGTTGGTGGCGGTGGGCCCAGTAGTTGCCAATCGCGCCAATGGGGTCCGCCACACGAATGGGCACCATGGCCAGACTTTTCACGAACGTCGGCCGATAGGCATCCGCCGGGATGCGCGCATCGGCGTAAATGTCTTCGATGACGGCGGCCTGGCGGTTGAGCATCGCCCAACCGCTGATGCACGCCGACATCGGGAAGCGTTTGCCCTTCCACAAGGGCGCGATGGCATCCTCATCGGCGTAATGGCATTTACTGCCATCGCGCAACACGAACGTTGCGCCATCCGCTCCGGTCAATTCCCGCGCCGCGCGCCGCACCACCGCCATCACCGCGTCCAGCGAACGCGCCAGCGACAACTCCTGCACGGCCTGCACCAGCCGCGCCATGGCACGGTCCTGACTGCTCAACTGTGTGGTGTGCTGCTTCAAATCAGTCATCGTTAAAACGCGCCGGATGACCGCCGGCAATTTTGATAAATCATCCTTGAGGACAAATTCAACAATCCCCGCTTCCCTGGCCAAGGCCATCATTTTCGGCTCCAGCGCGCCGGACAGACAGATGCACGGGACGTGCGGCCACTTCGAGCGAAGGGTGCGCAAGGCGGCCAGACCGTCGAACCCCGGAAGGCTGTTATCCGCGAGCACCACATCCACCCCACCGCGCTCAAGGGCAGCCGCGAACTCACGGGCATTGGAAACCCAGCCGACCTCCGCGTCCAACCCGCCCGATTTCAGCGCGTGCCTCAGCAAGAGGGCATCGTTCGCGTCATCCTCCAGATACAATACTTGCAGCACGCTCATACAACTGAGATTGCGATTCGCGGACGGACCACCAATCGTCATTAAGTTATGCATCCGCGGCCGCTGGCGCAAGCCAAACAGCACCGCGTTTGCGGCCAAATCCTGAATTTTCGGTTGCCATTCGCGTCCAAAATGGCCATGAAACTCGCGCCTTTCCCGTGTTGTTGCGCCGGAATCCGGGCGAATCGTTATCTGAAAGAACGCCATCATGACCAACTCGTTGTTCTGCAAAATGTTGAAACTCGCCGTGGTCGCCTGCCTCGCGACGTCGCTCACCCACTCTGCGCCCGCCCAATCGAACAATAAAAAGGAGGCGAAACGCAGCGCCAGGCCGCCCGCCATCACGACCACCAAGTGGGATTCCATGGACCTCGGGCCGTTCTTCTCCGGCTATCTGAATTCTCAAAACCCCGGCCGTCCGCTCTCGCAAAAGACCATTTCCATCCAGCTCGGCAAAGATAATGAAGCGGCGATGGCGTTCGACACCGAGCGCGTCCGCATGGTCCATGGTTGGACGGGCGGATTCATCAAGCTGCCGTTCCGGCGCGACGGCTTGGAAGGATTTCCCGAAGTCGTGGGCGAAACCGTGTTTGCGGTTCCCACGGGTCCTGGCTGGGCCAAGGGTGGGAAATTCGAAGACCCGCGTCCGCGCTTCAATGGCAACGGCCAGCAATACGGTCCCATGCCGCGCGATTGGGCGCATTGGCGCGGTCTTTACCTGAACGGCGATCAGGTGGTGCTTTCCTATACGGTCGGCAACTGCGGCGTGCTGGAACTGCCCGGTGTGGAAACGGCCGGCGGCGTCACGTTGCTCACGCGCACCATTCAAATGGAGGCGACCCCCAGCGAGAACGCGCTCGTGGTGCTTCAGGTGGACAAGGCGCAGGGCACGGTCAATGGCAACGTGGCGCTGTTGACGCAAGGTGACGAGGCCACGGGCGCGGCGCTCATCGGCAGCTCCAAGGGCGCCTGGGATATCACGCCAGAGGGGCGCCTGCATCTCAAGCTGCCCAAGTCGAAGGAGACCACGTTCAAGATTGCGCTGTGGCACGGGCCCAAGGCGGACACGGCGAAGTTTGAAGCGGCGGCCAAAGCAGCGACCAAAATTGCCAGTCCGAAGGCGTTGACGAAAGGCGGCCCCGCGCGCTGGACCACGCCCGTGACTACCAAGGGCAAGCTCGGCACGGGCGACGGCCCCTACGTGGTCGATACCATCACTGTGCCGGAGGACAATCCGTGGAAGTCGTGGATCCGGTGCAGCGGACTGGATTTCTTCAAGGACGGTCGCGTGGCGATTTGCTCCGTCAGCGGCGATGTGTGGATTGTTTCCGGCGTTGACGCAAAGCTGGAGAACCTGGCATGGAAGCGTTACGCCACCGGTTTATTCCAGCCGCTCGGATTGAAGATTGTTGATGACAGGGTGTACGTTCTCGGGCGCGACCAGATTACGCGCCTGCATGACTTGAACAAGGATGACGAAGCGGATTTCTACGAGAACTTCAACAACGACGTTTCCGTCACGTCGCATTATCACGAGTTTTGCCTGAATCTTGAGACGGACAGCAAAGGCAACTTCTACTTCATCAAAGGCGGCAACCTGGGTGACGCGCAGATTCCGCATCACGGCTGCCTGATGCGCGTGAGCAAGGACGGCTCGAAGCTCGATATCGTCGCCACCGGCCATCGCGCGCCCAACGGCCTCGGTGTGGGGCCGGCAGATCAGATTACTTCGGCGGACAACGAAGGCAACTGGGTGCCGACGTCGCGCGTGAATCTCGTGAAGCCCGGCGGCTTTTACGGGCACGTGTTCACCGCGCACGCGAAGGAAACTCCGACCGATTACGACAAACCCATCTTCTGGTTGCCGCATCAGATCGACAACTCCAGCGGCGGGCAAACGTGGGTGACGAGCGACAAGTGGGGCCCGTTCAAGGGCGACATGCTGCACACGTCCTACGGCAAATGCACGCTGTTCAAGGTGATGTATGAAGAGGTCAACGGCCAGGTGCAGGGCGGCGTCGTGCGTTTCCCGTTGAACTTCGACACGGGCATCATGCGCGGCAAGTTCAGCCCGTTTGACGGCCAGTTGTATCTCGCCGGCCTGCGCGTGTGGCAATCCAGCGGCGCGCGGGAGGGCGCGTTCCAGCGCGTTCGTTACACCGGCAAGCCCGTGCAAATGCCGAAGGAACTCCATGTGAAAAAGAACGGCGTTGAAATCACCTTCACCGCGCCACTGGATCCGGCGACGGCCGCCGATGCGCAGAACTACGCGGTGGACCAGTGGAATTATCATTGGACCCGCGATTACGGCTCCAAGCTCTACTCCGCTGAAGATCCGGACAAAGTGCTTGGCGACAAAGGCCAGGCCACCTTCCGCGGCGAGGATGTGGAAGTGAAATCCGTCAAGCTTTCGACCGACAAGAAAACCGTGTTCATCGAAATCCCGGATGTGAAGCCGGTCATGCAAATGCGCATCCGCTACAACATCGACAGCGCGGACGGCAACCAGTTGCGACAGGAAATCTTCAACACCATCAACCGCGTGCCGGCCAGTTGACCGGCGCGCCTGACGCCATGCACATGTTCACACGATACTTTGCGGTTTGGGCCCTGTGCATGGCGTTCGCCCGGCCTGCCCTCGCCGCCGAAAACCGCGTCGTCCTGAATCTTGATCCGGACAAGGAACATCCGCGCAATTCTGAGGGCTCGTTCGTCACGCTCAAATCGGGGCAAATCCTGTTTTATTACACGCAGTTTTACGGCGGGGCGCGCGACAACAGCCCGGCACGCATCGTTTCCATCGCATCCGACGACTCCGGGCGCACGTGGAGCCAGCCGAAAGTCGTCATTGAAAACGCGGGCGAGGAAAATGTGATGAGCGTGTCGCTGTTGCGCTTGAAGAGCGGGAACATCGCGTTGTTCTATCTCATCAAAAACAGTTGGCTCGATTGCCGGCCGTACATCCGATTTTCAACCGACGAAGCGCAAACATGGTCCGAGGCGAAGCTCGTTGTCCAGGCGCCCGGTTACTTTGTGTTGAACAACGACCGTGTGATTCAGACGTCCACCGGACGGCTCATCATGCCGTTGGCGTTTCATCGGTCGCGCCTTTCAGATCCCAAAAGCAGCCGCTCGTTCGACGCGCGGGCCATCGATGTTTGGTATTACTCCGATGACGAAGGCAAAACCTGGAGCGAATCGGATTCCTGGTGGGCGCTTCCCGCGGCCACGCGCAGCGGCTTGCAGGAGCCAGGCGTGGTGGAACTTGCCGACGGCACGTTGTTCAGTTGGGCGCGCACCGACCTGGGCACGCAATATGGTTTTACCTCAAAAGACGGCGGAAAGACCTGGAGCGCGCCTGAACCGACCGCCATGAAATCTCCCGTGTCGCCCGCCAGCATCGAGCGCCTGCCCGGCTCAGCCGACCTCCTCGCGCTTTACAACGATCATTCCGGCCAGTTCCCCTACCCCGCCGGCAAACGCACGCCGCTGGTCGCCGCCATTTCCAAAGACGGCGGCAAGACCTGGCCCGTGCGCAAGCTGCTCGAAGATGACCCGGATGGCTGGTATTGCTACACGGCGATTGAATTCACCAAGGACAACGCCGTTCTCCTGGCTTACTGCGCCGGCGATTCAAAGGTGGGAAGGCTCAACCGATTGCGCATCCGGCGCGTCGATCTGGAATGGTTGAAGAATTAGAGCGTTTAAAACGCCCACTGAAAAACCCAACTCGCTTGCGCGCCCGGCTGGCCTGAATCCAGCGGGATCAACTGGCTGAGAATCGCGGCCACGCCCGCAACGATTCCCGCCCACGCGAGACCTTTGCCGCGCACGCTGCCGTCGAACTTCGCGATCAAGTTCAACCCCAGCACGCCAAACACAATGGCCGCCGCTCCCATGACCGGCCCGCCCACAAACAGCGCCGCGATCCCGGCAACGAAACTCGCCAGCGCATGCAACACAACGGGTGGTCGGGAAAAACTCATGAATCAACTTTTCGCCTTGGCAGCCTTGGCCGGTTTCGCCGGAGTCGGCGGCGGCAGTTCATGATGACGCGGCGTGGCCTTTTCCAAGTTCGGCGTCACATCCGCATCGACATTGCGAACCGCCCAGGAAATGCCGCCCATCAGCACATCCTGGAACAGCGGATTGGTCCACACATCCTCGCGATGCCCCATCGAGGTGTAGAACACACGGCCTTTGCCATGCATCCGCGCCCATGTCGCCGGATACGGCCCGCGTTGGTATTCCTCGCCCTTCATTCCCTCGGTCTCCTGCACCATCAACACGTGCAGGTTCTTCTGGAATTCCTTGAGGGAATACCACTCCTCGTTCAGCGCGAATTTGTCTTCCAGCTTTTCGCAGCCGGGGAATTTCTTGTCCACCACACGCATGGTCGCCACTTGCTGCGGCCCGTGTTTGATGAACTCGCCACCGAGCATCAGGATGTATGGATCCGATTTGTCACCGTTGTGCTGGTAGCGCGCCGATTTGTCCGCCGGATCCGGCTCCGTGTGGAACGTGTCCGACGCGCTGTGCGAGCCGATGAAACCCTTGCCATTCTTGATGGCGTCCAGAAACGCCGCCTTGCCCTCGCGCGACATCGCCGGGTTCTTGTCGGTGCCCACCGTGGTCAAATCGAGCGTCGTGTAGAAGAAATAGGCGTCGAACTTGGCCAGGTAATCCTTCGTGAAGAGGCTGCCGTCCTTGCTGAATTCGAATTCGAAGTTGTACTTCGGCCCGATCTCCGCCAGCACCTGCTCGGCAAAGCTCGGCTTGCCGGCCACGCGCTTGATGACGGAATGCTCGAACCCCGATGATTTGGAGAAAAACAGAATTCGGCGCTTCGGGCCTTTGGCGGGGGCAGCCCAGGTCCACGGGCTGAGGCCAAGGCCAAGGGCAGCCGCGCAGCCGGTGCGCAGCAAATCACGACGGTTCATTTTCATGTGTATCCGGGAATTGGTTTCGCGATACATACCCAAAGCCGGGGGCGAACGCCACCGAAAAAACGGCAATCGCCCTTGTCAGTCAGACGCCGCCGCCCTACCCTTTCATCAAACAATTTATTATTTATGAAAGGCCTGTTCACCCTCATCGCCTGCCTCGCTTTGCTGGGCATCGCCGGAAACGCCCCGGCGGCCGACAAAGCGCAAAGGAAGCTCCAGCACGTCGTCGCCTTCAAGTTCAAGAGCGGCGTCACCCCCGAACAAATCAAGGCCATGGAGAAGGAGTTCCGCGCGTTGAAGGACAAAATCCCCGGCATCATCGCCTTCGAACACGGCACCGACAACAGCCCCGAAGGCAAGGCCAAGGGCTTCACGCATTGCTACATCCTGAGCTTCAAGGATGAAAAGTCCCGCAACGATTACCTACCCCATCCCGAGCACAAGGCCTTCGGCAAGATCGTCGGTCCGTTGCTGGAGGATGTGTTCGTCATCGATTTCTGGGCCAACTGACCATGAGTTCCTCAGGACAATTCCCCGCCTACCGCCCGCGCCGCCTGCGCCAGACGCCCGCGTTGCGCAAGCTCGTTCAGGAAACGCGCCTCAGCGCCGACCAGTTGATCCTGCCCTTCTTCGCGCGCCCAGGCAAAAAGGTGCGCCAACCGGTGTCCGCCATGCCCGGCGTCTTTCAGTTGTCCATCGACGAAGTGCTGAAAGAAGCCGAGTCCGCACGGCAAGCGGGCATTTCGGCCGTGCTGTTGTTTGGCTTGCCGGACAAGAAGGATGAGAAAGCCTCAGGCGCTTATGCGAAGAACGGCATCGTCCAGGAAACGGTGCGCGCGCTGAAGAAGGAACTGCCCGGACTGCTGGTCGTTACCGACGTGTGCCTGTGCGAATACATGAGCCACGGGCATTGCGGCATCGTTCACAAGCAGCGCAACGAGTGGGAAATCCTCAATGACCCCACGCTCAAGCTGCTCGCGCAGACGGCCGTCAGCCATGCCGAAGCCGGCGCCGACATCGTCGCCCCCAGCGACATGATGGATGGCCGGGTGCGGGCAATTCGTGAATCGCTGGACGCCTCCGGTTTCGGCAACACCCCCATCATGTCTTACGCGGCAAAGTTCGCCTCCGCCTTTTACGGTCCGTTTCGCGAGGCGGCCGAATCCGCGCCGCAATTCGGCGACCGGCGCAGTTACCAGATGGCTTCGCCCAACGCCGAGGAAGCGTTGCGCGAGGTGGCGTTGGACATCCAGGAAGGCGCGGACATCGTGATGGTAAAACCCGCGCTGGCGTGCCTGGACATCATCTATCGCGTGAAACAACAGTTTCATTATCCCACGGCGGCCTACGCGGTCAGCGCGGAGTATTCCATGGTGAAGGCGGCGGCGGCCAACGGCTGGATCAGCGAGCGCGATGTGATGCTGGAAAGCCACCTGGCCATGCGCCGCGCGGGGGCGGACATCATCATCACCTACGCGGCAAAGGAAATCGCCGCCTGGTTGAAAGCGGGTTAGCGCCGCGAGGTTATTTCGCGACGAAGGCCATCACCAAGGCGCCAACAATCACAATGCCGAGCACGACGCCGATGATGATGAAGACATTGCGCGCCTTGTTGGACTTCTTCTTGAAAAACGGCGATGTGTCCGGCTTGAACGCGCCGCCCTTGTTCTCCGTCAACTCGTCCAGTTTGACGCCTTTGCTGATGACCTGCGTGCGGTCTTGAACTTTTTTGCCGGAAGGCGGCTCCGCTGTTCCGATCTCGAGCCGCATGTCGATGTGGCCGAGGCGCAGGATTTGCCCCGGCTTGACCACGGCCTCGGTAATGGGTTCGCCATTGATGAAACTGCCGTTCGTCGAGTTCAAGTCACGAACCAGAACATCGCTGCCCTTCAAGATGATCTCGGCGTGGTGGCTGGAAACCGATGCGTCGGGGATTTGAAACGCGTTGTCTTCAACGCGCCCCACCGTGGTTTTCTCTACTTTGAGTTCGTAGGTACGCCCGGTGTAACCTTCACTGAGCAGGACAAGTCGTGCCATAGGGGTTACTGTGTGCGGCTGATTATCTTCACGAACGTGTTCAAGTCAACCGGTTTCTCCGTGTGCATGGTTGCTATTAATAAAATACCGCACTTTTCCGCAATTTCAATGCGCAGTTACCCGAAAAAACACGCAATGTGCCCCGCGCTGTTGCCTTACTGCTTTTCGATCAATTCCCGGAATTCGTCAAACAACGGGGTTGAATCATGCGGTCCCGGCGATGCCTCGGGATGATATTGCACGCAAAAAATCGGCTTCTTCTTGTGCCGCATGCCTTCGACGGTGCGATCGTTCAGGTTGATGCGGTTCACCGCAACATCCGAGGGCAGTGAATCGGCATCCACCGCGAAGCCGTGATTCTGCGAGGTAATTTCAACCTTGCCCGTCTCGAGGTCCTTCACCGGCTGGTTGCCGCCGCGGTGGCCGAACTTGAGTTTGAAAGTCTTTCCACCAAATGCCTGCCCTAGAATCTGGTGGCCCAGGCAGATGCCGAATATCGGAACACCCGTTTTGACCAGGTCGCTGACCGCCTTCACCGCATAACCAAGGGCCGCCGGGTCACCCGGGCCATTGGAAAGAAAAACCCCCGCCGGCTTGTATTTCATTGCCTCTTCCGCGGGCGTGAACGCCGGCACCACCTGCACCTTGAATCCGCGCTGCCGCAAGCGGCGCAGAATGTTGTACTTCATTCCGAAATCGTAAGCCACAATCGGGATGTCCGCCGCCGGCAACGGCGCGCGCACATTGCGCGCATCGACGTTCACGTTGCCCAGCACCAGTTGAAAATCCGCGCTCTGCTCATCCTTCTCATCCCACGCGAAGGGCTTTTGGTGCGTCACTTCCTTCACATAATCGACGCCCACCAGGCCCGGCCAGTTCTTCGCGCGATTTACCGCCTCGGCATCGGACAGGCCTTCGGTCGAAATAATGCCGTTCATCGCGCCACGCACGCGCAGCTTCTTGGTCAATGATCGCGTGTCCACTCCTTGAATGCCGGGAATTCCGTTTTTCTCCAGATACTCGGCCAGCGAATGATCCGCGCGCCAGTTGCTGACCACGGGCGAAAGTTCGCGAATGACAAATCCCGCCGCGTGTGGCCGCCACGATTCCACGTCCTGCGAGTTGACCCCGTAATTGCCGATGAGCGGATAGGTCATCGTCACGATCTGCCCTTTGTAGGAGGGATCCGTGAGAATCTCCTGGTAGCCGGTCATGGAGGTATTGAAGCAGACCTCGCCGCAGGCCGTCGCCTGCGCGCCAAAGCCTGCGCCGTGATACACCGTGCCGTCTTCCAGGGCCAGAATCGCTTTCATGTCCGAATCAAACGTCGTGCGATGCTAGGTAGCCGCGCGAAGGGGTCAAGAATTAACAGCCAAAAAGACAACGTCATCCCGCCCGCCGCAGCACTGTGTCGCGCTGCGCCCAATCGGGATTCGCCTGGAGGTAATCCAGATTGTAGTTGAGGCCGCGGCTTTCGGGCCGCAACAACGCGCTGCGCACAATCAGTTCCGCCACCGTTGCGATGTTGCGCAACTCGAGCAGGTCGCTCGTAACGATGAAATCCCAGTAATATTCCTGAATTTCTTCCTGCAAATTGGTGATGCGCGTGAGCGCGCGCTGGAGCCGTTTGTTCGTCCGCACGATGCCGACATAGTCCCACATCAACCGCCGGATTTCGTCCCAGTTATGCGAAACCACCACCAGTTCATCCGCATTTTGCGCCTTGCCCGACTGCCATTGCGGGATGCTAACCGCCTGTTTCGCCACCGGCTTTTCTTCCACGCGCAACGCGGCCCGATGCGCGCACACCAGCGCTTCGAGCAGGGAATTGCTCGCCAGCCGGTTCGCTCCGTGCAGGCCGGTACACGCCACTTCGCCCACCGCATACAAGCCGACGATGTCCGTCTCGCCATCGATCGTCGTCTGCACGCCGCCACATTGGTAATGCGCCGCCGGCACCACCGGAATCGGCTCCTTGGTGATGTCGATGCCGTACTTCAGGCAGGTCGAATAAATGTTGGGAAATCGTTCGATGATGAACCGCGCCGGCTTGTGCGTGATGTCCAGCCACACGCAATCCGCGCCGGTGCGTTTCATCTCGCTGTCAATCGCGCGCGCCACCACATCCCGTGGCGCCAGCGACTTCAGTTCATGATAACGGTGCATGAACTCCTCGCCGTCCTTGCCTTTCAACACCCCGCCTTCGCCGCGCACCGCCTCGGAAATCAGGAACGACTTCGCCTTGGGATGATACAGGCACGTCGGATGAAACTGGATGAACTCCATGTTTGCAATGGTGGCGCCCGCGCGATACGCCATCGCCACGCCGTCGCCCGTCGCAATGTCCGGGTTTGTCGTGTAGAGGTAAACCTTGCCGCAGCCGCCGGTCGCCAGCACGACCACGCGCGAGGCGAACGTCTCGACCTGGCCATTCAGCTTGCTCAACACATACGCGCCCAGGCATTGATTGGCGCCCACGTAACCCAGCTTCTGCGTCGTGATCAGGTCGATCGTGATGTGATCTTCGAAAATCTGGATGTTCGGCTGCGCCGCCACCGCCGCCAGCAACGCCTTCTCAATCTCCCGACCCGTCACGTCCTTCGCATGCAGGATGCGCCGTTTCGAATGCCCGCCTTCCTTGCCCAGGTCCAGTTCCTTCGGGCGATCCGCGCCGGTTTGCTCACGCTCGGAAAAACGCATGCCCAGTTGAATCAACTCCCCGATGCGCGCCGGCCCCTCCTCAATGATCGTGCGCACCACCTTCTCGTTGCACAACCCCGCCCCCGCCACCAGCGTGTCGCGCACGTGCATCTCGAAGGAATCCTCCTTGCTCGTCACGGCCGCGATTCCGCCTTGTGCGTAATTCGTGTTCGACTCCGCGCGGTTCTTCTTCGTGACAATCGCCACCGTGCCATGCGCGGCGACCTTCAACGCGAAGGTCAGCCCCGCAATCCCGCTGCCCAAAACCAGATAATCAAATTCTTTCATCGCATGGCGGAATCTGCGCAATGCCGCCCGTTGCCCGTGCGTTATAAACGCGCGTTGTCGATGAGTCGAGTCTTCCCCACATACACCGCCAGCGCCATGTGCGTGCCCCGCTCCACCAGCGTGCGCGGCCGCAGCGTCACGGGGTCGAAAAACTCGATGTAATCCACCTTCGCCTCGCGCTGCTTTTCAATGGCCCGCAACAGCCGCTGCCGCAACTGCGATGCCGTGACCATCTTCTTCGCCGCCTTCACCGTCTGGCGCGCCTGCAAAATCGCCTGCCACAACGCCACCGCCTGCCGCCGTTGCGATGCCGTCAGATACTTGTTCCGCGAACTCATCGCCAGACCGTCCGCCTCCCGGTGCGTCGGCGCCACCACCACGCGCACCGGAAAATTCAAATCCCGCGCCATGCGCTGCACAATCGCCCCCTGCTGGTAATCCTTCGCCCCGAACACGGCCACGTCCGGCAGCACGATGTTGAAGAGCTTTGCCACCACGGTTGTCACGCCGCGAAAATGTTCCGGACGCGTCTGGCTTTCCATGCCGCGCGACAACTGCTCCTCCACCACGTAGGTGCTGTAGTTCCCTTCCGCGCGTCCTCGATACATCTCCGCATCGGTCGGCGCAAAAATCGCATCCACGCCCGCGCGCGCGCAAAGCCTGCGGTCGCGCGCAAAGTCACGCGGATATTTCGCAAAATCCTCCCGTGGCCCAAACTGAGTCGGGTTGACGTAAATGCTGACCACCACCCTCCCCTTCGGACCAACCAACTGTCGCGCGCGGTTCATGAGGCTGGCATGCCCTTCATGCAGATACCCCATCGTGGGCACGAAGCCGACCGCCTTGCCGGCCCGCTTCCATTGTCTGGCCTGCCGCTGCATGGCGGCAATCGAACGTATCACGAGCATAGAGCGCCTCGGTTGGAATTTTTACGGGACAACCACGACGATGGGAATCTAAACCACCGCTACGTTTTAAACAGCAAAAATCGCGACCCATGCCCTGGCTCAGCCTCGCCGAAACACGCGCTACGAGCCGTGTGATATGATCAGCCCCTACTCAAATGTGTAGGTGTTCGGGACAGGTTGAACTTGTCAGGTTGGGCGGATTATCATGAGCAACACAACGACGTTCTCTTTGACGCGCAATTGAGCGCAGGCATAATCGGTCAGAACACATGAAACGCATTTTCACGCTCTTGGTTTTGCTGGTATCGATCACGCTGGCGCCGGCCGCGCAAGGCCCCATTCGAGTGCTGTATCTCGGCAAGGAAAACACGGCCGCCAGCAGGCATTGCCATGTGCTGATGCGCGAACTGGGGCGCGAGGCCATCTGGTTTGATTACACGGCGGATGCCGCCGTGGTGACGCCCGAGTGGGTGGCCAAGTTCGACGCCGTGTTGCTCGATGCGCCGAAGGAGGATTTCAAGGCGCTGGCAGGCGTGGATGCGAAACGAGTGATCAGTGTGAGTTTCGAGGGCGACCAGTCGGCCTGGGCAAATCCGGGGTTTCTGAAATCGGTGCAAGAGAAGTTGCTCGCCGCCGCCGGAGAAGCGCGCCGCAAGGAATGGCAGGCGTTTCTGGCGCAACGCGAACGGGAGCAGCGCGAGGCCAATCCGAACGTGGCGAATTACGAGCGCCGACCGGAAGCTGTCACCTTCCAACATCCATTCTCCGTGAAGGGCAGCAAGGAACGCACGCAGGTTGCTCCGGATTTGCGCCTGGAATTGTTCGCGTCGGAGCCGGACATTTCAAAACCGATCGCGTTTGCGTGGGACGAACGGGGCCGCCTGTGGGTTTGTGAGACACGTGATTACCCGCACGGTGTGCGTTCCAGCGGCGAGGGCAACGATAGCATCAAGATTTGCGAAGATACCAACGGCGATGGCAAGGCGGACAAGTTCACCATCTTCGCCGACAAGTTGAACCTGCCCACCAGCCTCGTGTTCGCCAACGGCGGCGTCATCGTGTCGCAACCCCCGCGGTTCCTGTTGCTCAAGGACACCAACGGCGATGACATGGCCGACACACGGGAGGTCATCATGGAAGGTTGGGGCATCGGCGACACGCACGCGCAGGCGAACAATCTGCACTGGGGCTATGACAACTGGCTGTACGGCTGCGTCGGCTATTCGGGCTTCAACGGCACGGTGGGCGGTGTGACGCAGCGCTTCGGCCAGGGAACGTTTCGCTTCAAAGCGGATGGTTCGGCGCTGGAGTTCCTTCATCAATTCTCGAACAATTCGTGGGCGCACAGCGCCAACGCGGCGGGCGATCAGTTCGGCGGCACGGCCAACGGCGCGCCCATTTTCTACGGTGGCATTCCGGCCACGGTCGTGCCGAAGGGCATCCGCGTGATGACCGCCAAGAAAATCAACTTCGAGGACATGGTCCATACCATCACGCCGAATTTCCGGCAGGTGGATGTCTTCGGCGGCTACACGGCGGCGGCGGGCAGCGCGTTCATTTATTCCGCCAATCTGCCGGCACGTTTGCAGGGCCAGGCAATGGTGTGCGAACCGACCATGAAGACAATTTCGCTCATGAACGTTCAACCCGTGGGCGCCGGTTATGTGGCGAAGGACGGCTTCAATCTAGTGGCCAGCAGCGACGAATGGATGTCACCGGTGTTTGCGGAAGTGGGCCCGGATGGCGCCGTGTGGTATGCCGACTGGCAGAACTTCATCATCCAACACAACCCCACGCCGAGCGTGTCGCGTGGTGGTTATAACGCGCGCACCGGCCCCGGCGGGGCGCATGAGAATCCGTTGCGCGACCATGCACGTGGCCGCATCTATCGCGTCGTCTGGGAGAAGGCGCGGAAACCGGTCATCACTTCATTGAAGAGTGCGGCCACACCGGAACTGGTGAAAGCGCTGGGCAACGACAATCAATTCTGGCGGCTCACGGCCCAGCGGCTGCTCGTGGAATCAAAGCGGACCGATGCCGTGGAGGCATTGAAGAAAGCCGTGACCGCGAACGATGGGTCCGTCGCGGCGATTCATGCGTTGTGGGCGTTGCACGGCTTGGGGCAGCTTGACGACGCCACGCACCGCGCGGCGTTGCTGGCGAAAGATCCGGCATTGCGGCGCAACGCCACGCGCGCGTTGAGCAGCGACAGCCGCGGGCAGGCGAATTTCTTCAGCGCCGGCGTGGTCAGCGATCCGGATCTGGTGACCCGTCTGGCGGCGATGGTGAAGCTCGCCGAGTTTGGCACCACACCGCAAATCCAGACCGTGGTGGCCAGCGTGGCGAAGAATCCGGCCCATCGCGCCGACGAATGGCTGGTGGACGCCGTTCGCGTGCTGACCAAGAGGCACGACACGCAGGCGTTTCGCGAAGGGCCGAACCTGCTGCCCAATCCTGGTTTCGAAAATGTGGGCGCCGACGGCTTGCCCGAAGGCTGGAAGCGCCGCGATTACGGCAACCGCGAGGCGAATCGTTACGCGCAATGGGAAATTGTGAAGGGCCCGGGTCAATTCCACGGCGGCCAGCAGGCGATGCGTTGCATCACGCGCGGCGACGCCGACACCAGTTTTTATGCGGACGTGGAATTGAAGCCGAACACACAATACCGGTTGTCCGGGTGGGTGAAATCGCACGCGTTGCGCGGCAAGGTGAGCTTGAATGATCACATCGGCCGCGCCGAAACTGACCGGCTGACGCGCGGCGAAAGCGACTGGATCGAGGTGGACGTCGTCTTTAACAGCGGCAGCCGCACGCGCGCGAGCATCAACATTCTCCATGTGGCGCGGGGCGACGGCTTTTTTGATGACGTGAAATTGTGCGAACTGCTGCCGTTGGAAGAGGAGAACAAACCCATCGTGGCTGACGCCAGGCGCGGCGAGAACATCTTCCACAAGCACGTGGCCGCCTGCATCCTCTGCCACTCGCTCAAGGGCCAGGGCAGCACGGTGGGCCCGGCCCTGGACGGCATCGCCACGCGCAAGGATGCCACATACATTCGCGAAAGCCTGCTGGAACCGAGCAAGGTGCTCGCGCAAGGCTACGAGAACCTCGGCCTCTCACCGATGCCGCCGATGGGCGATATCTTCAACGCCCAGGAACTGGCCGACATCCAGGCCTTCTTGGCGACGTTGAAGTAAGCGGACCGCGGCTGTCCCCAGCCGCAGCGTGTGGCTTGAAACCGGAGGTCAGGAGGTTCGTTTGAGTCTGTGTACGTGTGGTATTCATGACATCGCACTGAAATAGCATCGCAGGCAAGTCCTATGCGTTGGTTGCAGTCGGCGCGCTGCGGCTGAGGACAGCCGCGGTCCGATCCCCTCGGCGCTTGATTATTTCCCCGCCCAGTGTGTTCTTTGCGCGTGCATCGCACCCGCTGGGCGGAATACATCGAGCTGACGGCGCTGTTCTTCATTCAAGGAGCCGCGCTGGGCATGTGGTTTGTGCCGTTGAGCACGGTGCTGGATGCGCATGGACTTCAAGCCATCAAGCCGTATGCGTTTGCCACGTCCGCGCTGGCGGCGTTTGTGTCGCCCTTGATTTTCGGCGCCATGGCGGACCGCCATGCTTCGCCGGTCATCGTGTTGCGCGGTTTGTCCGTCGCCACTGCCGCGGCCATGACCCTGGCCGCCACAGCCATCAAACTCGGTTGGAACCCGTGGCTCATTCTGGCGCTGATCCAATTGCACGCGCTCTGCTCCTCGCCAACCTGGAGCATCGCCTCGACGATTGTCTTTTCCCGGTTGCGCGATTCCAAACGCGAGTTTGGCCCCATCCGCGCTATGGCCACGCTCGGCTGGATGTCCGGTTGCTGGCTGGTCAGCGCGTTGCACGCCGATACGTCGCACATCGCGGGATACAGCGGCGCGTTGATGTGGCTGGTCGTGGCGGCGTTCACGTTCCTGCTGCCCAGCGTGGCCCCGCCCAAGTCCGCCGAGCACCTGACCCTGCGCCAGCGGCTCGGTCTGGATGCGCTGACGCTGCTGCGCAACCACGACCATCGCGTGGTGTTCATCGCGGCGGCGCTGTTCAGCATTCCGCTGGCGGCATTCTATCCTTATACGCCCCCGCACCTGCGGGACCTGGGTCTCGTGCGCACCAGCGCGTGGATGACGCTCGGCCAGGTGACAGAAATCATCGCCATGTTCCTGCTCGCGCATTTGCTCACCAACTGGCGACTGAAGTGGGTGTTTGTTACCGGCATGGTTCTGGGCGTGGCGCGCTTCGCGTTGTGCGCGCTGGATGACAAACTGTGGATTCTTCTGGGCGTCACGTTGCACGGTTGCTCCTTCACGCTCGTCTTCATCACGGCGCAAATTTACCTCGAGGAACGCGTGGACAGTGCGTGGCGCGCCCGCGCGCAGGCGTTGATGGCGCTGATGACGGGTGGCTTCGGCAACCTCATCGGCTACCTCGGCACGGGTTGGTGGTTCAGCGCCAATACGCGTTCCAATGGACAGGACTGGCCCGTGTTCTGGAACGGCCTGGCCGTGGCGATGGCCGGCGTGCTGATTTACTTCCTGTTCGCCTACCACGGGCGCGGGCGGCAACAGCCTTCGCCGCGCTAGGTCCGACCGCGGAATTCGTCCATCAGCTTTAGAATGCCTTCCCGGATTTCAAAAAGCTCCTGGCGCGTTTCGGCTATCAGCGTGTCCGGCAGCAATTTTTTCGGCGCAACTGCTTCCAGGCCCGCCTGCGCCTTGTGCAGATGATCGAGGGCGCGTTTCAAGTACGCGACGGTGAAGGCGCCATCGGGACGGTAATGGCCTTGCGCAATGGTATTCAACGCGCCCGCCAGCTTCGCGCCCGTACACTGAAATTCAAACAGCGTCTGCTCAAGGTTGGTGTCGCTCATTTTATCCAGACCCAATTCATCAACCGCATGGCTGAGCCGGATCGAACTCTCGAAGCACCGGTGCTGCAGCGGGTGGCGGATGTCGCCGCTCGCGATGCGAATCCATTCAATCCCCTCCAGCGCCGGATCCGGCTCGGGATCAGGCGCATCCGCAGCCGCCCGGCAAATGGCGTTGATTTCCTCGATCGACATCCTTTCTGTCTCCGAATCGTCCTCCTCCTCCCGAAGCCAGCCCATCTCCCGCGCGATCTTTTCCTCCGCCTCTTCGGAATCGCCATATTTCTCCTGCAATTCCATGTATTTGTCCGTGCGCGCATCGCACTCCTTCATGAAGCGCTCGTAATCGTGCTCGTCCCATTCCTCTTCCGGGTCCTTCTGTTCCCGCTCGTGCGTTTCGATGGCTTCGTTGAGCTTCTCCAGGAAATCGTCCATCCCCGCGGCAGCCGCCCGCGCGCGCTGTTCATCCTCCTCCGGGGTCAAGCGCCATTCAGGCGGCGAAATCGTCAATTCATAATCCGCGCTTTCAATGACCACGCGCCCGTTGGCTTCGCTGAACCACTCCAGATACAGGCAATTGGCCATGTGCTCGGGCGGCTTCTCTTTGCGGTGGATCATCTCCAACGCTTCTTCCAACGGCACATCAAACACGCGCACCTTGCGTGAGGCCGTGAGGTCGCCGATGGAACCGCGTTGAAGCCGGTGGAGCGAATCCAGGTGTTTGTGCCGAATGCGTTCCAGTGGATTCTTGAACGTAAGCAGGCAACCCGCCAGATCAGGGTGAGCGTTGCCCTTGAGTTCCAGCACAATCGGCTCGGCGCGCCCTTCAACCCAGATCTTGCCGTGCACATTTCCTTTGACGCGGTTATCGATTTCCCCGCGCACCACACTGTCATGAATACGGAATGCCATGGAATTGTCGTCCTCAGTTTATCGCTGGCTGCATGCCTTAAATGGCCTCATAGCCCCAGCTTCTTGAAACGATTCTGCACTTCCTTGAGATGGAAATCCAACGAGCACAGTTTATCGAGTTCACCCGGCTTGAAATGCTTCGCCACGTCCGCGTCGCCTTTCAGGATTTCGAGGAAATCGGCGTTGTCGCGGCCCGCGTGTTTGACTTCCCAGGTCTTCATCGCGTTGCGCTGCACCAGATCGTAAGCTTCCTCACGGGTCAACCCTTTGCGGATGAGCGCGAGCAACACGGTCTGCGAATTCCACATGCCCAGGCTCAGGCCGAGGTTCTTCTTCATGTTCTCCGGATAGACGGCCAGGCCATCCATCAGGCGCGTGAGCAGGCCGAACATGTAATCGAGCAGCGTGCAGGAATCGGGAAAGATGATGCGCTCGACGCTCGAATGGCTGATGTCGCGCTCATGCCACAAGGCGACATTCTCCAGCGCCGCGATGGCGTTGCCGCGCAATACGCGCGCCAGGCCGGTGAGCCGTTCCCACGTGATGGGATTGCGCTTGTGCGGCATCGCGCTGCTGCCTTTCTGGCCTTTGGTGAAGGGTTCCTCGGCTTCGAGAACTTCCGTGCGCTGCAGGTGGCGAAACTCCACCGCCCAGCGCTCGATGCTCGCGCCGACCAGCGCCAGCGTGTTCATGAACTCGGCGTGAATGTCGCGCTGCACCACCTGCGTCGCAATGGGCGCGGGGCGCAGGCCAAGCTTCTCGCAGACGTAGGCTTCGACCTTTGGCGAAAGATGCGCGTTGGTGCCAACCGCGCCGCTCAACTTGCCGATGGCCGCGACGTTCCGGGCGCGCTCCAACCGTTCCAACGCGCGGCCAAACTCGTCATACATCAACGCGAGCTTCAGACCGAATGTCGTCGGTTCACCGTGAATGCCGTGGCTGCGGCCGATGCACGGCGTCAGCATGTGCTCCTTTGCGCGCTTGGCGATGGATTGGCGCACGGTTTTGACATCGGCAATGAGAATGTCCGCACTCTGCGCCATCTGAACGGCGAACGCCGTATCCACGACATCGCTGCTGGTC
This sequence comes from Verrucomicrobiota bacterium, assembly GCA_040754875.1. Taxonomy (GTDB): domain Bacteria; phylum Verrucomicrobiota; class Verrucomicrobiia; order Limisphaerales; family JBFMBT01; genus JBFMBT01. Next base: position 222 of record JBFMBT010000072.1, on the reverse strand, counting down.
AGGCCGAAGTGCAGCCAGCGGCTGGCGCGATCGTCGATTTTTTCGGCCACCGCGGTGGTGAAGCCGATGACATCGTGGTTGAGCGTCTTTTCCAGTTCCTTCTGGCGTTCCACCAGCGCCTTGGCGTCGGCAAAGCACCGGTCCGCGCCCGCCTTCATCTTCGCAAAATCCTCCGCGGGAACGACGCCTTCCCCCACCAGCGCCTCGGCGGCGAGCAGTTCG
>JBFMBT010000071.1:0-23822 GCA_040754875.1 Verrucomicrobiota bacterium | reverse complement strand
CGCTTACGACGAAGCCCGTTATTTGAAGCAATTGATTCACCGCAAAAGCCCCAACGCCGCGACCACGCCATGACGCCTCTTGCCCGACATTTTTCCCTTGCCGGACCTCCTCAGATGTTGCGCTACGAGGCTGTTTTCCCCGCCCTGCCAGCAAATGGATCATTATGATGCCTAATGAGTTAAGCGATTTGTTTGCCATTTCCTTGTAACCTGCCCGGCCCGCCCATCGTCTGTTGTTTTGAAGTCAGCAACTGACCAAACACTACAACTATGAAGAAACTCATCCTATCCACCATCATCATGTCTCTGCTTTGCGGGACTGTCGCCGTGCAGGCGCAGGACGCCAAGGCGGAAGCTAAGAAGAAGCGCGAGGAAGCCCTCCTCAAGAAGTACGACAAGAACGGCAATGGCAAGCTCGACCCCGACGAGAAGGAAGCCCAAAAGAAGGATGCCGACGCTTACCTGAAGAAGTATGACAAGAACGGTGACGGCAAGCTGGACGACGCCGAGAAGGAAGCCGCGAAGAAAGACCAGCCGAAGAAGAAGAAGGACAAGTAAGCTGACGCAGCACACTTTACACGCACGACCGTTTCGTGCGGGTTTGGTTGGCCCCATCCATTCGTGGATGGGGCTTTTGTTTTGGTCATCCTCGTTCTCGACCAGCGCGCTGCTTTCGATTCACCTTACTGCGCCCGAGGATGGGGCGCACTCCGAATATATCGCAAGTTTCCAACTTCCAGGCGCGGCCACCCGCTGCCGGCTGGAAGCCAGCGATACAGCAGGTTGGAAACCTGTATAGCTACGCGAATTACTCGTAACGCAGTGCCTCAATCGGATCGAGCTGGGACGCCTTGCGCGCGGGATAGAAGCCGAAGAAAATTCCCACCGCCGCGCTAAAGACGAAGGCAACGATGACGGATTCGGGCGACGTAAACGAAGGCCAGTTCTTGACCGCCGAGAGAATCTTGGACGTGCCCAATCCAACGAGTATGCCAATGACGCCGCCGATGGAACTGAGCGTGATGGCTTCGATGAGGAACTGCAGGAGGATGTCCCGCCCGCGCGCGCCCACCGCCATGCGGATGCCGATCTCGCGCGTGCGCTCGGTCACGCTGACGAGCATGATGTTCATGATGCCGATGCCGCCGACGATGAGCGATACGCTGGCAATCGCCGCCAGCAAGCCGGTCATGACGCGCGAGGTCGCCGTGGCTGTCTCGGCGATTTCCTCCTGTGTGCGCACCGTGAAGTCGTCGTCTCGTCCCGGCTGGATGCGATGGCGCTGGCGAAGCAACTCGGTGATTTGCTGTTGCGCCTTGGAAATCAATTCGGAACTGGCCACCTGCACGACAATGCCGCGCAAGGTCGTGTAACCGGTGATGCGTTTCATCGCCGTCGTGTACGGCACCATCACTACGTCGTCCTGGTCGGTGCCCATGACGGAAAGCCCTTTGGATGACAGAATGCCGATGACGGTCAAGGGGACGTTGCGCACGCGGATGACCTGGCCGATCGGATCTTCCTCGCCGAACAACTGGCGCGCGGTCGTCTTGCCGAGGATGCAGACCTTGTTGGCGGCGCGCACGTCCTGTTCCGTGAACATCGTGCCATCCTCCAGCGGCCATTGGCGCAGGTCCAGATACTGCGTTCCTTCGCCGATGAGCGAGCAGTTCCAATTCTGGTTGCCGGAGGCAATCTGGCCGATGGTGCGGATTTCCGGACTCACCGCAACAACGCCCTGCACTTCGCGCTCGATGGACAACGCGTCTTCGATCGTGAGCGTGCCGGCGCTGCCCCAGCCGGTGCTGATGCCGCTGCGCGTGGTGCTGCCGGAAAAGATAAGAATGACGTTCTGGCCCAGGCTCGCAATCTGCGCCTCCACCTGCACCTTGGCGCCGTTGCCGATGCTCACCATCGCGATGACCGCGCCCACGCCGATGATCATGCCGAGCATCGTCAGCACCGTGCGCAGCTTGTTCCGCTTGAGCGCGCGCAAGGCGATTTTCAAAATGGCCAGGATTCTCATTCGGTCAGTTGCACAGCTTGTTGTTCTTCGCGCAGGCGCTTCAATTCCTGTTCGGCATTCAACCGTTCGGCCACCGGCGTGTCGCTGACCACGCGGCCGTCGCGCATGACCACCGTGCGCTTGGTGTAACGGGCGATGTCCAGTTCGTGCGTCACCATGATGATGGTCATGCCCTGGTCGTTGAGCTTCTGAAAGACGCCCATGATTTCGACGCTGGTCATGCTGTCGAGGTTGCCCGTGGGTTCATCGGCGAGGAGGATGGCCGGCTCGTTGACCAGAGCGCGCGCAATGGCCACGCGTTGTTGCTGGCCGCCGGAAAGCTGGTTGGGATGATGGTCGGCGCGTTGCGCGAGGCCGACGATGTCCAGCGCCTTCTCCGCGCGCTCACGTTGCTGGCGCGAAGAGACATGCCGGCGCATGTAAAGCATCGGCAGTTCCACGTTCTCCAGCGCGGACGTGCGGGAGAGCAAATTGAAGCCTTGAAACACGAAGCCGATCTTCGCGTTGCGGATGTCAGCCAGTTCGTCGCGGTCCAGCTTCGCCGCATTCACGCCATCCAGCCAGTAGCTGCCCTCGGTGGGGCGGTCCAGGCAGCCGAGGATGTTCATCATGGTGGACTTGCCGGAACCGCTGGCGCCCATGATGGCCACGAATTCACCGCGCCGGATCTCCAGCGTGACGCCGCGCACCGCCTTCACCTGGACCTCGCCGGTCTGGTAGGTCTTGTGGATGTTTTCCAGTTTGATGACCTCGCTCATACGCGCTCACGGACGAAAACGCGGCCCGCCGCCGCCGAACGGACTGGACGCCGGAGGCCCTGCCGTCGTTGGTGTTCGTTGCGTCACATTCAAGCCGATGACAATTTCCTGGCCTTCAGTCAGGCCTTCCAGAATTTCCGTGTTGCCGCCGTCGGTGATGCCGGTGCGAATCGACACCGCCTTGGGTTCCTGTAACTCGCGGCCGGTTTTTGAGTCCGTCTTTGTCTCCAAAACGTACGCCGTGCGGGCGCTCATGCGGTCGCCGCCGCCGCGGCCTGCGCGTCCGGCCCATGCCCCGCCCCCGGCGCCACCGCCAAAACCTCCGCCGCCACCCGGACGTCCACCGCCGAATCCGCCAAATCCACCGCCGCGTCCGCCCTCCGCGCTGCCGGCGAAACCACCTTTGCCTTCGCCTGACTTCGAGCGCATTTCGCCGCGCATCGCTTCGCGCTCGGAATCATCGAGTTGGCCATCGCCGTTCTTGTCGAACCGCTTCAAAAACTCCTTGCCGCGCTCGCCATCAGGCGGGCCCTTGGCGGCCAGACCGGAAGCGTCGTTGGTGGAACTGTTCGCCTTGGCCATTGGCGCCTTGGTGTCAGCCTTGGTTTCGCGCGTGTCTTTTTCGGCCTTCTTCTTGAAGCCCATCTTCTCGACCAGTTTGTCCCAGCGCGTTTTGCCGGCATCCGCGCTTTCCACCGGACGGAATCGCAACGCCGCATTCGCGATGCGCAGCACGTTGTCGCGCTGGGCGACGACGATGGACGCATTGGCGGTCATGCCGGGCTTCAACTTCAAATCCTTGTTGCTCACTTCGATGATCGTGTCGTACGTCACCACGTTCTGGACGACAATCGGCGAGTTGCGAATCTGCACGACCTTGCCGTAAAACGTGCGACCAGGAAACGCGTCCACCGTGAAGTTCACGTCCTGGCCCACCTCGATCATGCCGACATCCGCCTCGGAGACGTTGGCGTTGATCTGCATCTTGGTGAGGTCGTTGGCGATGACAAACAACGTCGGCGCGCTCAAACTCGCCGCCACCGTCTGGCCCACATCGACGCTGCGCGAAATGACGATGCCATCGATGGGCGCGTAGATGGTGCAACGCGCCAGGTCCACCCGCGCGCGTTCCAACGACGCTTCGCTGATTTTCACCGATGCCTCGGCCTGGTGCAGATCGGCCATCGTCTTGTCGTATTCGGATTCGGAAATGAGCTTGTTGTCGTGCAGTTCCTTGGCGCGCTTCGCGTTGACCTGCGCCAGTTCGAGTGACGCTCTGGCGTTGGCAAGATTGCCTTCGGCCGAACTGACATTCGCCTTGTAGGTGGCGGCGTCCAGTTCCGCCACGACCTGCCCGGCTTTGACGATGGAATTAAAATCCGCGTGCAGTTTCTGGATGATGCCGGAAATCTGGCTGCCCACCTGCACGTTCATCACCGGATTCAACTGGCCGGTCGCCGTGACCACCTGCACAATTTCCCCGCGCGTGACCGTGCCCAGGCGGTACTCCGGCTCATCCTCGACCGGTTGCTTCAGGTATCGCACCCCCAAGGCAGTTCCCGCACCCAGAACGGCCACCGCCATCGCCCATCTCACGCATCGCCAGAACAGTTTCATAAAACTCACTTACGCGCGCCATTTTTCGCGCGTCCGTATTAACACCGATTCACGAAAAAAGTTCACGCCTTTTCCCGCCGGTGCTGCTCGTAACAAACTGTGGTATAACTGCTTCGTCAAATGAGCCGCATCCGCAAAGCCTACGAAGCCCGCCTGCGCCAGTTGCTCTTGCAATTCGGCGCCCGGCGCATCGATGCCGGCGTGCGCCTCCTGCTGTCGGGCGGACTCTCGGTGCGCAGCTGCGACCGCGTTTCCGAAACGCGCGCGCTGGACCAGATCATCGGCCGGCTGGCAGCCCGCAACGAACAGTTCCAACTGCGGCGCAAGACCGGCGCGACCGCGGTGAAGGATGCGCCGAACTTCGTGTGTGATGTGGGCCTGGGCGGACTCGCCCGCTGGCTGCGCGCGGCGGGTTACGAAGCAGACTGGATTCCGGGCATTGACGATGAAGACCTGGTCCTGCTGGCGCAACGGACGGGCCGCACGATCTTGACGACCGACAGCCTGATGATGGAGCGGCGCGTGTTGCGCGACGGCGTGGTGCCCGCGCTCTGGGTGCCGCCCACGCTCAAGGTCCGCGAGCAACTGGCCATCGTGCTGCGCGACCTGCGCCTGCCCATGCGCGCGCCCTTGTGCATGCGCTGCGGCGGAAAGTTGCGCACCGTGACGAAAGAAGAGGTGCGGGATCGCATCCCGCCCAAAACCCGCCTCTGGCTCGATGAATACTTCGTCTGCACGCGCTGCCACCAATTATTCTGGGAAGGCACCCACTGGCAACGCATCAAGCGCCGGCTGGCAACGGGTGGAAGTGCGTGACAATGCACCGGGGTTCGGAGTCCCGGCAACGCAGCCGGCTGAAGCCGGGAATCAGGACCGCCCGCTTCCAATCAGCCCCTGGCAAACCGTCGGTTGGCGGCGCTTGACACTCCGCCCCGGGTCGCGAACCTTCCCCGCGCATGGATTCGCTCACGATGTTCAAGCGCGCCGCTTTGGTCTTCGCGGTGACGCTTGTCCTCTATTTCACGACCTTCTCGTGGATGGAACATCGTCGCACCCGCAAGGGTCCGTGGGAAATCACTTTCACGTCCACCAACGGCACGCCTGTGGTCGTCATCACGCAACCGGCATTGAACATTTCGGACGTCCAACTCCAATTCCCGGGCGAAACATTGCCGCCCACCAACTTCTCCGCGCGCGTCGAATTCCGGCAGCCGCAGCAATGGCCTTTCCCCGTGCCCTTCGGCCGCTGCATTTATCAAGACCTCACCTTCCTGCCCGGGGTCGTGACCTTCGACCTCTTCGGCCATGAAATCGAATTGATGCCCCGCACCCTGGTCATCGATCACGCCGAGCATCCTTGGCAAAATGGCGAGTCACACTTCCTCTCGGCCACCAACAAACCCACCAAAATCGGGCGATAAGCCCGCGCATTTCGCCCCAAAGCGGTGAATAGAGTCTTTAGGACATGTCCATAAAGACTATTTAGCATTTGCATATCTTCATTGGGTGTTTAGAGTGACCCCTACGTTGTTGCCCTTGAGAAGGATCGCCTGCGGGATTCCTCACCCTCCCAAGGTTCTTCTCTGGTCACGGGCAACAACGTTTTTCTGTGCCCAGTCAGCCCGGGTGGTATATCACTATCCATAGAGCCAATAACAATTACTCAAAAGGACTTGTAAGATAGTCCATTTTGACATACCATATGTCCGTGTTTTCGCTGCATAATATAGGGCCGTTACCCTATCCAATCAGGCGGAGCCTTCCTTCAAAGCGAAAACGCCACGTGGCAGACGCCTGCCTTCAGCAACCCAAGGGCGAGTTATGAGAATACGTCTTTCCCGGCAACCGGCAGGAAGTGTTTTGATCATCACGCTGGTCATTTCCGGCATCATCGGCATGACGCTGGTGGCCTACCTCAATCTGGTGGACGCGCAGAACCTGGCGGTTTCGCGCTCGATGACCTGGAACGCGGTGATTCCCGCGTGCGAATCGGGCGTCGAGGAAGCGCTCACCCACTTGAATGTCGTCGGGGCTGGCGACCGCGCCACCAATGGCTGGTCGCTCGTCAGCGGCGAGTATGTTTTGTCCCGAACCATTGGCGAATCCCGTTACGTGGTGTCCATCTCGGCGGACTCCGCGCCCACGGTGGTCGCCACGGGGTTTGTCAAACTGCCGCTGAAGAGCACCGAAGTGTCGCGCACCATCCGGGTCACCACCACGCGCGGCAGTTCCGGCCTGAAGGGGTTGACGGCCATTGGCGGCATTGAACTGGTGGGCAACATCTTGCTGGACAGTTTCGATTCCGAAGACCCGACCTACAGCACGAACGGCCGCTACGATTCGAGCAAGAAGAAGGACAACGGGTTTGTGGGCTCCGTCGAAGGTTCAATCACAGGCGGCGGCGGCCAGGTCTGGGGCAATGCCGGCACCGGGCCAACCGGCTCAGCCGACAGCGCGGGCACCATCGGGGACGCTTCCTGGCATGGTGGTGGCAATAGCGGAATTCAATCGGGCCATTATGCCAATGATTTGAATGTCTCCTTCCCGGATGTCCAGGCGCCCTTCAGCGGCGGCGCGGCCACGCCGTCGTACAATCAAACCGTCACGACCACCAATTTCACCTACACCACGGATATCGTTGTCACCAATTCGTTCCCCTCCGGATACGCCGGCGCCGTGTCCACCAATATCTCCTCCTACACGGATACGACCTATCCGACGAGTCCCATGGGAGCCGTAACCACCAATACCACCGCGCAGCACACGACGACTTATCCCTCCGCCGGCACCTACATCGGCAACGTCGTGACCAACGTCGTGGCCGAAGGCATGGGGAGCATGGCCACCAGCGTCACCTACTACGATTACAACAAAATCAGCAGCTTCACCTACGACACCGTCACCTACACTTACAATTCAACCACCACCAACTCCACCACCACCACCGAGGAATACGCCATGGTGCTGGACAGCGACAATTACGAGTTGTCCAGCCTGAGCCTGAGCGGCCAGAGCAAGATGCTCGTGCGCGGCGACGCCGTGCTTTACATCACCGGGGACATGTCCATGGCCGGCCAGAGCGAGATCATCATCGCCCCCGGCGCCAGCCTTAAGGTCTATGTGGCCGGCAACGCCCAACTGCAAGGCAACGGCGTGATGAACCTCAACCAGGATGCCACCAAATACAGTTTCTTCGGACTGCCCACCTGCACCGACATCAAACTGGGCGGCAACGCCGCCTTTACCGGCGTCATTTATGCGCCGCAAGCGTTCCTGCACCTGGGCGGCGGCGGCAGCGACGCCTACGACTGCGTGGGCGCGGCCGTCGTGGGCGGCGCCAAGGTCAATGGTCATTTCAGCTTCCATTACGATGAACGGCTCGGGCGCGAAGGCGGCGCCGTTCAATACCGCATCGCCTCGTGGAATGAGATCTGAGCGTCGCCTTCGGCCGTCACCACAACATTAGCTGCGCGCCCTGCGGGCGGCGGAACGAGGCCGTGGAAAGTTCCAACCGCTGATTCCCCAGCCCCGCCTTGCGGCAGGCGACCGCGAAGAGCGTCTCGATTTGCTTGGCCCAGATGCCTTCCCCCTCCATGCGCGACCCGAACCGGGCGTCGTTCAATTTGCCGCCGCGCAGCGAGCGGATGCGGCCCAGCACCTTCTCCTTGCGGTCGGGATAATGGCGCGCCAGCCAGTCCTCGAACAGCGGCGCAACAGCATGAGGAAGACGCAACGGCACGTAGCCCGCGTGCCGCGCCCCCGCCTCGACCGCGGCGCCAATCAGTTGCGGAATCTCGTGGTCCGTCAGCCCGGGGATGACCGGCGCAACCATCACACCCACTGAAATGCCGGCGGTGGCCAGGGCCCGGATGGTGGACAGGCGGCTGGCCGGCGGCGACGTGCGCGGCTCGAGGACGCGCCGCAGTTCGGTGTCCAGCGTGGTCAGGGAAATGAACACGCCGACGGCCTTGAAGCGCGCCAGTTCGCCCAGCACATCCAGGTCCCGCGTCACGAGGTGATTTTTAGTGACGATGCCGACGGGGTTGCGGCATTCGGCGAGGACTTCGAGGCAGCGGCGCGTGAGCTTCAGGCGGCGTTCAACCGGTTGGTAGGGATCGGTCACGCCGCTCAGGGCCAGGACCTGCGGCTTCCATTTGGGCGAGGCGAGTTCGCGGCGCAGCAGTTCGGGCGCGTCCTCCTTCACCATGATGCGCGTCTCAAAATCCAGTCCGGCGGAGAAGCCCAGGTATTCATGCGTGGGGCGCGCGTAGCAATAAATGCACCCATGCTCGCAACCGCGATACGGATTGAGGCTGGCGCGAAACGGGATGTCCGGGCTGTCGTTGTAATTGATGAGGCTGGCCGTGTGGTCGCGGTAGAATTGCGTGCGCGGCAGCGGGTCATCCTCCGGGTTCCAGTCCGCATCGCGCTCCAGCACGATCGGCTCGAAGCGGTTCGGCGGATTGCCCGCGGCCCCGCGCGCGGCGGCCGGCTTCGGATTGGATACGTCGCTGGACATACCGTGTCATTCGCACTTCATCTCCCGGTTGTCCACTTCCGTGAGGCCAGAAACGTGAACACCAGCGCAACCAGGCCGTCCGCCAGCGCCACCCATTTGATCGCGCCCAGGTTCTTCTGCGTCAACGCCAGCACCAGCAACCCGATGGCGGACACCCAAAAGGCCGCCGCCAGAATCACCAGCACCATCAATGGCATCTTGTTCATGGTCCGCACTCCTGCACTTCACTCATTCACGGTTCAACGATTCAACACTTTGCCTTCAGCATACACATCCTCCCGCCGGTCCCGGAAGATGGGCATCCTGGCCCGCGCCCATTTCAACTTGCCGGGGTCAATCTCGCCCACCAGCAACTCCGCGCGGTCCACCGCCGCCGCCGTGACGATGACGCCGTACGGGTCCACGATCCGGCTGGAACCGCAGAACGTCACGCCGCCCGCCGTGCCCACGTGGTTCGCCGTCACCACATACGCCTGGTTCTCGATGGCCCGCGCCGCCAGCAGAATCTCCAGGTGCGCCACGCGCGGAAACGGCCACGCCGTGGGCAGGGCCAGCACCTCCGCGCCTTTCAGCGCCAGCGCCCGCGCCATCTCCGGGAACCGCAGGTCATAACAAATGAACAATCCCCACTTCAGTCCCCCGATGTTCACCACCTCCAGGCGGTTCCCCGGGGTAAAGCAACGGTCCTCATTCACCGGCGACGGCGTGAACAGATGCGCCTTGCGGTACCTGCCAATGAGCGCGCCCGTGTCGTCAAACACCGCGATGGAATTGTAAATGGTCTTCCCCTCCCGTTCCGCCAGGCCGCACAGGATGTGGACCTTGTTCTTCTTCGCCGCCGACTGGACCGTGCGGAACGGCTTCTCCTTCCACGTGCGCGCCCGCTCGCGGATCGTCTCCGCGTCGTAGCCCACGTCGCTGATCTCGGGAAATACAATGGCCGTGCAACCTTCGCGCGCCGCCTGGCGCGCCAGGTCCGCCATCTGCGCCCCATTGGCCTCCACATCCCCCAACGCGCACTGCATTTGCGCCACGGCAACTTTCATGTGACCACCCTGACACGAATCAGCCGGCGCCGCAAGAACGCGCCGCCGGCTGCGCTCCCTCGGCCCTCGGCTATTGGCTATCGGCCATCGGCTATTGGCTATTCACCCGCGCCCCCGACGAACCGGAACCTGCCCCTTTGAGCTTGGAGTTTTCACTCACCCGCGCGGCCCAAAACAGAATATGTTGACAAATATATCACTCCGCGCCACATTACCCGTGTCGTATGCGCCAGGGAGCGCCATCGTCCAGAACGGACCGGCCCGCCGCCATCCGTCCGCGCCCCCTCGTGTACCCGTGTCCCTCACCCCCTTGGCGAAGGCCTGTCAAATCCCAACGCATCGTATTTCCCCCTCGCTTTGAGCCGCGCGAAGCGTCTTGGAGTGCGCCAGTCCGGTGGCGCTTTGCTGCGCCCGGCCAATCCCAGCGCCTGAATTTCGCCCACCGTGTCAACAGCGCTTCCCTCTCTCCTCAACGGGGACTATCGTTGCTTGGGGAAGCAACGATAGGAATTCGGCGAAGCCGAAGGCCCGTAAGGGCCGCGCGAGCGGGCGCGAGCGAGTCCTTGGGACCGAGGGTGAGGGGTGGTCAGGCTGACGGCGTCGATTTCTCCCACCGACTCGCCAACCCGCAATCCACCGCCCGCCTCAGTCGCGCTTATCTGACGCTTTCGGGGTGCCCGGCTCATCCCACGTCGTCTCACCTCTGCCCACCTATGAGAAAAAAATAAAAATTTAGCCATTCATCCACCATGAACCCCCGTGATCACCGTCCTGACGGCTGCCACCCCCTTTCCGCCCCGCGCCAAGTTGGAAGAAATAAAGATACTGCGCCGAGCCACTCGCGCCACCTGGCCACCAATCGAAAATCGCAAATCCAAAATCAAAAATCACCATGATGGTCCGCCCAAATCCACGTAAATCCACATCTGCCCCTCAGCCAAAAAATAGGCACCCCTCACGTTTTCGCCCCCATGCCGGCCATCGTTGGGCATGACATTTCATTTCGCACCTGACATAACTCTCCCATGCCACCCCGACTCACCCGCCGCGCCGCCCTCAAGACCATGGCCGCCGCCGCGCTTCTGCCGCGACTGGCTGTCGCGCAGCCTGCTTCCTGGCGCGACCGCATTCGTGATTACCTGTCCAGCCTCGCCCGGCCCGATGGCGGCTTTGCCTGGCCCGGCCAGGAGCGCCCGCATCTCACGCCCACCTTTGCGGTCATCGGCGGTCTTCGCCTGCTCGATGCCCTGCCCGGCAACAAGGATACCCTCGCCACGTTCGTCCGCACGCATCACCCTGCCCAACTCAAGAAGCTGGAACAGGAACACCACGAATTCGAATGGCAGCAAATCCAAAGCCTGCGGTGGCTCGGCGCGGATGCGTCGGAACTGCGCGGGCGCGTCACCAGTTGGACCAAGCCGTACGTTTACATGCAGCGCTATGAGAAACATGGCTACCCCGTCTTTCGCTCCGAAATGGCATCCTTCATTGGCCGTGAATTACTCGGCCTGCCGTTGAGCGACCTCACCCCCGCGTATCTCCATTACCTGGACGAGCGCCGCCGGGCCAACGGCAGCTTCAACAACACGCCCGCCGCCGATGGCAGCGACGGCAACGTAATGAACACGTGGTGGGGCTTGCAGGCGTTGCGCGCGCTCGGGCGGGGCGGCGAAAAGCGCGACGAAACCATCGCGTGGCTGCGCGCGTGCCAGTCGAGCAGCGGCGGTTTTCTGCATCAACTGAAGCCCGCGATGGGCGCGCTGGCCGGCGCCGGTTACACTTGGGCAGCGGTGCGGGCACTGAAGGAACTGGGCGCGGCGCCGGCGCAACGCGAACGTTGCGTGGCCTATCTGCTCTCGCTGCAAAACGAGGACGGCGGTTTCGGCGAACGCCCCGGCTGGGCGAGCAATCCGCTGTCCACCTATCACGCCTTGGACGCCCTGGCTGCGTTGGATGCTTTGAACGAAAAGACGTTTGCGACGCGCCCGCCCAAAGCGCCGCCGATGATTTCCGTTCTGCGTCATCTCAACGTGTATTCGATCCAAATCGAAGCGCATGGCAAGGGGAGTCCGGCCGAGGCAGTGGACCTGGCGCAGTCATTGCGCATCCATTTGTGGGGCGCCAAGAACGCCACGCCCGCGTGGCTGGCGCGCGCGCAGGCAATCGCAGACGAACAACGCGTGCCGGTGAAATTCTTTGTGGCGAACGAGGAATACGGCACGTTCGTCCACGCGCCCGGCTTCGGCACCTACAGTCATACCAGCGACATCATCGCGCCCGCCGGGGCGGACATCGGGCCGTCACTGGCGAAGGCGGGCGATGTGACGTGGGAACAATTCCGCGAGCGCCGGCTGGCGCCGTTGATGAAGGGCGGCGGGCGTTTGGTCTGGCAGTTCGGCGAGAACGAGGAAATGACGCGCGCGTATCTGGATGACTCGTTGTTGCGCGGCGGTTACGCGGCCATCAGCACGTATCACTTCGGCAATCCCGATTTCACCAACAGCGAGCCGTTTCTGATGCTCTATCGCGGCCAGATTCCGTACGTGGCGTTGCAGGATGCGCATGGTCCCGAGCCGTGGTGGTTCGCCGATCAGACGACGGGTTTCCGCACGCTATTTCTGGGCACGGAACCGACGTGGGACGCCTGGCTCAACGCGCTCAAGCACAACTGGGTCGCCGCCGTCCGCCACGACGCGGTGAGCGGTTACCAAACATGGATGCACGCAGGTTCGGAGTTGGTGGCGCGTTGTGTGCGCGACCGCGAGACCGAATGGCGCTGGTGGGACAACCCGGCGATTCAACGTCCGCCGGTGTCCATTGTCATCGTCCGTCCCGAAGACGAATTTGAAGCTGCGCGTCCGGAGACCGGCATCCACGTCCGCGTGCGCACACAATGGGAAAACACCACGCAAGGGTTGGCGAAGAAGGAAGTGACACAGTTAGTGTCGCTCAAATTCAACGGCCAGGCGTTGGAAACCAAGCTGGTGCAAACGGGCAAGCCCGGCGCATGGACCGACGTACATCACCTTGGCCGCCTCTCGGGGATTAAACTTGGGCGCAACTCAGTAACCGCCACCGTGCGCTTCGTGGCGGATGGACGGGAGGTCAGCCGGACGATTGTGAAACAAAACATACCCTGAACCATCGCCATGGTCCGCCCAAATCCACCTAAATCCACATCAGCCTCCCAAAATATTCGGAGGAGTCCCGCCCGGCGAGATGACCCGATTGCGCACTCTTGGCTATTGGCTATCCGGCTATCGGCTATTCCACCAGTATCGTGCCCTCACCCGGTCGCAACTTGTCCCGAGCGTGTGTTCACCCCTTTGGCCCTCTTTCGTCATTTGGCCTTCGTCATTCGTCATTTCCGCCCGCCCCGTCGCCGCCATGCGCGTCTTCCCGCAGACGCGTCACGCATCACGATTCAACGTTCCCGCTCCTTGAACCTGAACTCCTCTGGGGTACTCTGGGGTACAGGCCCACTCCGGAATTCTCTTCCCTTCGGGCGAGTCCTGTGTTAAGAGAATATTACATGCTCCCAGCAGCCGGCGCGTTGAATGGTCAACGTCCCGCGTCACTGGATTTAGTGTCACGTTTGCAGCTCATTCCCTCTTATGCGTCCCCATCCTGCGCTCCCCAACCGGTCGTCGTCCCCGCTCATTGGTAAACTGCTTCTGCTGTTCGTCCTGGCGGCGCTGCTCCCCTCGGCGCACGCCGACGAATACGACACGCTGCGCCTCAAATGGCGCGACCTGCTTACCGGCGGCACGAACTTCACGGCCGATTCGGAAATCACCACCAAGGTCAACAGCCTCAACAGTTCCGGCAACACACAGTGGAACAACATGGTCAAGACCGGCGGACTCAACCGCGCCTACCTGTGGTCCGACCTGGCCAGCACCAACAACTCTTCCCACGTCACCACCAGCTTCAGCCGTCTTCTGACGATGGCCACCGCCTGGGCGACCAAGGGCGCGGCGCTGGAGAACAACACCAACCTCGTCAACGACATCGTCGGCGCACTGGACTGGATGTACGCCAAGCGTTACCACACCAACTACCCCAGCAACACGCCCTACGACAACTGGTGGGACTGGGAGGTCGGCGCGCCGCAGGCGCTCAATGACGTGGTGGTGATTGTCTATAGCAAGCTGACTTCGACCCAGATCAATCAGTTGATGAATGCCGTGGATTTCTTCACGCCCGCGCCGGCCTACACCGCGGCCAACCGCACTTACACGGCGCGTGTCGTGGCCTTGCGCGGTGTGATTGGCAAGAGTTCTTCCAAGCTCACGTCCACCCGCGACGGGCTGGACATCGTGTTTCCCTACACGTGGGCGGAAGGATTTCACAAGGATGGGTCGTTCCTCCAGCACGGGGCGTTTCCGTACACGGGTGGATATGGGGACGCCCAGCTCAACGACCTGGGGCGGATCATGTATCTGCTCAATGGCTCGACGTGGGCTATCACCAACAGCCAGCGCACCAATGTGTACAACTGGGTGTATGAAGCCTACGAACCGGTCCTCTACAAAGGCGCGTGCATGGACATGCAACGCGGGCGCAGCCTCTCGCGCAGCGGCGAAGACCACAGCACCGGCCATTCCATCATTCACAGCATCATCCGCCTCACGCTGTTTGCGCCCACCAATCACGCCACTGCGTACAAGCAGATGGCGAAATACTGGATTCAAACGGACACCTACCGCAATGTCGTCACCCAGGCGCCGTCACTGAATCAATTGCTGCTGGCCAAGGCGATCCGCGATGACGCGAGCATCACGCCCAAATCCGAATTGGTGGTGCATCGCACCTTTCCCGAAATGGACCGCGTGGTCCATCGGCGCACCGGCTGGGGCGCGGGGCTCGCAATGTTTTCCGACCGCATTTACAACTACGAATCCATCAACGGCGAAAACCTCAAGGGCTGGCATACCAGCGACGGAATGCTCTACCTCTACAACACCGACCTCGGCCATTTCGCCGGCGGCTTCTGGCCCACGGTGAACCCCAAGCGTCTGCCGGGCACCACGGTGGACACCCTCGCGCTGGCCAATGGCGCGTATGAAGGGCTCTACAGCACAAAAAACCACGTGGGCGGCGCGAACATCCTGGGCTCGTATGGCGTGGCGGCCATGGATTACGCCTCGGTGTTCAGTTCGCTCACGGCCCGGAAATCCTGGTTCCTGTTCGACGATGAAATTGTCGCGCTCGGCAGCGACATCACGAGCACGGACAACCGCATCATCGAAACCACGATTGAAAACCGGAAGCTCAACGCCAGCGGCAACAACGCATTTACCGTCAACGGCGCGGCTCAATCCACCACGCTCGGGTGGTCCGCCACGCTGAACAATGTCACCTCGGCCCATCTCGCCGGGTCGGTGAGCGGCGCGGATATTGGGTATTACTTCCCCACCGCCACGACGCTGAAAGCCGTGCGTGAGCAGCGCACCAATTCATGGGCGAACATCGGCGGCACGTCCACGAGCATCCTGACCAACCGTTTTCTTACGCTCTGGCGGGATCACGGCTCGAACCCCAGCAACGCGTCCTACGCCTATGTGTTGCTGCCGAACAAAACCTCCGCGCAAGTCAGCAGCTACGCGGCCTCGCCGAACATCACCGTGCTGGCCAACACCTCCAGCGCCCACGCGGTCAAGGAGAACACGCTTAACATTGTGGCGGCCAACTTCTGGACGGACACGGCCACGACGGTGGACCTCATCACGAGTGACCGGAAAGCCGCGGTGCTGACGAAGGAAAATTCGAGCGACCTCGAGGTCGCGGTTTCCGATCCCACGCAACAGAATTCGGGCAATGCCAGCCTGGCCCCGGCGGCGGACAGTTACGTTTGGGGCGGGAGCACCAACAGCAATTACGGAACCGCCACCAGCCTCGTCACCAAGGACGCATCCGGCGAAGCCTACGATCGCTGGGCCTATCTAAAGTTTGACCTGAGCCAGTCGTCCTTCACCGGCATCAACGCGGCCACGCTCAATTTGACTGTCGCTTCGCTGCCCAACGGCACCACGTCGGTGAGCGTGTATCAGGTGACCAATGATTCCTGGACCGAATCCGGCATCACGTGGGCAAACCGGCCTTCCCTTGGCGCCTTGATTGCCAGCGCCAGTGTTACCAGCGAGGGCCAGGTGGTGAGCGTCAATGTCGCCAGCTACGTGAACGGCCAGTTCTCCGGGGACAAAGTGGTGGGCCTGGCAGTCGTTCCCACGACGGCGGATGGGCGCTGGGTTTCGTTCGGCAGCCGCGAGTCATCCACGAAGCCGCGCCTGGACCTGGTGGGTACCTTCGACGCTGTGTTGACGGCGGACGCGGACACCTATATCTGGGACGGCAGCCCGGACAGCAATTACGGCACGGCCACCAGTCTGGTGGTGAAGGATGCCACGGCGGGCTATGATCGCTGGAGCTTTTTCAAGTTTGACGTTGCAGCCACCGCCACGGCCACCTCCAGTGTCACCAGCGCCACGCTCAAGCTTTCCGTAGCTTCGCTCCCGGATGGGGCCAGTTCGGTCAGCCTCTACACGGTCACTTCGGACGCGTGGACGGAAACCGGCCTTACGTGGGCGAACCGGCCTTCGTTAGGTTCGCTGATCAGTTCGGCGAGCGTGACTGCGGTGGATCAGGTCATCGAGTTGGACGCCACCAGCTTTGTCAACGGCCAGTTGACGGGCGACAAGACGGTGAGCCTCGCCGTCGTGGCGACCACGGCGGATGCCAAGTGGATCTCTTTTCGCAGCCGGGAAACCTCCATCAAGCCTGTCCTTGCCCTGTCCGGGATTCCCGGCGGTTACATCAATCTGGAACTCGCCCGCTCCGCTTCCTCCACCATCTCGGCCGACAGCCGCGTGACGGTGCATCGCCTGACGCCCACCATCCGCCTGAGCGTCAACGTCAATTCCTACCCGCCCGATTCGGATGCGAACAATGGCATTCGCGGCAACACCTGGCGCGCCAAGTTCACGCTGGATACCACCCAACCCACCGTCTCCATCACCGCGCCCGCCAACAATGCCTACCTGAGCGGTTCATCGGTCGCGGTCAACGCCAGCGCGAGCGACAACGTGGGCGTCGTCGGCGTGCAGTTCAAACTCGACGGCGCGAATCTGGGCGCGGAAGTCACGGCGTCGCCCTACGGCGTCACCTGGGACACCACGGGCGCCAGCAACGGCTCACACACCCTGACGGCCGTCGCTCGCGATGCCGCGGGCAACACGAAGACCTCGAGCGTGGTAAATGTCACGGTGGACAACGCGGCGCCCACGGGCGTCAGCGTCACTGCGCCTGCCGCTGGCGCGCGCATCGGAGGTACCGTTACCGTTTCCGGCGCGGCCAGTGACAACATCGGCGTCGCCGGTGTGCAATTCAAACTGGATGGCAACAACCTTGGTGCGGAAGACACCACTTCGCCCTACAGCATCAGTTGGAACACCACCACGGCCGGCGAAGGAAGCCACACGTTGACCGCGGTGGCGCGCGATGCCGCCGGCAACACGACGACGTCCGCCGGCGTCAGCGTCACCGTGGACAACACCGGCCCCACGGTCAGCGTGACAGCGCCCACCGCTGGCGCACATATTCGCGGCCAGGGCGTGACCATCTCGGCGACGGCGTCGGATGGTGCGGGCGTTGCGGGTGTGCAATTCAAGGTGGATGGCGCCAACGCCAATCCGGAGGACACGACTTCGCCGTATTCCATCACCTGGAACAGCACCACGGTCGGCGACGGCGCGCACACGATCACCGCCGTGGCGCGCGACACGCTCAACAACTCCACGACTTCAGCGGGCGTGAATGTGACGGTCGATAACACCTCGCCCACGGTCACGTTGACGGCGCCGCTGGACGGCCAGACGGTCAACGGATTCCTCACGTTGCTCACCGCCACGGCCAGCGACGCCAACAACATCGCGGGCGTGCAGTTCAAGCACAACGGCGCGAACATTGGCGCGGAAGACACGTCATCGCCGTATCAGGTTGCGTGGAACACGCTCAGCCTGGCGAATGGCACGAACAACCAGCTCACCGCCGTGGCGCGCGATCCGGCAGGGAATCTCACGACATCCGTCGTCGCGCAGGTCACGGTGGCCAACACACTATTGCAAGCCAACGGCGGCGCGGGTTGGGTCAATTCGTCAGTTGATTCGCAGCAACAGGCGTTCGAGTTCGAGTTCGACGCGTCACCCAGCCTGAACCCGATGGATGGCGTCATGGGCCTGGCGAAAGGCGCGGCGGGCAATTACACCAACCTCGCCTGCATTGTGCGTTTCAACACCAGCGGCTTCATCGACGCGCGCAACGGCAGCGTATATGCCGCCGTCAATTCCATTCCCTACACCGCGGGCGCAAATTACCACTTCCGCTTCGTCGTGAATGTGCCGGCCCACATCTATTCTGCCTACGTCACACCTGAAGGCGGCAGCGAACAACTCATTGGCGCGAACTACGCCTTCCGCACCGAGCAGGCCAGCGTCTCCGTGCTGAACAACATTGGCCTCATCACCGCCACCACGAATGCGACGCTCCTAGTCTGGAATCCGCTGGCGCTGGACAGCGCCCTCGTGAGCTGGCATCGCCTGGATGAAACCTTCGGCCTCACAGCGTTCGATTCCACGAAGAACAATTACCTGGGCACGGTCCTCGGCGGCGCCGCCTGGACTTCCGGCGGCCTCGGCGGCGCCATCGATCTCGATGGCGTCAACGACGCCGTGCAAGTGCCCGCGAACCAGTGGAATTTCACCAATGGCCTGACACTTTCGACGTGGCTCTATTCCGTCACGCCCAAGTCCTGGGAAAGTTTCATCAATTTCGGCAACGGCAATGGCAACAACAACATCATGCTCTACCGCGACGGCACCAACGCGAACGTGAAGTTTGCCATTTACAACGGCACAAACCTTTCGGCCATCCTCGTCAGCAACGTGCTGGTCCTCAATCAATGGCAGCAACTGACCGTCACCGTGAACACCAACGGCAGCACCTCCGTGTTCACCAACGGTGTGCTCGCCAAGACCCAGACGATCAACGTGGTCCCCACCGTTCTCCGCACCAACAACTTCTACGGTCGCGCCAGCGGCGGCGGCAGCTACCACGACGGCGCGATCGACGATGTCCGCATCTACACGCGCCCGATGAGCACCAATGAAGTGTTCCTGCTGCCATGATTCACAAGTCACTCTGGAGATGAAAGACAACCTGCTCGTGTTGACCGGCGCGGTGCTCGGCGGCGCACTGGGCTACGGCGCGTTCTTCTGGCTCGTGAGCCAGGGGTTCTACGGTCTCATTTTGCCGGGAGGACTGATCGGAATTGGCGCCGGCATGTTCAAAACGAAATCACTGGCGATTCCCATCGCGTGCGGCATGTTGGCGCTGGCGCTTGGGCTGCTCGCGGAATGGCGTTTCGCTCCATTCGCGAAGGATGATGGCCTGGGCTACTTCCTTTCCCACGTCCACGACCTGAGGCCCATCACGCTGTTGATGATTGCCCTGGGCGCCGGCCTCGGCTTTTACGTTCCCTTTCGTCGCACGCAGGACGCGCGCAAAGCCGGCTGATTACTTGTGCCGAAACCACTCGACAAACCGCGGAATGCCTTGCTCGATTTTCACCTTCGGATCGTAGCCCAGTCTGGCGCGCGCCTTGGAGATATCCGCGAACGTAATGGGCACGTCGCCTGGCTGGGGCGGCTGGCGGTCGATGATCGCTTTCTTGCCCAACGCGGACTCGAGCAATTCGATGAGGTAGCTGAGCTTCACCGTCTGCGATTCGCCGAGGTTGAAGATGTCGAACCCAAACTCCTTCTGCGTGCAGGCAATGACGCCGTCCACCGTGTCGGTGACATACGTGTAGTCGCGCGCCGTCGAGCCATCGCCGAAGACGGGGATGGGTTTTCCGGCGTCGATGAGCTGGGCGAATTTGTGGATGGCCAGGTCCGGGCGCTGGCGCGGGCCATAGACCGTGAAGAAGCGCAGCATTGCGATATCCATGCCGTAGATATGATGATAAACATGCCCGAGTGCTTCGCAGGCCAGTTTGCTCGCGGCGTAAGGAGAGATTGCGGCGAAGATCGGATCGCTTTCGCTGAAGGGCACCTTCGAGTTCACGCCATACACGGACGACGACGAGGCGATGGTGATTTTCTTCACGCCGCGTTTTCGGGCGGCTTCCAACAAGTTGACCGTGCCCTCCACGTTGACGCGCTGGTACAGCCCCGGCTCGGCGAGGCTCGGGCGAACGCCGGCGCGGGCCGCCAGATGGATGACCTGATCGAACTTCGCGCTCGCAAATAACTCTTCGACAGCGGCGATGTCCGTGAGGTCGCCGTGCACGAACGTGAACGGCCTGGCCAGCGCCTGGAGGCTGCGAATGTTCGCCTGCTTGAGCGCCGGTGGGTAAAAGGTGTTCAAGTCATCCAAAACCCAGACGGCGTGACCGGAATGCAGCAGCCGCTCGCAAACGTGGGAACCAATGAACCCGGCGCCGCCGGTGACCAGGAAATTCATGGCGGGACGCTAGCAAAGGGCGCGCGGGCTTGGCAACGGCGTAAGCACGCGCTGAAGCGTAGCGCGGAGACGCGCACTTCGATGCGCGCCCCCGCGCGGGGTTTCCTCACGCGGCCAGGTCAATTCGGTTTTCCATCCGCATCCACTTGCGGGAAGACGAACGTGTTGGCGCTTCCGCCGTAGCTGTTGGTGGATTGCAGGAGATGCTCCTGCAGCTTCTCTGCGCTTGTCGAAATCACGCTGCCGTCGGCCAGGCCGAGGTTGCCTTGCACTTCATGCAGCGGTGCGATGTAGGCCGCAGTGTGCTTTGACCAGACCGTTCCGCCGGACGTGCCGGCCGGAACATTTGTGGCGACCAGGAAGAATACCGACGTATGATTCGCGCCGACATTGCGATCGCCGGTCAACACTGAGAGCGGTTTCGTCTCATCGGCTTCGAGCCCGACGAAGTAGCTCAGTGCCGCGTTCTGCCGCGTCGGCGAGGCGAAGCCCGAGTTCGTGATGGACGTGAAGTCCACTGCGTAGCTGTTCAACCGCGCCGTGTCGCGCGGGCATATCAGGATGCGCGCGGAACTCAATTCGTTGGACATCATCTGGAAGTGCCGCCACGCGTCCTGCCACTGATTGTTGGTGGACGCGAAGTTGTTCGGCACCTTGTAGGGGAAGCGATCATCGTTATCGCCGGCGAACATCCGAAACGCCAGCGAAACCTGCCGCATGTTGCTCACGCATTTGATCTTGTGGCCGCGGGCGCGCGCATTCGCGAGCGCGGGCAGCAACAAGCCCGCGAGAATCGCGATGATGGCGATGACCACGAGGAGTTCGATGAGGGTGAACCCTCGGGAGGATGGTTGAAGGAATGATGGTTTCATAATGCACCTCACTGTTGGGGGTTTTCAGCGCCTGACTACCGCAGTCGAGACGCCGCCTTGATTGAGTGATTATCGAGCATCACCCGTGCCAGCGCGAATTCCCGCAGGGTGCCAATCAAAACGTGCGCGGACTGCGCGCCCCTCGCGCATCCGGCGTGGAAAAAGGGCGCGGACACCGCATCACAGCGCGTGAAACGGCGGCGGATACTTCACCGCGCCACGCCGGCTTGCCAGCGCGCCCGGCGACAACTCGCAAACCAGGAAGGCTTCGGGCGGAACCTCAAACTCGCAGGCGATGCCGTGGTCGTGTGCCGGCGCGAAACCAAAGCGCGGATAAAACTCCGGATGTCCAACCACGAAAATGATCTGGTGCCTGGCTTGCTGGCACATCGCCAGACCGGCCTTCACCAGTTCCGTGCCTATGCCGCGCCGCTGATGCGATGGCAGCACCGCCACTGGAGCGAGACTTAAGGCCGTGAATGAGCCGTTGGCATTCTCGACTGTGACCGGCGTGAAAAGAATGTGGCCAACGATTTCCGCTCCTTCAACTGCGACCAGGGAAATGAACGGTCGCGTCAAATCGCGCAAGGCATCGACGAGATCAGCTTCCCCGGGCCGTCCGAAGGCGAGTTCGTTTACGCGCCGGATGGCGGGAATGTCGCCGGGTTGCTCCGGACGGATCGCAAGCATGGTGTGGTTCCTACCTCACCAGCACATCTGGCCGCTGCGCCTTGATGCCATCCCACGCCACGTCCACCATCGGCCAGTTGCGCGCCGCGGTAATGACGATCGGCCCTTTGCTCGTTGCCAGAATCGTGTCCTCGCTCTTCGTGCCGGTAATCGACGGATTCCACGCGTACGGCTGATTCTCCACCACCACGCCCGGCGCCGTGTGCGAACCCAGATAATCGCGCCCCTGATATCCACACGGTCCGCCCTGGTGATGCAACTGCCACTCGTCCGCAAACCCCTGTTCCGCGTAGGCCGCCACGCCGCGCCGGAATACCTCGCGCACCGGTGTGCCCACGCGCGTGTTCAGGTGAAACGCCGTGTCCACCGCGCAGATGGCATCGTGCTTGCGCCGCAGGTCCCCCGGCAATTTGCCGAAGTGCACCAGCCGCGTCAGTGCCACAATCAATCCATGCTGCCGCGCGCACAACACCAGCATCGCGTGGCGCTTCAGTTTCTTCGCCGTCGGCAGCGGATGCCGGAAGCGATGAATGCGTTCATCCGTGGCGACCAGCAGCACAATCGGCGTCAGGTTGCGCTGCCAACTGGCGTCGGCGAGCTGCCCGATCAAGTTGTATTCACTCTGCCCCGGCTTGATGGCGCGACATGTCTCGTTCAACGCCTCCTCCGCTGCCTTGCCGAGCGCGCGATAGCGTTTCACCTCCGCCGGTTGCAACGAATAGCGCAATGGCCCGAACAACTCCGGCCGCGCGCGCGTGCCCCAGTCGCCGCAATCGGAAATGACCTTCGCCGGCTCGGCCACCGACTCCAACGCCGCCAGCGCGCCGGTGGCATCGTGCCATTCGTAGAGCAACGGCTTCGCGCCCAGACCCTTCACGACTTCGGCTTGCAGGCGCGGCATCTCGATCCGGTTGGCGAACACGATGAATTCCTTCGGCGTCACCAGCAACTGGCCGAACGAACGGTCGCTGTTCAGCGGGATGTGCGCCTCGCCGCCGCACGCCAGCCACGAGAAATTCGGCTGCAAGCCAATCAGCGCGGCGGAAGCCCTTTCCGCCTTCAACAGGCTGCGCACCTGGACGAGTTTCTGCGACAATTCGGGATTCATGGAAATTGGGTTGAAGTTGATTCTTGCTCGGCGATAATGCGCGGCAATCGTAAGCGGTGTCGCGCTTTAAACAATATTTTTCATGATCGAGTGGAACATTCAATCGCGCGCCCACGCCTGCCAGGCGTGCGGCAAGGATTTCGCGGACAAACAGCCATACCACACGCTGCTGTTTGACGAAAAACGCGAATACCTGCGCCAGGACGTCTGCGATGCCTGCTGGCAGTCCCAATACAGCCAGGGTGCCAGCGACCGCAAAGGCTTCGTCTCCCACTGGCAGGGCGTCTATCACGCGCCGTCCGCCGCCGCGCCGGATCCCATCGCGCGCGAAACCGCCGAGACGCTTCTGCGCAAGCTCGTCGAATTGCACGACCCGCAGTATGCCGCCGCCTGTTACATCCTCGCCGTCATGCTCGAACGCAAGCGTTTGCTCAAGGTCCAGTCGCAGATCAAACAGGACGGCAAACGCCTGTTTGTCTATGAGCATCCCAAAACCGGCGACGTGTTCACCATCGCCGATCCGGCGTTGCAATTGAACCAGCTCGAAGACGTGCAACGGCAGGTCGCGCACCTGATGGAACACGGCTTGCCCCAGGCCGCGCCCGCTGAAGCCACGCCTCCGCCCGCGCCAGTCGAAGGCGGTTCGGTCGCCGAAGCCGCCGGCG
>JBFMBT010000070.1:0-23875 GCA_040754875.1 Verrucomicrobiota bacterium | reverse complement strand
GGCCCTCTCCCCAAGGAGAGGGAGGAATTGTTCCCGCGTTCGGGCGATGGCAAGCCGGAGCAAATGGATCAGAGCCCCCTTACGTCAGCTGCTACCAGCAAGGGTTTTGCCGCCCTGCCTCTGGAAGTTTTTGTGCATGGGGCGTTGTGCGTGGCGTATTCGGGGCAGTGTTTGACGAGCGAGGCGTTGGGCGGGCGCTCGGCCAATCGCGGCGAGTGCGCGCAGGCGTGCCGCATGCCGTATGAATTGATTTCCGACGGCAACCTGGTGCCGCTGGGCGACCGCAAGTATTTGCTCAGCCCGCAGGACCTGGCGGGCATCGAGGTGTTGCCGGATCTGGTTCGCGCGGGCGTGAGGTCCTTGAAAATTGAAGGGCGGCTCAAGTCGCCGGAATACGTGGCGAACATCACGCGCGCGTATCGGCAGGCGTTGGACCGGGTGATGGCGGCGTTGAATTCCGGCGCCGACGCGGGGCCGGTGGCGCAGCGGTTGAAGCAGGAAACCAGTTACGACCTGGAGATGGCGTTCTCGCGAGGGCTGTACACGGGATGGTTTCGCGGCATCAACAACCAGGAACTGGCGCACGCGCGCTTCGGCAAGAAGCGCGGTGTGTATCTCGGCGAAGTGGCGCGCATCCAGGGCGAGCGCGTGCAGCTCAAGCTCGAAGCGCCGCTCAAGCCGGGCGATGGTGTGGTCTTTGACGCGGGGCATCCCGACCAGGGCGAGGAAGGCGGGCGCGTCTATGCTGTGCAGCCGAAGGGCAGCGACGTGGTGCTGAGCTTCGGACATGACGCCGTGGATTTCAGCCGCGTGCATGTGGGCGACAAATTGTGGAAGACGAGCGACCCGGAACTGGATCGCCGGTTGCGCCAGACGTTCACCGGCGAGCAACCGCAATTCCAACGGCCCATCACGATGGAAACGCACGGCCTGGCCGGGCAGCCGCTGACGCTGGTGATGCGCGACGAGCAGGGCAACGTGGTGCAAGTCCAGTCCGCGATGCCGCTGGCCGTGGCGGAGAAACAGCCATTGACGACGCAGCGCTTGAAGGAGCAACTGGGCCGGCTGGGCGGCACGCCGTTTGCGCTCAATGAATTGTATAACTTGATCGAAGGCGCGGTGATGCTGCCGGTCAGCGAATTGAACCGGCTGCGGCGCGATGCGGTGGCGCAACTGGAAGCGTTGCGAACCAAGCCCAAACGCTGGACGCTCGCCGACTTTGGTAGCAGCCGACGTGAGTCGGCTCTGATTGTCGAGTCACCTCCGGCTGCATTCTCCAACGCACCTTCGAACCTCCACTGTGCTCCGCTTCGCCTCCCCTCTCCTGGGGGAGAGGGTCAGGGTGAGGGCGAGCCCCACTCGCGAAGCCTGATATTTGGGCAACACGTCCGTAAGGAGGCTCTGATTTCCATTAAAGCCCAAAAGACTGCTGCTGATCAGAGCCTCGTTACCTCGGCTGCCACATTAATTGTGTTGGTCCGCAACCTGGAACAGCTTGAGGCGGCGTTGCGCTGCGGGGTGACGGAACTGTATTGCGATTTCGAGGATCCCAAAAAATATCGCGAGGCGGTGCGGATGGCGCATGAGTCGTTTGGCTGCGCCGGGCCGGAGAAAACCATCTGGGTGGCGCCGCCGCGCATCTTCAAAATGGGCGAGGAATGGATTCTCAACCAGGTGCGCTCATGCAACGCGGATGGTTATCTCATCCGCAATTACGATCATCTGAAATTTTTCGCGGATTGCCGAAGGCGCGGCGATTTTTCGTTGAACGTGGCGAATCCGCTGGCGGCGGAATATTTCATCGAGCGTTACGGACTGGAGCGCGTGACGGCATCGTATGACTTGAACATCGCGCAACTGGAGGCGCTGTTGCAATCCGCGCCGCCGCAGTGGTTCGAGATCACGATTCACCAGCACATGCCGATGTTTCACATGGAGCATTGTGTGTTCTGCGCGTTTCTTTCGTCCGGCAAAGATTACCGCGATTGCGGGCGGCCCTGCGACAAGCACCAGGTTTCCGTGCGCGACCGCGTGGGCGCGGAGCATCCGCTGAAGGCGGACGTGGGCTGCCGCAACACGGTGTTCAACGCGCGCGCGCAAACCGGGGCGGAATATGTGTCGCGCATGACGGCGCTGGGCGCGCGGCATTTTCGGGTGGAATTCGTCAATGAAACGCCCGCGCAGGTGACGCAGACGATTGCGAAGTACCGCCAGTTGTTGCGCGGCGAGATGGACGGCGCGCGGTTGTGGAAGGAACTCAAGCTGTTGAACCAGCTCGGCGTGACGCGAGGACAAATGGGGTGATAAAATCCGAAAACCGAATGACGAAATCCGAAAGAAGTCCGAAGGGGCAAAATTCGAATGAGCCAAACAAGGCGGCTTCGTCATGACCACGGACAAGGGGAAGCGCGGGGTGTTGCGGAAGAAGGCGCTGGTGTGTGCGGTGGCACTGGGGGTGTTCGCCGCGTTGTTATTGGTCGCCGAGGGCGCGGCGCGGTTGTTCTGCCCGCACATCAATTCTCAGGGCACGCAACGCTCATTGCTGCGCGAGGGCGCGTTTGGCGAAACGATTGGCTGGCAGCCCAACGGCCGCGGCCTCGCCTTCGGTGAAACGGTGGAAATTGACGAGCGCGGTTTCCGCCGGCTCAACAGCCCGGCGCAATCCGATGAGGCGTGGCTGTTGCTCGGCGATTCCGTGACGTTTGGCGTGGGCGTGCCGGTGGAGCAGACGTTCGCCGGACGATTGCAAGCCGCGCATCCGAGGGTCCGCATCTGGAACACGGCGGTCATCGGGTATTCCATCGAGGATTACGCGGCGGTGCTGGCGGATTTTCAGAGGCGCAAGGAGCCGATTGCGAAAGTGATTTTGTTTCTGTGCCTGAACGATGGCTACCGGCGCATGACGCTGACGGACAACGCCACGCCGTTGCTCCGGTGTACGCGCTGGCTGGGCGAGCGTTCCAAGTTTTATCTGCTGATAAAGGATGCGTTCTTTGATCGCAGCCACAGCTACTTCGAATTCATCGAGCCGCATTATCACACCGGCGCGCCTGAATGGGCGCGCCTGAAGTCGGGCCTGGAGGAAATCAAGCATCGTTGCCGCGAGAGCGGATGGGACCTGCGCGTGGTGGTGCTGCCGTATGAATATCAAGTGCGCCGCCACGATACGAATCTTCTGGGGCCGCAAACGGTGCTGGGCCAGTTGTTGGAAACGAACGCCGTGGCAACGCTCGACGTCACCCCCGCGTTCGCGGCCCAAGGGCGCGAGAAAAGGCCATTGTTTCTCCATGCCGATGCGATGCATTTGTCCTCGGCGGGACATGAGTTGGTGTTTGGGAAAGTGGAAAAGTGGCTGGGGGAACCGGGCAAGCAATCGAAGGGAGAATAGTCGCGTCCTGTGGAGGTTGCCCATGCTCTAACGATCGACACCACTCGTCACTTCGCTGGCGGCTGCTGCGGCGCCATCGGCAGCCCTCCGCCGCCCTTGCGCCGGTTCTCCTCCAGATACTTCACAAAATAAAACCCGCCCACAATCACCAGCAGGAAGAACAACACCGAAACGATCGTCGCCAGAATTTTCAGCACGCGCGCCTGCCGGAACGCCGCTTCCGTTTGTTCCTTCGCCGCCTCCTTGAACAGACTGAACTCATGCTCCAGCGAAACCGTGGGCACAACCTCCTCCTTCAACTTCAGCGTCAACCACGCGTCGTCGCCCGGGCCAAACTCCTGCGGCAACCGCTCCAGCACGTCCGGCGCGGCGTTCTCAAAACCCTGCTCGCGCCAAAACGCCGCGTTCTCGCGCACCCAGATCCGGGCCAGCCCGTGGTTGCGCGCCACGCTCAGCAACCGCTGCCAGAGCTGCGAACGCACCGGACCTGTGGACGCGCCCTCCCGCACCGCCTCGCTGTGTACCAGCCCGTGCATCCCCTTCAATCGCAACCCCAGCGCGCCCAGCAACCGTCCTCCCGGCTCTTCCAGCACCTGGAATTCCGTAAACCGCTTCTCCAGCGTCTCGACCGGCAGATCCGCCGAGTTCCAGAGCACTTTCAACTGTGTGACATCTTCGACCGTTGCCCGGCGAAGCTGCGGCGTATTGGAGGCATCCACGGCCCGCGACTATACCGGCCGACCTGTTCCGCGATAAGGCAAAAATGCCGCGACTGGCCGCCGTGCCTCAAATTTTGAATGCTCGGAACCTTGAACTCTATCCGCGCACTGCTTCTTCTCAAATGCATCATGAGTCGGGCGGTTTGACGATATGGGGGCGATGTGGGTAGAGTAATGACCAACCCGGTTTCTGTTATGAAGACGCGATTGCTCGTTTGTACTTTGGTGGGAGGCTTTTTGGCTGTTCACACAGTCGCCCGCGCCAGCGAAAGCGCGGGCTGGGAAACCGCTTCGCCGCGCGCGGAGATCAGCCCGAAATTCACCCATCGCGCGAGCGGCGGGCGCGATGGGCAGGGCGCGTGGATCATCGAGGCGGACAAGCGCGAGGGGCTCGCCGGGCATTGGCGCCGGGAATTTCCGGTGGAAGGCGGCAAGCATTATCGCTTTGAGGCGTGGCGGAAGGTGCAGAATGTGCCGTATCCGCGGCGCAGTGTGGTGGCGCGCGTGTTGTGGCGCGACGCGGCGGGGAAGTCGCTGGTGACGGAGGAGCCGGTGGCGTCGAATTTCCTGAAAGGCTTCACGGCCCGCGCGGAACCGGAATATCCGGCGGACAAGGGAACGGACGCCAAGGGATGGACCGAAGTGTCGGGCGTGTATCGCGCGCCGGCGAAGGCGACGCGTGCGATTGTGGAATTGCACTTCCAATGGGCGTCGGGCGGACGGGTGGAGTGGAGCGAGATTTCGTTGAAGGAAACCAGCGCCCCGCCGGGGCGCAAGGCGCGGCTGGCGGCGGTGCATTTCCAACCGCGCGGCGGCAAGGCGCCGGCGGACAAATGCCGGTTGTTCGCGCCACTCATTGCGGAGGCCGCGAAGCAGAAGGCGGACCTGGTGGTGTTGCCCGAGACGCTGACCTATTACGGCACGGGCCTGACCTACGCGGACTGCGCGGAATCGATTCCCGGGCCATCGACGGATTATTTCGGCGGGCTGGCCAAGCAGCACAATCTTTACATCGCGGCAGGGTTGATCGAGCGCGACCGGCATCTGCTCTACAACGTGGCGGTGCTCCTCGGCCCGGATGGCAAGGTGGCGGGGAAGTATCGCAAGGTGGCGTTGCCGCGCAGTGAAATCGAGGGCGGTGTGACGCCGGGTGATGATTATCCGGTGTTCGACACGCGGTTCGGCAAGCTGGGCATGATGGTGTGTTATGACGGGTTCTTTCCCGAGGTGGCGCGCGAACTGACGAATCGCGGCGCGGAGGTGATTGCGTGGCCGGTGTGGGGTTGCAATCCGAACCTCGCCAGCGCGCGCGCGTGCGAGAATCATGTGTATGTGGTGAGCAGCACCTACGAGGATGTGTCGCGCAACTGGATGCTCACTGCCGTGTATGACCACGACGGCAGGACGCTGGCGCAGGCGAAAGACTGGGGCACGGTCATCGTGGCGGAGGTGGACCTGGACGCGCGGATGTATTGGGCGAGCCTGGGCGATTTCAAGGCGGAGATTCCGCGGCACCGACCGGTGTCGATCGGAGAAACACCACGGAAGTAAGATCATGTTTACTGACGCAGGCACAGATTGCAAAGTCGCGGCAACCGTACCAGCACGCCGCTGGCAAAAAACCGTAGCGCAGGTTTCCAACCTGCTGTATCGCCGGTTTCCAACCGGCCAGGCGCGGCAGGGCAGGGGCGTGGAACTTCGTCCGCGAATTGAAAAGAACCGCCATTTGACACAATGCAGGCTTGAAGCCTGCGATACAGCAGGTTGGAAACCTGCGCTACGAACCAGTGGCGCGCTTGGTGGCTTTTGGGTTTTAGCGCTGTTGATGTTGCTGGCCGTGGCACTCTCCGCCCACGCCGCGCCGCGGCCAAACATCGTGTTCATCCTCGCTGATGATATGGGCTACGGTGACTTGAGCTGTTACGGCTGCAAGGACATCAGCACCCCGCACATTGATTCGCTGGCGCGCGATGGCGTGCGGTTGACCCAGTTTTATTCCAACGGCCCGGAATGCACGCCCACGCGCACGGGTTTTCTCACGGGCCGTTACCAGCAACGCGTCGGCGGCCTCGAATGCGCCATCGGCACCGGCAACGTGGGCCGCTACGATGACGCGATCCGCTTGCGCGAGACGAACGACCTGGGATTGCCCACGAACGAAATGACGATTTCACGCCTGCTGAAGGATGCCGGTTATGCGACGGCCGTCATCGGCAAATGGCATCTGGGCTACGATGACAAGTTCATGCCGCGCGGGCATGGCTTTGACCACGCGCTCTATTGTCTGGGCGGCGGGATGGATTATTTCCATCACGTTGAAGATCCGCCCGCGTATCAGCCGGTGTTGCGGCTCAACGGCAAGCCGGTCAAGCGCGAAGGTTATTTCACCGACCTGATCGCCGACGACGCCGTGCGCTGGCTGCGCCTGAACACACCGCCGCGCAGCGAAAAGCCGTTCTTTCTTTACCTGCCGTTCACCGCGCCGCACTCGCCGTTTCAAGCGCCGGACGAAAAACAACCCGCGCCGTTGCCCGCCGGTTCCGAGCGCTGGAACCAGGGGAAGGCGCCGCCGCCGGTTTACAAGGCGATGATCGAGCGGCTGGACCGCGTGGTGGGGCAAATCCTCGACAGCTTGCGCGAGCAGGGCGTGGCCGACAACACGGTGGTGGTGTTCGCCAGCGACAACGGCGGAACCGCCAGCGCGCGGCCCACGGGCTTGCGCGGCCAGAAGGGCGGCACCTTCGAGGGCGGCATCCGCGTGCCGTGCATCGTGCGCTGGCCGGGCATCCTGAAGGCGGGGACGGTCTCCGAGCAGGTGGGAATCACGATGGATTTGACCGCGTCATTCGCGCGCATCGGCGGGGCGAAACTCCCGGCGGGCCGGAAGTTCGACGGCATCGATTTGCTGGGAGTGTTGGCGTCCGGCAAGACCGAGCCGCGACAGTTGTTCTGGCGCCAGCGCCGCGGCGACAACACGTGGAAAGGGGTGCGCGATGGTTCGTTGAAATACGTTGTGCAGATTCGCGGCGCGCAACAGGAAGAATACCTGTTCGACCTGGCGAACGACGTGGCGGAGAAGAATGACCTCGCGAAATCACGCGCGGCGGAGGTGCAGCGCATCAAATCGTTGCTCGCCGCGTGGGAAAAGGAGGTGCGTCCGGTGCGGTGAGGACAGGAAAGGAGGAGGATGTGTTTGCGTAAGGTGAATCTCGCTCGAGTTTGGAGTTCAAGCTTCAGCTTGTGGAATGACGCGCGGCCCACACGCTGAAGCGTGAACTCCAAACAGGGCGGGTACACGCATCCGACGAATTCATCCGTCGATTTGCATTGAACCGAAGGAGTGGCTTTCCCACACTGACCAAACCCTATGGGCGCACAATGGAAACAAGCGGGCCGCGAGGCCAACGCGCAGAAGCGCGGACAGATCGTCGTCAAACTCGTCCGTGAAATCATGGTCGCCGCCAAGCTCGGCGGGCCGGAGCCGGACCTCAACGCGCGGCTGGCCGCGGCGGTCGAGAAGGCGCGCAAGAGTTCGGTCACGCGCGATACCATCGAGCGCGCGATCAAGAAAGGCGCCGGGCTGACGGATGAAAAGATTACCTTTGAGTTGATGACGTTCGAAGGCTTCGCGCCGCACAAGGTGCCCGTGGTGGTCGAATGTCTGACGGACAATCGCAACCGCACCGCGCCAGAGATTCGCAATTTGTTCAAGGCCGGCTCGCTGGGCCAGCCGGGCAGCGTCGCCTTTTTCTTCAATCACCTCGGCGTCGTCGAAGCCACGCACAGCGACCTCAATCGCGATGCGGAAGGCGATGCCATCGAAGCGGGCGCGCAGGAGATCGAGCCGCTGGAAGCCGAAGAAGTGCCCGAAGGCCAGAAGGGCGCGCGCTTCCTCACGGAAATCAAGGACCTCGATTCGGTTTCGAAAGCATTGAAGGCCGCCGGCTGGAACATCATCGCATCGGAGATTCGCTACGTGGCCAAGACGTTTCCCGAGCTGGACGAAGCCGCGCGCAAGGATGTCACCGCATTTCTCAACGACCTGGACGACCACGATGATGTGCACCGCGTGTATGCGGCGTTGAAGTAACAGGGAATTTACGATTTACGAATGACGATTGACGCGCGGGTGGTGGTGCGTAACTGCTAGAAGTGGTAGCCTTTGCAAGTTGGAACTTGCGATACGGCAGGTTGGAAACCTGCGCTACTTATGGGGCGGCTTCGAGCATCTGCTGTTTGGAGGGACGCGGGCGTTTGCGTGTGGGAAGGGGCTCGCCGGTTTCCCGGTCGAATTCATCCGGCGTGCGCCGCTCGGAGATCTCGTCGTTGGTGGCGCGTTGCCAGGCGAAGAGCGCGTCGCGCAATTGCGCGAGCGTCTTGGCGTGATGCACGCTGCCGGCCAGGTTCTTCAATTCAAAGGGGTCGCTGTCCAAATCATACAGTTCTTCGACAGGGCGCGGCTTGAGGAAGCAGGCCATTTGCTCGGGCGTGAGTTTGTTGGCGTCGCGCAGTTGCTGCATGGCACGATAAGTGAGGCTGCGCACGGCGTCCGCTGGCGGCGAGTTGGGCGCTTCCGGATACGCGTTGCGGATGTATTTGTAACGCGGCGAACGGATCGCGCGCAGTTGCGCCTCGTAATCGTGCCAGTGGCGCTCGGCATAGACATACTGGCGGATGGAACGGCGCGGGTCCTTCAGCAACGGACTGAAGCTGCGCCCCTCGAAGCTAGCGGGAATCTTCACGCCGGCCAGTTCGAGCATGGTCGGCGCGATATCGACCGAGCTGACGAGCTGGCGGCACACGGTTTCAGGTGTGACATTCCCGGGCCAGCGCACAATCCACGGCGTCTTGATGCCGCTGTCGTAAAGCGTCGTTTTGTCGCGCGGGAACGGGCGGCCATTGTCGCTGATGAACAACACGAACGTGTTGTCGCGCTCGCCCTGGCGGTCGAGTTCCTCCAGCACCTGACCGACGAAACCATCGAGCCGCGTGATTTCATCGTAATAAAGCGCGAGGTCTTTCCGCACGTCGGGATGGTCCGGCAGATACGGCGGCAGGACGATGTCTTCGGGCCGGTAAGGTTGCGGAATGCTGTTCGGCTCGTAATCGCGATGCGGGTCCAGCGCCGCGAGCCAGAGAAAAAACGGTTTGTCCTTGGGACGGTCGCGCAACGTCGGCAGCCAGTCGATGCAACCGCTCTGGTCGCCCTTGGCCTTGATCTGCTTCGCGCCGGCCGCGAGCTGGAATCCGGAGGGATCGGCTTCCTTGACGACGTCGAACTTTTGCTTGGCGGCCTCGCCGAGATGCCATTTGCCGGCGGAGGCAGTCCAATAGCCGGCGGACTTCAGCAACTCGACGAACGTGACGTGCACGGCGGGCAGCGGCCAGTGGAGTTGCTCGGCATCGGTGTTGTGCGGGTAGCGGCCGGTAATGATGCTGGAGCGGCTGGGACTGCACGAACTGCATGTGAGGAACGCGCGATCGAACCGCATGCCTTCGCGCGCGAGCTTGTCGATGTTCGGCGTGCGGATGGTTTTGTGGCCATACGCGCCGACGTCATCCCACGCGAGGTCATCGGCGATGAAGAGGATGAAGTTGGGGCGCTGGGCGGCGTGGGCCTCAACGCACAAAAGGATTACGACCACAAAGCAGCCTGCAATACGTCTGACAAAGGAAAACAACGCCGCAGCTTGCATGGGAGGGAAAGTAATCGCAGTCGGCGAAGGGCGCAAAAAAGAAATGGGGGCCTTGGAGTCGGAGTCGTGGAGTAATGGCGCTGGTCACACCATCGCGATTGCAGGTGGAGCGCTGCGGCTGGTCTGGCGACACAGCCGCAGTCCGAAGAATCACACCACGCGCGCCACGCCGGCGCCTTTGACCACTTCGCCGATGAGCCAGGCCTTGTGCTTGTGCTCGCGGATGAGTTTCAACGCCGCATCCAGCTTGTCCGGCGCGACTACCGCCGTCATGCCGATGCCCATGTTGAAGACTTGATACAACTCGTCCTCGGGCACGCTGCCCTCCGCGCGAATCAGCTCAAAGATGGGCAGCACGTCCCAGGTGCCTTTGCGGATGACCACGTCGCAATTCTTCGGCAGCACGCGCGGGATGTTGTCCACGAAGCCGCCGCCCGTGATGTGCGCGAACGCCTTGACGACATCCGGCTTGCCCGCGCGATTGAACTTCTTGATGAGCGCCTGGACGACGGCGCCGTAGCTGATGTGCACGTTCAACAATTCGTCGCCGATGCGATTGCTCAGCTCGGGAACGTGGCTGGTGGGCTTGAGTTTCAGCTTGTCGAAAAAGATTTTGCGCGCGAGCGAATAACCATTGGTATGCAGGCCGCTCGATGCGATTCCAAGAACAGCGTCGCCTGCCTTCACGGTCTTCTGGCCGTCCAGCATGCGAGACTTTTCAACGACGCCGACGATGGTGCCGCTGACGTCGTATTCGCCCGCCTGGTAGAAGCCCGGCATTTGGGCGGTTTCGCCGCCGATGAGCGCGCAGTTGTTGTAGGCGCAGGCGCGCGCGAAGCCCTTGATGATTTCGGTGAAAACGTGCGGCTCCAATTTGCCCGTGCCGAGGTAGTCGAGGAAGAACAGCGGCTCCGCGCCCAACACCGCGATGTCATCGACGCAATGGTTGACGAGGTCTTCGCCGATGGTGTCGTGCCGGTCCATCGCGAAGGCAATCTTGAGCTTGGTGCCCACGCCATCGACGCTGGAGACGAGCACGGGCTGCTTGAAGCGCTTCGTGTCCAGCGCAAACAGGCCGCCGAATCCGCCAACCTTGCCGAGCACCTCCCGGCGATGCGTCGAAGCGAGCAGTTGCGGCAGGGTCGCCTTGACCTTGTTTCCCAAATCGATGTCCACGCCGGCGGCGGCGTAAGCTTTTTGTTTCATGTCAGTCTAATCGCGGAAAAGTATTCAGTATTCAGTGGCACCGTACGCGCACTTTTAGAATGCGACACACCGCGTCACAACAATTTCGGTTGCCGTTCCTCTTGCGCCAGCGTTTCGGCCACGCTGGCCACGCGCGCGCGGCGGCGTTCGATGATTTCCTTGTCCACCTTCGAATCGTAGGGCACGGGATAATTGCCGTCGTAACACGCCATGCAAAACGATTCCATGGGCAGGCCGGTCGCCTTCACCATGCCGCGCTGCGTCAGGTAATGGAGCGAATCGGCGTTCAAATAACGGCGGATTTCGTCCTGCGTGTAATTGGCCGCCATCAGCTTGCTGCGGTCCGGAAAATCAATGCCATACACGCACGGGTTGGCGTGCGGCGGGCAGCTCACCAGCACGTGAACTTCCTTCGCGCCGGCTTCCTTCAGGTTGTTCACGCGCGATTTGCATGTCGTGCCGCGCACAATCGAGTCGTCCACGATGATGACGCGCTTGCCCTTCACGAGGTCGCCAATCAGGTTCAACTTCACACGCACGTTGAAGTCGCGGATCAACTGCGACGGCTGGAGAAAACTGCGGCCCACATAATGATTGCGCACAAATGCCATCTCAAACGGAATGCCCGATTCGAGCGAGTAACCCAGCGCCGCGCAGTTGCCGCTGTCCGGAACCGGCACCACGATGTCCGCCGGGATGGGGCATTCGCGGGCGAGTTCGCGGCCCATCTCGACGCGCACGCCATAGACGTTGCGGTTGCTGATGGTGCTGTCCGGCCGGGCGAAATACACGTATTCAAAAATGCAGAACGCCCGGCGCTGTTGCTCGGGAAACGCCTGGATGCTCTGCAACCCGTGGCGGTTGATGATGACGATTTCGCCGGGCTCGACGTCGCGCACGAACTTCGCCTGGATCAAATCGAACGCGCAGGTTTCGCTGGCCAGCACCCAGGCATCGCCCACCTTGCCGATGGACAACGGCCGGAAGCCGTGGGGGTCGCGCACGCCGATGAGTTCCTGCTCGGTCATGATAACGAGCGAATACGCGCCCTCGATGCGCCGCACGGTCTGCACGAGATTGTTCGCCACGCCACCCAGCGTCGGTTGTGCCATCAGGTGCAGGATGATTTCACTATCGACCGTGGTCCGAAAAATCTGCCCCTTCGCCTCGAGTTCATCGCGGAGCACGGACGCGTTGGTAAGATTGCCGTTGTGCGCGATAGCGATCTGCCCGCACCGGCAATCGACCGTCAACGGCTGGGCGTTGCGCAGGTGCGAGGAACCGGTGGTGGAATAACGCGTGTGCCCCACGGCCATCGAGCCGACGAGATTGTGCAGGATGTCGCCGTCGAAGATTTGCGGCACCAAGCCCATGCCCTTGTGCTCGCGGAACTGCTTGCCATCGCACGCCACGATACCCGCGCTTTCCTGGCCGCGATGTTGCAGCGCGTAAAGCCCGTAGTAAGTCAACTCGGCCGCGTTCGGATGGCCATAAATGCCGAACACGCCGCAATAATGTTTTGGGTATTCCTGCATCACATCAGGTGTGTTTCTTGCCCCAGAAAAACCAGAGCAACGGCCCCAGCAACGGGGCCAGGAAAATCACCAGCAACCACAATACTTTCAATGGAACTTTCTTGTCCGAAGCGACACAACTGAAGATGCCCGCCACCAGCAGAATCAGCGGCACCGCCACGAACAGCACCCAACCTAACACGGTAAGCAGTGCTGGCAACAACACCAGCAAACCAATCAACGCCAGCGTTGCAATAACGATCCCAGTGAACAGTCTGCCGCCGGATGCCGCCATCGTCGTTTCAGTCTCGAGTCGCCCGAACGGCGTCATTCCACCAGAGGGGGAGCGGTTCGGGCAAGCACCAAGTCAGGTCGATCAACCATCCCTGCTCAGCGCATGGCATTGGCGATGGCGTGCCACCAGGAATCGTGCAATTCGGCGACCGGCCACGACCAGGCGCCGCCGGCGGTTTTGATGGCGAGCTTGTCCCCGCCGACCTTGCCGATGACCGTCGCGGTGACGCCCAGGATCTTTGCCTGGGCGACGATCTTGCCGGCGTTGACCGGTGAGGCGGTGACGACGACGCGGCTCTGGGTTTCGCCAAAGAGCAGCGCATCCAGGCGCACGTCCTTGATGGTCGAGAGGTCGATGTCCGCGCCGATGAGGCGTGGGGTTTCGCGGGCGACCTGCTGGCTGATGCACGATTCAGCGAGGCAGGCGGCGAGGCCGCCTTCGCTGCAATCATGCGCGCTCTTGATGCTGCCGCCGTAAATGAGACTGCGCACGGCCTCGTGCAACGCGCGGGCCTTGTCCAGATCGCAACGCGGCGGCGAGCCGGTCTTTTTGCCGTGCACCACCTGCAAAAAGGCGCTGCCGCCGAGTCCCTGGAGCGGGTCCGCCGTGTCCACGGCGTCGCCCAGGAGAATGATGGCGTCGCCTTCGTCCTTGAACCATTGCGTGGTGATGTGCTCGGGCTTCTCAATGAGGCCGACAATCGCCACGGTCGGCGTGGGGTCGATGGGACCGTTGGGACTTTGGTTGTAAAGCGAGCAATTGCCGCCGGTGACCGGGGCGTTGAAGGCCTGGCATCCCTCGGCCAGACCGCGCACGGATTCCTTGATCTGCCAGAACAGCTCGGGCTTGAGCGGGCTGGGCATGTTCAGGTTGTCGGTGGCCCCCAACGGCGTCGCGCCGGAGCACGCGAGATTGCGGCACGCCTCGGCGACGGCGATTTTGCCGCCTTCGTAAGGATCGAGATAAACATACGCGCCGTTGCAATCCACCGTCATGGCGATGAATTTGTCCGGCACGGTCTGGCCGTTGGAAGCCTCGGGCAACGAATCGGATTTGATGCGCAACACCGCCGCGTCGCTGCCGGGGCAGACAATCGTGTTGTCGCGCACCATGTGGTCATATTGGCGATAGACCCAGTTCTTCGACGCGATGCTGGGCCACGCGAGCAACGCCTTCAATTGCGGCACGGGATCGGTCGTGTCCGCGATGCCATCGAGACGGAACGCGCGCACTTCCGCCAGGTAAGCCGGTTCGGCGGCTTCGCGATGATAGATGGGCGCTTCGTCCGCCAGTTTCTTCGCCGGAATGTCCGCCACGACCTGGCCGTGGTGTTTGACGACCATGCGGCCGGTGTCGGTGACGAAGCCGACTTCGGACCAGGGCAGGTCCCATTTGTCAAAGATGCGTTTGACTTCCTCTTCGCGTCCCTTGTGGACGATGATAAGCATGCGTTCCTGCGACTCGCTGAGCATGATCTCGTAGCTCGACATGTTCGGCGCGCGTTGCGGGACCTTGTCCAGCTCGATCTCGATGCCGGTGCCCGCGCGCGCGGCGGTTTCGCAAGTCGAACACGTCAGGCCCGCCGCGCCCATGTCCTGGATGCCGGCGACCGCGCCGGTGGCGAGCAGTTCGAGGCACGCTTCGCACACGAGCTTCTCCATGAAAGGATCGCCCACCTGGACGGCGCCGCGTTGTTGCTCGGCGGATTCCTCGGTCAGGTCCTGCGAGGCGAACGCTGCGCCCGCGAGACCATCGCGACCGGTGGCGGGACCGACGTAGAAGACGGGATTGTCGATGCCCTTGGCCGCGCCGCGCGCAATCTGTTCGTGCCGCAGCACGCCCAGGCAGAACGCGTTGACCAGCGGGTTGCCCTCGTACGATTTGTCGAAATACACCTCGCCCGCAATCGTGGGGATGCCGAAGCAATTGCCGTAATGCGCGATGCCGCTGACCACACCGCTGAAAAGGCGCTTGTTATTGGCAATTTCCGATTTGCGATTTGCAATTGCTGAGTCAGCGCCTTCGGCGGGAGCGCTCGCGCTGCCGTTGGTGATGGGCCCGAAGCGCAGGGAATTGATCGCGCACACAGGTCGCGCGCCCATGGTGAAGATGTCGCGTACGATGCCGCCCACGCCTGTGGCCGCACCCTGGAAGGGCTCGACAGCGCTCGGATGATTGTGCGACTCAATCTTGAACGCAATAGCCAGCCCGTCGCCGATGTCGATGATGCCGGCGTTTTCCTCGCCTGCGCCCACGAGAATCTTCGGCGATTTCGTGGGGAACGTCTTCAGCAGCGGGCGCGTGTTCTTGTACGAGCAATGCTCGCTCCACATGACGGAGAAGACGCCCAGCTCGGTGTAGCTGGGCGTGCGGCCCAGGATCTCCACGATCTTGGCGTATTCGTCCGGCGTGAGATTGTGCTTTTGGACGAGTTCGGGGGTGATGGTCGGTTCGGTCATCGGAAAAGAAACGGAGGCGGTTATGCCGCCTTCGCCGTGGTCTTGCTCTGCAAGGAGCGGATCATGCTGTCGAAAATCAGGCGGCCATCGTCGCTGCCCAGCATCGCTTCGCACGCGCGCTCGGGGTGCGGCATCAGGCCGGCGACGTTCCGGCGGTCGTTGCAGATGCCGGCGATGTTCTCCACCGCGCCGTTGGGATTGGCGTCGTCGGTCAATTCGCCTTCGCTGTTGACGTATTGCCAGAGAATCTGGTTGCCCGCCCGCAGGCGCGCAATCGTCTCGGCATCGGCGAAAAAGCAGCCTTCACCGTGCGCGATGGGCACGCGCAGCAATTTGCCCTGCGGAATGTTGCACGTGAACGGTGAATCGTGCGTGATGGTCTTCAGGAAAATGTGCTCGCAGCGGAATTGCAGCGAGCGGTTGCGGATGAGCGCGCCGGGCAACAGGCCCGCTTCCGTCAGGATTTGAAAGCCGTTGCAGATGCCGATGACCAGCCCGCCGTTGTCGGCGAACTGCTTGACCGCCTGCATGACCGGGCTGAACCGCGCGATCGCGCCGCACCGCAGGTAATCGCCGTAACTGAATCCACCGGGAACAATGACCGCGTCGGCATCACCCAAAGAACTGTCCTTGTGCCAGACGTAGCGCGCGGAATGGCCGAGGACGCGCACCGCGTGGATGGCGTCCTGGTCGCAGTTGGAAGCGGGGAATTGGAGGACGGCGAAGTTCATTCGATTTCGAGGCGGTAATCTTCGATGACCGGGTTGCTGAGAAACTTGTGGCACGCCTCGTCAAGCTGCTTGCGGGCCGTTTCCTTGTCGCTGTTCTGGAGTTCGATTTCGAGGTATTTGCCCACGTGGACGGCGCCGATGCCGCCATAGCCCATGTGTTCGAGGGCGTTCTGCACCGTTTTCCCCTGCGGGTCCAAGACCGCCTTCTTCGGCGTGATAATGATCTTTGCTTTCATGTCGAATGCCTGCCGCACTTGCAAATGCGGGCCGGAATCTTGGGACACGCGCCCCAAAGACGCTAGAACAATTTTGGCGGTGCGAACACGGGGCATTGGCCTGAGCTTATCATGAACTTTTAACTTTCCCCGCCGAAGTGCGGTGCTTGACCCCTCCGGCTGCGTTTCCTAGGATACGCTATGCTTAGTTGCGTGAGACGATTAATTTTGAGCGTGGCGGCCTGCCTCTTGCTGGCCGCCTCGGCGCAGGCGGCGGTGATCAACGGTGTCGTGGTCATCGTCAATGACGCCGTCATTACCTTCAAGGAAATGCTCGACCAGACCGCCCTGGCCGAGGAGCAGTTGGTCCGACTTTACGGCAACCAACCGAACGTGTTGGAGCAGAAGATCGCCGAGGTGCGCGAGAATGCCATCCGCCTGCTGGTCGAACGGCAGTTGATCCTGCACGATTTCAAGGCGTCGGGTTACACCATCCCCGATTCAGTCATTGAAGACCACATCCAGGACCGCATCCGCCGGCAGTTCGGCGACCGCCTCACGCTGATGCGCACCTTGCGCGAGGAAGGCACCACCTACGAACGCTTCCGCCAGGAGGTGCGTGAACAGTTTATTGTCGAGGCTTTGCGGGCGAAGAATGTTTCGGGCGAAATCGTGATATCCCCTTACAAGATTGAAACCTACTACCAGCAGCACAAGGACGAGTTCAAGACGGACGACCAGGTGAAGCTGCGGATGATTGTCATCAATCAACTGGCCGGCAACCCGCCCGGCACGGCGAAGAAACTCTGCGAAGAAATTCTCGCCAAATTGAAGGAAGGCGCGTCGTTCGCCGAAATGGCGACCATTTACTCCGAAGGTTCGCAGCGCCGGCAGGGCGGCGATTGGGGCTGGGTGGACAAGTCGGTCTTGCGCAAGGAACTGGCGGACGCGGCCTTCAAGCTGGAGCCCGGCCAGTTCAGCGGCGTCATTGAAACGCCCGAATCATGCTACGTCATGCAGGTGGAAGAAAAGCGCACCGCCGGCGTCAAGCCGCTGGCCGATGTGCGCGATGAGATCGAGAAGACGCTCGACGCGCAGGAGCGCGCGCGCCGGCAGGGCAATTACATCAAACGGCTGGAAAAGAAGTCGTTGATCCGGCGTTTCTAAGCCGCAGGGGCAGGCCCCCGCCATGGAAACGTCCGGCGCGGAAGCGAGGTAGTCACCATGACTGGCTGGATCGGCATTTCTTTGGGCGACGTCACCGGCATCGGGCCGGAAGTCACGCTCAAGGCGCTGGCAACGGAGCCGGCCTCCCCAACGCGTTACCTGTTGCTGGGCGACCCTGGCGGACTGCGCCGGCTCAACGAACAACTCCAGTTGAAACTCGACCTGCGCGATTACCAGGGCTCGCAGGCGGAAGGCCGGTTCTTCCTCCACAATCCATTCCCCGAACCATTGCCAGAAGGCCTCGCGCCCGGCTCGCCCATTGCGGCGCGGGCGGCGCTGGCCTGGCTGGAGGACGGCACGCGACGTTGTCTGCGGCAGGAGTTGGATGCGCTGGTCACGGCGCCGGTGAACAAGGAAGCCATTGTGAAGGCCGGCCAGCCCTTCGTGGGCCAGACGGAATTCCTGTCGCAACTCGCGGGCGCGGAGCGCACGGCGATGATGTTGCTGGGCGCGGATGACCGGGGCCGCTGGTTGCGCGTCGCGCTGGCGACCACGCATCTACCCCTCAAGCACGTCGCGGATGGCCTGTCACCGGAGAAGATCCAACTGGCCATTGAACTGGCCGCGCAGGCGTGCCGGGACCTGGGCCTGCCGCGCGCGCGGGTGGGCGTGTGTGGGTTGAATCCGCACGCCGGCGAAGGCGGCACGATGGGCGACGAAGAGCAGACCATCATCCGGCCCGCCGTCGAAACGATGCGCGAACGGGGCATCGATGTGCGCGGCCCGTTTGCGGCGGACAGCCTTTTCCATCATGCCTACCAAGGGGATTACGACGCGGTGGTGGTGATGTATCACGATCAGGGGTTGGTGCCCCTGAAAATGATCGCGTTTGAAAACGGCGTGAACTGGACGCTGGGGCTGCCGTTCATCCGCACGTCGCCCGACCACGGCACGGCTTATGACATCGCGGGGCGCAACGCGGCCAATCCCTCGAGCATGCGTGCGGCGCTGGCGCTGGCGCGGCAACTGGCGCAACGGAAGTGAATGCGAGAAGTCACTGGGCGCACCACGGCCGGGGAATGATTCGGCGCGCAATCATCGCACTCGCATGGAGTTCACGCTTCAGCGCCTGGCCGTTACCTGGACGTGAGCCGGCACTTGCCCGCTTTCGTGCAGCGGGCGTCTCGGCACGTCTCTTCTTCGCGGGCCGCCAGTCGCGCGATGGTCGGGCGCAACGCCGCCGCCAGATCCCCCATGACCTGGTCGTTCGCGGCGATGTTCAGGTGCGCATCCACCGGGCTGATGCGCCAATCCTTCATCTTTACGGGAATGGCCAGCGCGCCGACGTCCCGGTTGACCGCGTTGATGTTCAATTCCATCTGGCGTTTCGAGGCGCGGTAGTATTTGCCGCGAAAATCGTAAACTTCCTCGC
Source organism: Verrucomicrobiota bacterium (assembly GCA_040754875.1). Taxonomy (GTDB): domain Bacteria; phylum Verrucomicrobiota; class Verrucomicrobiia; order Limisphaerales; family JBFMBT01; genus JBFMBT01. Next base: position 5,053 of record JBFMBT010000070.1, on the reverse strand, counting down.
CGCCGTCCGCCGCGGCGTCCTCCGGCAGCGCGGCGCGGAACACGACGAATTCGCTCCCGTGGCTGCGCGCCGTGGTGCGGATTTCCGCCAGCAGGCGGCGCGTCAGTTCAATGCCGTAACACATCCGCGGGCTGGGCGGAACCAGTTCCATGGCCCAACCGGTCTTCTCGTTGTCGAGGTTTTCCGAGCGCACCTTTTCCACGTCCCAAACCCGTTGCCACGCGTGGTTGACCTCCCCTTCCCAGGCCGGCAGCGCGGAGTAAGGGCGCGGCAAATAGCGTTCCCAATGATCGTCGCGCCGGTAATACCGTTCCGGTGCCAGCGTCCGCTGGCAAAGCGCTACCAGTTTGATGGGCGATTGCGGAATCGGCTGGCCCATGGGTTCGCTGGGGCCGGCGAGCTTTCCGTCCACGAGCCGGAACGTGGGCTTGGGCGCGCCGTTGGCGGGCATGTGGGTGGGAAACAAATTGTTGCAGATGTCATTGCCGGGCGTCTGCCACAGCACCACGAGGTCGGCCCGGAACCGCGCGAAGTACTCCCGCAACACCAGCAATTGCTGATCCTGCCCGTAGCCGCGCGCTCCCACCGAGAATACACGCGCACGGGGATGCGACTTGCGCAGGTGGTGCTCCAGCCGTTGTTCGGGCATTTGTTCGAACGGCAGGGTGGTTGCTTCGACTTGTGAGTCACCCAGGAGGACAACGACGAAATCCGCGCCGTCATAACAAATGGGACGGCCGCGGAAGAGCAGTTCGTTGCGTTCGTACTTCGGCGCGTACGAACGCCAGCCGGAAACAATCGGCGTCACACGCGCGATTTTTTGAACGCACAGGCCGCCAATCAAGATGGTCAGTGCCATGGTCGCCGCGCCGATGGCCAGGCCCGGCCAGTTCACGCGCGGACGGCGCAGGAGAAACCAGGACCCGGCCACGACAAAAGCCAGACGCATCGCCAGCACGGCTTGATGAAAGGTGGACGAGGTGACGCCGCCGATGTCCAGAAACTGTTCAAGGCGCGCCGACGTGAGCGCGGCGGCGACGAGCAGGCACACGCTTCCCAGTGTGCGCACGGCACACCACTGCCGATGGCTCGGGTTCATGGGTGAACCCAAGAAGTTTAACAACTGCCGCCAAAAACTAGCAATTCAATTCATTAACCCGGATTATTTCCGTCGAGGTGATGCGCCAACGACGAAAGAACGCTTCAGAATCCATGAAATCTGCTTACCCGAGTAGCGGCCCTATCTTGGCTGCCTTTGTAAAATCTTCATGGCAGGGAAGTAAGGGGCTTGTCAGGAGGGAATGGGCGCGTAAGATGAGTGCCAACTTGTCACACTTGCAAGTGGGACAGATACTGGGTCAACCATGATACGGTCATTTGCATTTACGACGCAGGGGCGCCTGCACAGCAAGGACATCGAACCCTTTCTGATGCCCACCTTGCTGGCGGACACAAACCTGTTCCTGTGGGTGGACCTGGAAAACCCGACACCCGAGGAAACCAAGCTGACCTTGGAAGATGTGTTCCACTTTCACCCGCTGTCCATCGAGGATTGCGTGGCCGTGAGTTCCTCGCCGAAAGTGGAAGAGTATGCCCCGAAGGAGGAAGATCGGTTTTCGCCGTATTTGTTCATCGTTGTTCATGCCGTGGATTACAGCCGGACGGATGGCGTGTTTGCGACAAGCGAACTGAACTTCTTCCTCGGCAAGAATTTTCTGGTCACCTACCACGATGTGCCGCTCAAGGCCGTGGCCAACGTGGCCGAGCGGTCAGTGCGCGGCACGGTCCACGTGGCGCGCGCGCCAGACCGCGTGGCGCACAATCTCCTGGATGCCATCGTCGAAAACTACAAGCCGGCGCTGGACGAATTGTCGCTCGAAATCGCGGAACTGGAGGAAGAGGTGCTGCGCAATCCAGGCAAGCACGTGTTGAACCAGATTTTGAAGGTGAAGAAAGAGGTGTTGCACCTGCGCCAGATCATCGGCCCGCAACGCGAGGTGCTGGGCCGGTTCGCGCGCGGCGACTTCAAGATGATCCGCGCGCACCTGGTGCCGTACTACCGCGACGTGTATGACGCGCTGTCGCACATCTCGGAAATGGCCCAAGGCTACACCGACTCACTGACGGGCATCCTGCAAGTTTACCTGAACATGTCGTCCAACCAGACGGGCGAGGTGGTCAAGCTGCTGACCATGATCACGCTGATCACGACGCCCATGGTGATGATTGGCACGTGGTATGGGATGAATTTCGAGGGCATGTCCGAATTGAAATGGGAGCATGGCTACGGCGTGGCGGCCGTGGTCACGGCGTTTTCCACGATCGCCACCTACCTGTATTTCAAACGTAAAAAGTGGTTTTGACGTACGATGGCCACTTCCAAATCCAGTTTTCTCGACAAAGTACTCGTGCGCATCGGCCGCCTCGATGCCAAGGGGCTGCAGACTGTCGTCGAGCGGCTGGCGCGCGAGCGCAGCTTCCTGGAGACGCTGTTCAACATCATCGAGGACGGCGTGCTTGTGGTGGATGAAAGCGGGCGCATTGTTTATTTCAACCGCGCCGTCACGGAATTGATCGGCTTGCAGGCGGACAGCGCCGTGGGCCAGCCCATCACCCGTTATCTGCGTGAACTGGACTGGCAGAAGCTGTCGTCTCTCAAGAGCGAAGGCGGAGTGACGTGGCACGAATTTGAGGTCACTTACCCGCAGCCGCGCTTTCTGCGTTTGTATTGCGCGCCGTTGGATGGCGAAACCGCCGGCGCCTCCGGCGTGGCCCTGGTGCTGCACGATGCCACCGAGGCGCGGAAGAAAACCTTCGACGCCATCGAGAGCGAGCGCATCCAGGCGTTGACGCTGCTCGCCGCGAGTGTGGCGCATGAAATCGGCAATCCGCTCAACGCGCTCCACATCCACCTGCAATTGATGGAACGGCAGGTGAAGAAGCTCAAACAATGCGTTTCCCAGCCGGGAAGCAAACCAGCCGGTCGGGCTCGCGCCGCCAGCAACGAAACAGCGCGCGAAGCCGCGGACATCGCGTTGAAAATGGAGAATTACCTCGGCGTGGCCAAGGGCGAAATCACGCGGCTGGATTACATCGTGACGCAATTCCTCCAGGCCATCCGGCCCACCAGCCCGCAACTGGAGCGCGCGTCGTTGAACCGTGTGGTGCGCGAAACGCTGGAGTTGTTGCAGCCGGAACTGGAAAACCGCGGGTTGACCGTCATTGAGAAGCTCGAACGCCAGTTGCCGGACGCGCCCATCGACCCGGCGCAGATCAAGCAGGTGTTGGTGAACCTCATCAAAAACGCGATGCAAGCCATGACCAGGGGCGGCGAACTGACGCTCCAGACCGGCCACACGCCGGACCGCGCGTGGGTCGTCGTGCGCGACACCGGCGGCGGGATTCCGCAGGAACAGATCAACCGGATTTTCGAACCGTTTTTCACCACCAAAAAGAAAGGCAGCGGGCTCGGCCTGATGATCGTCCAGCGCATTGTGCGCGAGCACGGCGGACGCATCGACGTCGAAAGCCACGAGGGGCGCGGGACGACGTTCCGCATCTGGCTGCCGCTCCATGAACGGCAGCCGCGCTTGTTGGAGGCGCCAGCGAATGATTAAACCGCAAGTATTGATTGTAGATGACGAGAAGCCGACGCGCGAAGGATTGCGCGCCGCGCTGGAAGACCGTTACGACGTCTATGTGGCGGAGGACGCCGCCGCCGCGATGCAATTGCTCGAGAAAGAACACTTCGCCGTGTTGCTCACGGATTTCCGATTGCCGAACGAAGACGGCATGAAACTCATCGCGCGCGCGAAGTCCCTGCCCCGGCCGCCGGTGTGCATCCTGATGACGGCCTACGGCTCCGAGGAACTGGCGGTGGACGCGATGAAGCGTGGCGCGGATGATTACATCGCCAAGGGGCGGATGCAGATTGACGAACTGGAAATGCGCATCGCCCGGGCGTTGCGACATCAAAATCTGGAACTGGAAAACACCGAATTGCGCCAGCAACTGGACACGCGCTACGGGCTGGAGAACATCATCGGCGAATCGGCGGCCATGAGCGAAGTGCTGGAGATTGTGCAGCAGGTCGCGCCTTCGCCCGCCACGGTGCTCATCATGGGCGAAAGTGGCACCGGCAAGGAACTCATCGCCAAGGCCATTCACCAGCTCAGCCCGCGCGCGCGCCAGCCGATGGTCACCGTGCATTGCGCGGCGCTGCCGGCCACGCTGCTGGAGAGCGAATTGTTCGGCCACGAGAAAGGCTCCTTTACCGGCGCGCACGAACGGCGCATCGGCCGCTTCGAACAGGCCAACGGCGGCACATTGTTCCTGGATGAAATCGGCGAAATCGACCCCGCGACGCAAGTGAAGCTGTTGCGTTTCCTGGGCGAGCGAACGTTTGAGCGGCTGGGCTCGAACAAGACGCTCTCAGCTGACGTCCGCATTGTCACCGCCACGAACAAAAACCTCGAAGAACTCGTCAAGCAGGGCAAGTTCCGCGAGGACCTGTTCTACCGGTTGAAGGTGGTGGAGCTGATGCTGCCGCCGTTGCGCGAGCGGGACGGAGACGTGTTGTTGCTGGCGCGCGGGTTTCTGCGGGAATTTGCGGAGCAAAACAACAAACGCATCGCGGATTTCAAGATCGAAGCAGTGGAAGCGATGCTGGGTTATCATTGGCCCGGCAACGTGCGCGAGTTGCGGACGGCCATCGAACACGCCGTGGTGTTGTGCCGGGGCGACATGATTTCCTTGCGCGACCTGCCGGCGGCGGTGCGCGGCCACGCCGGCAAGACCGCCAGCAGCGCGGCCCCCACCTTGAGCCGGAGCAATCTGACGGTGAAAGACGCGGAACGGGAATTGATCTTGCGCGCGTTGAAGGAGGCCGATGGCAACCGCAGCCTGGCGGCCAAAAAAATCGGCATCAGCCGGCGGACGCTGCATCGCAAGCTGCACGCCTACCATCTGGAAGGATTTTAAATGCGCCACGATTACATCACGCCGCCGCAATCGGCCCGGGCGGGAGTGGTCAGGCTCGCGGTTGTAAGCGGGC
>JBFMBT010000069.1:0-23999 GCA_040754875.1 Verrucomicrobiota bacterium | reverse complement strand
CAACGCTCAACGGGCAACGCGGACACCAGCCGCCGTGGGCCCCGCAGGGCGCCGCCGGCATTTCCTGATTTGGCTCTGGGTTTCATGATTCGGGCGGTGGTTTAATCCGTGGACAGCACGGTAAAGTTTTCGACAACCGCACGCGGGGTGGCGGGCGCGTTTTCAAACCGCACCGCGGCGCGCGTGAGGACTTCGCCGGTGATCTGGTAATTGGTGCACAGGCCGCGATAGGGGCCGGAGACGACAATCGAACGGTCCGCCGGGCGCAAGGACTGGCCATACGCATAGATAACCACCCGCGGGTGGTCCTCGACGGTGAGCAGCGAAAGAATCTGCTGCGGGATGCGCTCAAGCACGACATCCGTGACGCCATAGGCGGCGTTGAGCGAGGTGAAGTTGACGTAGGGCGAGTTGTTGGGCGAATTGGTCAGCTCGACCGTCAGTTGCGGGACGCCCAAAATCTGGCCCAGGCGCGTGAACACGTTGGTGGGCGTCTGGTTGGTCAAGGTGTCACGGTAGGCGTTGATGCCGTTGTAAATGGCGAGCATCTGCGGCGTGCCCGGCGTGATGGCCAGATCGTCAAACTCCTGCGCGCGCGAAGGCGGATTGTTGAAGAAATCCTCGTAATCAATGCGATTGGACAACACCAGCACGCCGGACAGGACGGCGGACCAGGCGGCGATGTTGGTCTGATTGACCGACAACTTGCTGCGCGAGGCGCGGTCATCCACATCCACAGTGAAGATATCGACGATCGTCCAGTCATTGGTGGGATGGGCGGCGGAATTGGTCGTGGAATCACCGGACCAGCGCGTCCAGAGGAAGTTGTTGGCGGCATCATTGGGCGCGGCGGGGGCCTTCATGTAAAGAGTCTGCCAGGGCGTGCCGCGGTGCACGCGGCCGAGCCAGCCGATGCTGCCGAACTTCCCAGCCGGGAAATTCCAGTCGTCGGACCAGCGGACCATCGGGTCCTTGACCATGTAGTCGTAGGCGTACTGGTTGGTGGCATCCAGCGACGGTCCTCCCGGGTAGCGTCGGCCAGCCCACGGCGTGTAAACGTCGTTCAACTGGCGGAGGTTCGACAACGCGTACAAGTTCGTGAGCGTGGTGGCGCCAGGCGGAAAGGTCTGGGCATAGGTCGATTTGGACGGCTGGCGGAGATCGGTGAGATCCTCGCGCATGTAGTGGACGAGCGGGTCGTTGGCCTGCCAACTGCGACGGTGATAGACAACGGCGGAAGGCGTGTACGGCACCTGCATGTTCAGGTTGGTGACGACGAGGCGGCGATAGCGGGGATTGCCGGCAAAGCCGGGACCAAACATGAACTTCTGGAACTGGGCGATGGCCAGGTCCTTGCTTGGCACCGGCGGCAGGTTGTAATCCTGCCACGTCGCCGGAGTGCGCCCGAGGGAAATATCCATCTGCTTGATCATGCCCAGGGTGGGCACGGTGACGTTGGTCGAAGCGTTCACGCGGTTGGTGTCCCACAGGCCGTTGAGATCTGAAAAGCCGGTGGGTTGCGTGGCCAGTTCCTCGGTGAGGTTGATGGCTTCGTTCAAATCGGCCACGTTGACAAAATCCACCACGCGGCCATTGTCCGTAAGCAGGTAGCGAACACGGTTGCTGATCGCAAGCCCCCATTCCGGCACGTAAAAGTAACGGGACGCGCTGTTGTTCGTTTCGAAATAAGCCAGGCGATCCTTGGACGGTTGAAAAATCGGCGTGGTGTTGACGAAGAACTGCGAGTTGGTAAGGAATGTATAGCTGTTGGACAACGGGAGCAGGAAATTGGTGGGGTTGGCGTAAATGGCGTTGGCGCCAATCCACGAGTTGGCCGGTATGTTGATGTTGGTGGTCGTGGTCAGGGTGACCGGGCCCCAGAGGTTGGAGCCAAGCTGGTTGGTCAGCACGATGGTCATGTCGTGACCGATGGTCATCACCAGGTCGCGCGGGAACGGATTGGTGTAGGAATTCCAGGCCTCGACCCCGAAGACGTTCGAGATGCCCAACTCGTACATCAGGTTGGTTTCGCTAACGTTGCCGGGGCCGGGCGCGTTGGTATTGGACTTGCGCACCTCCATGCGCCGGCTGATGCGATAAAAAGTTTGGAGCGAAAACTCGTTGAAGTTCGGGTAGCCCTTCTTCACGCCAATGACCGCCGGCACGCCGTGCAGGTTGATGTTGGTATAGAGGCCGGCCGGCTGGTTGGTGAGCTGCTCGAAGGTCAGATACGAATTGGCCGCAAAGGTGGCATTGGTTTCCTCCACGTAATCGTGAATCAGGATGTTGGTGCCGCTGTTGGTAAAGATCGGGCGGAACACCGTGGGATAATACGGATAGGACGCGCCCTTGTTGGTGCTGGCGTCGTAAATATTGGCAGCCACCTGCATCAAGCGGTGGACCGCGGCGGAATACTGATTGCTCGGATACAGTTGAATCTTGTTCGACTGGACGACCAGCGAAAATCCGAAGGAGCCGCTCAGCAACCGCTCGGCCGTCTCGCGGAAGAAGTTCGTGGGCGCCCATTCCACGAAGTTCGTCTGGTGCGTGTTCACGTTGTCGTAGTTCAGATGGACCTTCGTGCGCAGTGGCGTCGCCGAATCCACGCCCAACTGCGCGAGCAACCGGTAGAAGGTGTACCGGTCGTACGTGCTGTTGTTGGTCATCGAATTGCGCAGCGTGTTCAGGAAATTCGGCAGGCCGGTCGAATACGGCCGACCCGTGGCAAACAGGTCCTGGATGTCAAAGTACGACACGGAGTTGGAATGGAGATTCAGGCCGCCTGGCCAGTTCGTGAAAACGCTGTCGTTGTTCACCGTCAGCAGGCCTGTGCCGGTCATCAACGGTCCGTGTGCCAGTTCATCGATGAAATTGGTCGCCAGATACCCCGCGTTGGTGTCAAAGGCGTTGGAAAGGGTCTGGAGGTTGGCGTAGGAATCGTTGTAACGATATTTCAACAACGAGAGTGCATCGTCGAACGCCGTGCCATCGTTGCGCACGGCGAAAGGCGGAATGTTCGTTTCATAGCTTACGTACGACCACGAATTGGTGTTCAAATCGCGCAAGAACGCCGCGAGGTTGATTTCCCACGGGCCCACGCCCTGGTTGCGCAGGAAGCCGTCGTTGAAGGTGGCCATCGTGCTGTTCAACCGCTTGGCGTAGTTGTGGATGAAATTCAAATCGAGCGATTTGCCCGCCGGCAGGACCAGGAAGGCGTACCGACCGATGAACCGGTTGGACGACGAATGCGGATATTCCGGATGCTCCAGCACGCCGATCCACTCGAGGTCGCCCACATAGTAATTGGTCACGCCCATGCCCGCGCCCAGGTTGTTCGTCTCCTCATACCAGCCGTTGGGCTCGAAGAAACGGTTCCGGTTGAAATCCACAAAAAACCGGTAATCCAGCGGGCCGGTGGCATTGGTCTGGATATATACCGGCGCGCGGGCCAGGAATTGCAGGCCGGCGATGTTCGTGATGTTGGCTTCGTCCCCAAGGTAAAACGGGGCCACATAATTGGTGGACACCATCAGGTCGTATCCGAACCGGTTGGTCGAAGCCATGATCTGGGCAATAACCAGCGCCTGCGCGTGATAGAATCCGGAGTCCGACGCGGACTTCGCGGAGAACAGGCTCTGGGTCACCCGCACGGAGGCGCGCTCGCGGTTGGTCACCGCCAGAAACACCACGGCTGTAAACGTGATGATCGAGAGCATGATCAACGTCGTGATCAGGGCGACACCGCGTTGGGAGTTGAATTTCATCGGCTGCGTACGGGAATGCGTTGAACAAACATATGCACGCGGGAGCCCCGGATGTTGTTGCTGTCCGACAGGAAGGCCCGCTGGTCGTTCGTGTTGAGGATGCTCCGCGCTTGTTCGTAAGCCTTGGTTTCCAGCACGCCCAGTTCCACCTCCAGGTACGAGGGCAGGTCCTGGTTGGTGAACGCGTACGAGTTGGTGAGCAGCAACAGGCCGTTGGTGTCATACGCCCGCACGGCGAAATGCACCACGCCTTCGGCCACCCGCTGGTAATTGCTCAAATTGGTCAGGTTCAGGAACGTGGTGAGCAGATTGTTCGAAATCAGCAGGTGCTGGTTGGTGGCCGTTTCGTAGCGCGCCAGCGTCCCCACCCCGTTGGCATACAACACCTGGTCAGCCGCGTTGGTCGAACCGGCAACGACCAGATACGCGATGCCGTGCCAGTGGTCCGGCCGGTTGAGGAAAAACACTTCCTGGTGTTCGTTCGTAAAATACACCGTTCCGTCAAAGCGGCTCTGCGTGAAGCTGCCCACAAACGGAATCGGCGCCACATACAGGTTTGTGCCGCCCACCTGCTGGCTCGCCCGCATTTGTTCCAGCTCGCGGCTCAGCAGTTCCACCACCGCCCGGCCCTGCTCCAGCACATCCACCTGCGTGATGCTGGCGCGAAAGGCGCTCTGCGTCCGGTCGAACATGGAATACAACCCGAGAATAATGACCGTCAGGATGGTGACCGCCACCATCAATTCCAGCAGCGTCAACGCGCGCGCGCCACGACGCCGGCCTATCACTTTCATGTCAATCCACATGCGCTCAGTATCGGTTGAAGTACGCCTGCCGGAAGAAATAGTACTGGTTGGTGTCGGGCGTCAGCTCGCCCGCCACCAGGGTCCGGAAAACCTGCACGCTGTTGCCGACCGTGTTGTTGGGAAGCACCGGCCAGCTCAGCGTCAAGCGCACGTCATAGAGATTGTTCGTCAGGTTCATCGCCAGATTCGTTTCCACGAGCGCCAGGTTCGTCGGCACCATGTAGGGCACGATTTCGGTTTCCAGCAGGTAGGTGAAGGAGAGATCCCGGTTCGTTGTCGCCCGCTCGGCCAGAGGCCCGCTGTTGGCCAGAAACTTCGCCCGCGTGTAATAGTTGGTCACGATGCCGTTGGTCGGATACTTGGGCGTGCTGAGGATGCCCACGATTTGGTACGCCGTCAGTTCGCCGGTGGTTCCGGTGAACGAGGGTCCATAGTTGGTCACCATCGGCACCTTGTTCGTGTACTGCTCCAGATAGACGAGGTTGTTGGACAGGCTGTCCAGGTTGGTCTGCCCGCTCCGCAACGCATCCAGCAGGAACGCACCTTCCTGACCGATGATCGTTTCCTCGCGGTTATCCTTCTGCACCTGCATGCCCGTGGGCAGGATGCCAATGATCGCCACCAGCGCGAAGGCGATGATCGCCAGGCACAGGGCCACTTCGATCATCGTGAACGCCACTGATGAGCGCCGCAGCCGCCGGTCGTATGAAAAAGTCAGCTTCATGGCACCTCCAGTCGCTCGACCTTCCCCCGCCCGGTCAGCCAGTTTAGCACGATGATGTTGTTCGAAACCGAGTTGCCCGGCGGCTTCTCTTCAATGTCCGCGTCCCGGACGTCGTAGAGCCCGGTCCCCCGCCCCGGCACCACCGCCTGGCCCTCGCCCAGCGGCAGGCGCACGTCCTGGTTGTTGTTCGCAATCTGCCCCAACGAATTGATCTCCACGCATGGCAGGTAAAACGACAACGTGCCGTTCTCGTCCGGAAACGGGAAGCTCACATCCAGCCGGAAAATATTGGTGTTGGTGAACGCCGTCGGCGGGATGAAGGACCGCTCGGGCAGTTGCTTCCACTCGGTCAAATAGCGCGGCTGCACTTCCCCCGGCTGGTCGCCCACGCTGCGCAGGCTGAAAAACGCATACGACCGGCATTGCGCGGCGATCAGATCATTGGCCAGTTGGTTGGTCATGAAGTAATTCGTGTACGTCACCATCAACTGCCCGCTGACCTGTTCGGGCGCCTGGCTCATCAGGGGCAGGAACACCACAAATATCCGGCTCCGCTCGTTGATGGCCCGCAGCCGCGCCAGGCCGAAATCGTCAATCATCTGCCGGCTTGCGGCCACCATCGTGTCACCCGAGCGCAACCCCCGGATGTGCGGCATGGTCAGCCCCGCCACCAACCCGATGATCGCAATCACCACCAACAACTCAATCAACGTGAAGGCGCGCCCGGAGCGCTCGCCCGCCGGGCTTCCGGCGCCTGCCTTCAATGAAAAGTTGTGGGCGCGGATTTGCATGCTTACTTCCAGCTTGTCACGTTGTCCCGGTTCGGCTCCAAAATCGAATTGCCCGCGGGCCACGGCGCCCCCAGTGAAGGTCCGAAATCAATCTTTTTATCCGGGCCAAATGACCAGACCATCACCGGCGCCTTCACCGAGTAATCGTCCGAAAATCCGTTGTTGGTCAGACTGTTGTAGAGCCCGTCGTAGCCCTGCGGGTTGCCGGGCAACCCGCTGCTCACTTGGGACACGCCGCGCCGCCGATAAAACGGGTCGTAAGTCAATCCGTCGTAATTCATGTCGATGGTGACCACGTAAGGCGTTCCCCACGGGTCGCGATACACCCCGTCCACCCCCACGCCCGGCATCGGATTGGCGTTGTCGCCGTTGGAAGGCTTCGCATTCAAATAATCCACCTTCCGCGGGTTGCGCACGTTGCCCAGGTTGACGGTGTCAGCGCCGTTGCGGTGCCGTTCCACCGCCATCAGGATGGCAATCAACTCCGAATTGTTGGTTTCATATCCAAACCCGTTCGTGATGACCGCCGATGCCGACGTGCTGATGGTCCCATAAGTAAAATCACCACCCCCGCCCGCCGCCACCGCCTGGCTCGTCGGATATTTGCTGTAGTCCGTCGAATAACGCGTGATGGCCGAAACTATCTCGGTGGCCTGCTGCCGGGCGACCGCGGCGCGCGCTTTCGTCCGCGCATTGGCCAGCACTGGCAACAACAAACCCGCCAGCACGCCGATGATGGCGATCACCACCAACATTTCGACCAACGTAAACGCCACATTGTCCCGGCTCGTTTTCGCTTTGCTGCTCATAATTTCTTTGGCTTCGGACATCCCATCGTTCTTCATTTTGAGTACAATAACTGCGGCGTGTTGTTCCAGTTGCACACGCGGAAAACCTGGTCGTTGATTTCAATGTCCGCCCACAAATCAAACGACCGCGTATTGTGCGCCGGCGCCGTGGACTGATACCGCCAGGGATTGATTTCCTTGCCGTCCACGTCCGCCAGCCCGTTCGTCCCCTTGCCCGGGGCGATCAACATTTCAAATGTCGTTGGCGGCACGGTGTTGGACACCACCTTCGCCACCTGGTTGCCGCGCGGCTGGAAGGGGCTCTTCGGCGGCGCCTTGCCGGGGTGCGCCGCATTCACAAATCCGGAAACCCCGAACACGCTGAACGCCTGCGGCGCCGTCAGACTCGTGCGCTTGTCCAGGGTGTCAAACCGGTCCGGCGACCCCGGCACCGGCGTGTTGGTGGGGGTGTAGCTCACACCCGCCAGCTCATAATACAGCGGGTTGACCAGCGTGTTGTTTGGATTGTCCGGCGGATAATAGTTGTACTTGGACTTGAAGTCCTCGATGGCCGCGGCGATCTGCCGCAACTCCGCCGTGGCCCGCGCCAACGTGCGCTTCTTCACGGCCAGCCGCCCGCCCGTGAACAACATGCCGGCCAGAATGCCGATGATGCCAATCACCAGCAGCATCTCGATCAACGTAAACGCCCGCGTCCCGCGCGTGGTCGCGCGCCCGCCTGATGGTTGTTTCAATTGTTTGAAGGTCATCATTTATCTCTCTCCCAGTTCCCGTTCCATCCGCTCGCTCAACCATTGCTTGATCATGCTCTGGTAGTTGAGATACCGCGACCGCGCCAGCCGCTTGATGCGCGCCAGCATTCGCGGATCGATCCGCAACGTGATCGTCACCGACTCGGATATTTCCGCACTTGGCGCGACGGACGACTCCATCAACCGGAGATCAACCCGGTTTACGGCCCAAAAGTCGGCCTCGGCCTCATCGCCATCAAATAGCGGAACTTCTTCCCAACTGTTGATCGCATTCATAATGCACCTTTACGTAGCCAGCGTTTGTTCCATTTTCCGCTGGTAAAAAAACTGTTCCTCGGGCGCAAACGGGCGCGCAAAAATCACCCGCGTCACCTTGCCGTTGGTCCGATACACGCTGAACACGCCAGTCCCCCGCGCCGACTTGCCCAGGTTAAAGTAACGGGCTTGGACCGAGAACCGCGGGGAATCAGGCAGCAATCTCACGGCGAACGGGTCTTCGAACGATTCCTCAATGTCCCGCACGTTTATCGACCCATCCAATTCAAACGGGGTGTTGGTCCAGTCGAAATCCATGAGTTAAACGTATATTAATCGCCAATGCATTGTGATTACATTGTATTTACACCGCGCTTGCCAAGGTGTCAACTGGATTATCCGCCCCAGCTTGCGTCGTGCACCAAAAACGCTGATGGCCATCAGTTTGGACGCTGATGGCCACCGCAAGCTCACCTTTGGCGCTTATTCGCTCTTCTTGCCGCCGCCCGTGTCGCCAATCTTGTCCATGAGCACAATCAGGGGCAGGAACAGCGCGATAACGATACTGCCGACGATGATGGCCAGGAAAACGATCATGATGGGCTCCAGCAACGAGGTCATGGCCGCCACCGCGTTGTCCACTTCTTCATCATAGGTGTCGGCAATCTTCATCAACATTTCCGGCAGGGCGCCAGTTTGCTCGCCAACGTCCACCATGCTGATAACCATTGGCGGAAAGACGTTTGCAGCTTCCAGCGGTTGCGTGATGGTTTCGCCTTCCTTGACGCTCTCGTGCACCGCCGAAACCGCCTCGGATATAATCACGTTGCCCGCCGTTTCCTTCACGATGGTCAACGACTGCAAGATTGGCACGCCGCTGCTCACCAGCGTTCCCAGCGTGCGCGAGAACCGCGCAATCGCCACCTTGCTCACCACCGGTCCGAGCACCGGCATCTTCAGCTTGAACCGGTCCACCAGCTTGCGCCCAAACTTTGTGCGCGCAAACAGCTTGAACAGCACAAACACCACAAAAAGACTGACCACTGTGGCGATAAAGTGGTTCTTGATCGTATTGCTGATGCCCAGCACCAGGCGCGTGAAACCCGGCAGTTGTTCGCCTTCCAACATGTCCTTGAAAATGTCCTGGAACTTGGGCACCACCCACACCATCAGGATGCCCAGAATCACCACCGCCACGATCAACACCGCCACCGGGTAAAACATCGCCGCGATGACCTTGCCCTTGATCTTCTGCGCCTTTTCCATGAACTCCGAAAGGCGGTTCAAAACCACTTCCAACACGCCGCCCAGTTCGCCCGCCTTCACCATGTTCACATAAAGCCGGTTGAACACCTTGGGATGCTGCGCCAGACCTTCGGAAAAGGTGCTGCCGCCTTCAATCGCAACGGCCAGATCGTTGATGACGCCCTTGAGGGTGACATTCCGTTCCTGCTTCTCCAGCACTCGCAATCCGCGCAGCAAGGGCAAACCCGCATCCACCAACGTTGCCAACTGCCGGGTAAAGGTCGTCAAGGCCTTCGGCTTCACCTTCCCGCTCAAGCCGGGGATCTTGATGTTGATGTTCATCGCCCCGCCCTTCTTCTTGGCACCCGGGGCCTTGGCCTTCGCGTCCTTGCCTTCCTTGACTTTGTCCGCCTCGACTACTTTGGTCGGAAAGTAGCCCATCTCCTTCAGTCGCCCGATCGCCTCGCTCTGGTTGGCCACTTCAAGGGTTCCCTTGGTCTCCTTGCCCTTGTTGTCCATCGCGACGTAGTTGAATTTTGGCATAGGCTCTTATTAGGCAGACGCAAAGATTCGTTAAGTGTACTTAAGCACTTCTTCAATCGTGGTTTCGCCGTCGAATATACCGCGCAACCCGTCGTCGCGCAAGGTGGTCATGCCCAGTTCCCGCGCTTTCTGGCGCAGCACCACCGCCGGCGCGCGTTCGTTGATCAAAGCACGGACTGGCTCCGTGATTGTCAGCAGTTCAAAAATACCCTTTCGCCCCTTGTATCCCGTGTCGTTGCAGTTCTGGCAACCGCGCCCGTAGTAGAACACCTTGTCACCAATGTCATACGGCGACAGGTTCAACTGCCCCAACTGGTTCTCCGTCGGCTCAAACGGCGCGCGGCATTTCTTGCAGATCATCCGCACCAGGCGTTGCGCCAGCACCGCCATCAGCGTCGAGGAAATCAAAAACGGCTCCGCCCCCATATCGACCATGCGCGTGACCGCGCCCGGCGCGTCATTCGTGTGCAGCGTGCTCAACACCAGGTGGCCCGTCAGCGACGCCTGGATCGCAATCTGCGTCGTTTCCAGGTCACGCATTTCCCCCACCATGATCACATCCGGATCCTGGCGCAGGAACGAGCGCAACGCCTTGCTGAAGGTCATCCCCTGCGCTTCGTTCACCGCCACCTGCATGATCCCGTCGATGTCGTATTCCACCGGGTCTTCGGCCGTCAGCAGCTTGATGTCGATCGTGTTCACCCGCCGCAAACACGCATACAACGTCGTCGTCTTGCCGCAACCGGTCGGCCCCGTCACAATGAAAATCCCGTTCGGCTGGTCCACCGCCTTGCAAATGTAATCATACACATACTGCGGAAAGCCCAGGGCCTCCAGGTCCAGGCTCACCGACGCCCGGTCCAGCACGCGCAACACCACCGATTCGCCGAACCGCGTCGGCAATGTCGAGATGCGCAGGTCGATCTCCCGCCCCGCCAGGTGCAGCGTGATGCGTCCGTCCTGCGGCATGCGCCGCTCGGAAATGTTCAGGTTCGCAATCACTTTCAGGCGTGAGATGACCGGCATCGCCAGATATTTCGGCGGCGGCGCCATTTCGTACAACGCGCCGTCCACGCGGTAACGGATCTTGAACTCGTCCTCGAACGGCTCGAAATGAATGTCGCTCGCCCGGTCCTGCACCGCCTGATACAAGACCAGGTTGACGAACTTGATGATCGGCGTTTCGTTCGCCATGTCCGCCAGGCTCGCCGCGATGTCTTCCGCCGTGGACAACTCGGCGACCTCCTTCTCCATGTCCTTGTCGTCGCCCAGTTCCTTCAGGATGTCGCTGAAGCTCTCCTCTTCGTTCGCGTAAAATTTGTCGATCAACTTTTGCACCTGCGACGGATCGCCCACCACCACCTGCACTTCGCGCCCCCCCACAATGAAGCCCAGCTCGTCAATCATCGCCGGGTTCAGCGGGTCCACGAACGTCACCCGCAGCGCACTCCCATAATCCTCCAGCGGCAGGCACTGGTACATCCGCGCCGTCGAAGGCGGAATCAACTTCAACACCTCCGGTTTCACCTCGATGTCCTGCAACGACACCACTTCCGTCCCCAGGTGGTCCGCCAGGATTTGCAACTGGCTGTCCATGTCCAGGAACCCCAGGTCCGACAGCACCTGGTACGCCGGCTTGCCGCTGCGGTTTATCTCCTGCTCCACTTCCTCATACTGCAGGTCGTCGATCTGCCCCCGCTCGCGCAACAACGCCAGCAACGGATGTTTGGTCGCTTCTGCCATACAAATCGCTATTTCTTGCCGGCCGCGCGCGCCGCCGCCGCTTCCTCGGCCGCCTTCGCCGCGTCGATTTCCGCCAGTTTCTGGATCACGCTCGCCGGGTCAATCGAACGGTTGATCACTTCCTCGCGCGCAATCCATCCGCGCTCATACTTGTCCAGCAGGTTCGCATCCAGCGTGATCATCCCGTATTTCGCGCCCGTCTGCTGGTCCGACGGGATGCGGAACGTCTTGTTATCGCGGATCAGCGCGGAAATGGAAGGCGTATTTACCATGATGTCGTGGATGGCCACCCGCCCGGGCTTGTCATGCCGGGGCACCAGGATCTGCGCGATGACCGCCTGCAACACCGTGGACAACTGGATGCGGATGGTTTCCTGTGCGTTGATCGGAAACGCGTTCACGATACGGTCGATCGTCTTGGCCGCCGAGTTCGTGTGCAGCGTGCCGAACACCAGGTGGCCCGTTTCCGCCGCCGTCACCGCCGCCTCGATCGTTTCCAGGTCGCGCAACTCACCCACCAGGATCACGTCCGGGTCCTGGCGCAGCGCGCGCCGCAACGCCTCCGCGAAACTCGGCACGTCCACGTGCACCTCGCGCTGCGTGACCACCGCCTTCTTGTGCTTGTGATAAAATTCGATCGGGTCCTCGATCGTGATGATGTGCGCCTCATCGCGCGTTTCATTGAGGATGTTGATCATCGACGCCAGCGTCGTGGACTTGCCGGAACCTGTCGGCCCCGTCACCAGGATCATCCCGCGCGGCTTGCCCAGCAGATCTTTCACCAGTTGGTGCGACAGGCCGATCTGGTCGATGCTCAGCAGCTTGTTGGGAATCTGCCGCAATACCATCGCGAAATTGCCGCGCTCCTTGAACACGCTGCATCGGAACCGCGCCATCTCCCCGAACGCAAAGCCAAAGTCCGCGCCCCCGTGCTCGCGCACGCTCTGGATGTGGTCGTCCGACGTGATGCTCGTCATCAACTCCTCCGTGTCCTCCGGCGTCAACGCCGGCCCCTCCACCCGCTCCAGAATGCCGTGCAGTCGGATGCACGGCGGAATCCCCACCCGCAAATGAAGGTCGGACGAATTCTCATTGACCACCAGTTGCAGCAAATCGGACATCGAATAGGACATAGGCTGTGTTCTAACGTGTTTGTTTTAAAATCAATTGGGTCGCCGCATCGTTGCCCCGGCGCTCAATCCGCGTCCGACACCGTCGCCCGGATTACTTCCTCGGCGGTGGTCAGGCCCGACACCACCTTGCGCGCGCCGTCTTCGCGCAACGTGCGCATGCCCATTTCCCGCGCCCGGATGCGCAGCACCGAACTCGGCACCCGGTCGTAAATCAATTTCCGCGCCTCGTCATCGATCACAAAAATCTCGAATATCCCAAACCGGCCGCGATACCCCGTCTTGCTGCAGTCCGGACATCCCTTGCCCTTCATGAAATTGCCGCCCGTGATGTTCTTTGGATCCAGTCCCAACCCGTACAACTCGCCGTCACTGTACGTGTGCGGCGCCGCGCATTTCCGGCAAATCTTGCGCACCAACCGTTGCGCCATCAGCGCCCGCGTCGAGGACGCCACCAAGAACGGCTTGATGCCCAGGTCAACCAGACGGCTGACCGCCCCCGGCGCGTCGTTCGTGTGCAGCGTCGAGAACACCAGGTGACCGGTCAGTGACGCGTTGATCGCGATCGTCGCCGTCTCCAGGTCGCGAATTTCACCCAGCATGATCACGTTCGGCGCCTGGCGCAGCATCGCGCGCAGTGCGGCCGCAAAAGTCAATCCCACCACTTCGTTCACCTGTACCTGGTTGATGCCCGCCAGCTGATACTCAACCGGGTCCTCCACCGTGATGATCTTCCGGTCCGGACGGTTGATGTAGTTTAGACAGGAATACAACGTCGTCGTTTTGCCCGAACCCGTCGGCCCCGTCACCAGCAGGATGCCGTCCGGCAACCCGATCAACCGTTCGAACGTCTGCTGGTCGTCCGTCATGAATCCCAGTTCCGACAAACCAAGCTTCAAGCCCGATTTGTCCAGAATACGCATAACGATGCTTTCGCCGTGATTCGTCGGCAGACACGACACGCGCAGGTCAATCTGTTTGCCTCCCACGTTGATCTGGATGCGGCCGTCCTGCGGGATGCGTCGTTCGGCAATGTCCATGCCCGACTGAATCTTCAACCGGCTGGTGATGGCCGCCTGCAGCTTCTTGGGCGGACTGCTCACTTCCAGCAACACGCCGTCAATGCGGAACCGCACCCGGAACCGCCGCTCCAGCGGCTCCATGTGGATGTCCGACGCGCGCTGCTTGAACGCGTCCATGATGATCGAGTTCACCAGCTTGATGATCGGCGCATCGGCCTCCACCACCGCCCCATCTTCCTCCGCCGCCACCCCGATCACGTTGCTCAAATCAATCTGGCCCTGCGTGATGTCCGTCAACATCTGGCCCACCGCGTTCTGGTTCTCCCCGTAATACCGGTTCAACGCCGCCTCGATCGCCTCGTCCGTGGCCACCTTGATCTCCACCTCCGTCTTCAGGTAATGATGCAACCCGTCAATCGTATCCAGATCCGACGGATCGCTGATGGCAACGGTGATGCTCCCGGGATGAACGAAGATCGGAATGGCCTTGTAACGCTTGGCAATGTTGCGCGGCAACGCCTGGATCACCTCGTCGGTCAGCCGCATGTCCCCCAGCTCGATGTATTCCGCGCCAAACTGCGCCGCCTTGGCCTGCGCCACCGCCGACCCGCTGATCAGCTTCTTGTTCACCGCCAGATCCACCAGCCCTTCGCCGGTGGATTCGGCTTCCTGACGGAGCTGGTCAACCTGTTGATTGGTCAACCACCCCATGTCAACTAACGTGTCAACCAGGTAATCGTCTCTGACTGCCACAGCTTGCCTTTCCTGTTTTTAACGGGCCATCTGGTGGAATCTGCGCCCGCAGTGTAGCGCTCCGAAGTCCCTTGTCAAACGCTCATCCTGGCAGTGGCCCATTCTGCCTTGGGAGCGCTTGCCGTGCTGAAAATCATTACCACCATAATAACTCATCCAGCCTCAACCTTCAACCCGCGTGACACTCCCCATCCACCTGCTATACTGCCCACAATCAATCCGTGCCTGAATGAATTGCCCGCCTGGAATCGGCCGCGCCATGAAAACGCGCTTCGCCCTGCTCGCACTCGCGGCCTTCGCGCTGGCCGGCGCCACCCACGCCGCCGACACCGTGAACTGGCCCCAGTACCGCGGCGCCCAGTCCGATGGCCTCGCCGTCGGAGCAACGCTCCCCAGCCGCTGGGGCACCAACGACAACGTCGTCTGGAAAACCGACCTGCGCGGCTGGGGCTGGTCGTCGCCAATCGTTTGGGGCGACAAAATCTTCGTCACCTCAGCCATCGGCGAGAGCGATCTGCCGAAACCCATTATCGGCGGTTACCCCGGCGGCCGCATCGCGCAAAAGGACGTCCACCGCTGGGTTCTGTATTGCCTCGACCGGGTGACCGGTAAAATTCTTTGGGAACGCGAAGCCCACAAGGGCATCCCGCCGCAGGAACGCCATCCCCGGAACTCGTTCGCCTCCGAAACACCGGTCACCGACGGCCAGCGTGTGTATGCGTATTTCGCCAACATCGGCCTCTTTTGTTATGACCTCGACGGCAAACCGCTCTGGGAACGCCGGTGGAACAGTTACCCCATGCGCGGCGGCTGGGGCACCGGCACTTCGCCCGTGCTTTTCAAAGACCGCATTTATGTTCAGAACGACAACGAACAGGAATCCTTCCTCGTCGCGCTGGATGCGCAGTCCGGCGAACCCGTCTGGCGCGTCGAGCGACCGGAAAAAAGCAACTGGTCCACGCCATACGTCTGGGAAACCGCCCAACGCACGGAACTGGTGACCATCGGCACCGGTAAAATCCGCTCGTATGATCTCGAGGGAAAAGTGTTGTGGGAACTGACCGGCAGTTCCGGGCTGGTGAGCCTCATGCCGCTCGCCAAACACGGACTGCTCTACGTCGGCGCCGGATATCATTACGGACCGCTCTACGCCATCCGGCCCGGCGCCACCGGCAACATCAGCCTCGACCCCGGCCAAGACAGCAACCAGTGGATTGCCTGGCACCAGAAGCGCGGCTCCAGCATCCATCCCTGCTACCTCATCAGCGGCGACCGGCTTTATGTGCTTTACGATTCCGGCCTGTTCGCTTGCTTCCACGCCCGCACCGGCGAACCCATCTTCCCGCGCGAACGGCTGAACACCCTCGGCGGCCGCTTCTACGCGTCGCCGTGGGCTTACAACGGCAACATTTTTCTC
The DNA here is from genome assembly GCA_040754875.1 of Verrucomicrobiota bacterium. Taxonomy (GTDB): domain Bacteria; phylum Verrucomicrobiota; class Verrucomicrobiia; order Limisphaerales; family JBFMBT01; genus JBFMBT01. Next base: position 8,245 of record JBFMBT010000069.1, on the reverse strand, counting down.
CTCAACGAAAACGGCGACACCTGGGTCGTCGAGGACGGCCCGCAGTTCAAAGTGCTGCACAAAAACTCCCTGCACGACAACGCGTGGGCCACCCCTGCAATCTCCCACGGCAGCCTGTTCATCCGCACCTACTCCAGCCTCTGGCGATTGCAGGACAAAGCCGCCGCCCGCCAAACCCTGAAGACGGAGCCACCGAAATGAAAACCGTCATCACCCTGACCTGCTTCGCGGCCCTGCTTTCCGCCGCGCTCTTCGCCCAGGAATCCGCGCCACCCACCGCGCCGCGCGGTGACGTTTGGACCAAAAGCGTGACGGACCGCACGAAACGCGATGCCTTGAGTGACCGCCGCGAAATGGTCCGCGGCGATTCCGGGAAATGGAATGACACACCCCGCTTGCAACCCGCCCCGCCGATTCAACGCAAGCCGCCCAAACTGTCGCTCGACGACTGGGCCGATCAACTGGCTGAAAAGAAATTCCAACCGGCCAGCAACGACGACAACTGGCTTATCTACCGCTCCCGCCAGCTCGACGACAACGACCGCGTGTGGATCGAGCGCATCGAGCGGCGCGGCAACGAATTTGTGATCGTGCTGAACGAGGCAATCTGGCAGGGCTACTACCAGAAAACGTTCACCTATTACCCCGTCATCGCCGTGAACCTCGGCCCGCTCCCGCCCGGCCTATACCGCGTAAAATGGATCATCCAGCCGCTGCAATTCAAACGCTTCGAAGACCCCGGCCGCCCGCAGGACAACTGGCCCAAAGACGAACAACCCACCGGCAAACCCACCAACCTCTCGACCACCTTCACCGTCTCCCCACCATAAGGAAGGCCCCATTTGCCATCGGCCATCGGCTATTGGCTATCGGCTATCGCCTCACCACTTTGAAATCTCCAATTCCGCCTCCCTCTGCTATGAGGGCCAGGGTGAGGGCGAACCCCACTCGCGCAGCCTGATATTTCACACCCGTGAGTCGGCTCACTCTGGCAAAAAGTCTCCCTGCGCTGTCCTACAGTGTCCTACAGCCCGTTATCGTTTTAAAACTAGACAAGCCGTCGCGTACCAAATACGTAACGGCGCGCAACCGCAGGCGGAACGTAACCATTTCGCCGCTTAATTGACTCATGAAAAAAATTCGTACGTCGGGACAGCGTTGGTTTCGTTACTGGATAATCAAACTCTCGGTCGTAATCATTCTTGCCTTGGGTGGTCATCGTGCGCTTGCCGCTGGCGTCGGCATGGGCGTTCAGTTGGGCCAGTTTGGGATCGCCGGCTTTGCGGGCAACCTGACTCCAGGATACCAAACCGTGACCAGCGGCACGCTGTCCGCTGACCGCGCCTACACCCAGGGCTCCACCGGCGCCTTTTCCGCCTACGGCGCCCTGACCGTCAGGGCCAGCTACGTCAGTCCCGACACCACGCTCACCACTCACTTCGCCCGCGCGGCCGCCTATTTCGCCGACACCGTGACCATCGATGCTCCCGGACTGACCGGCCAGACCGGCACCCTCACCTTTTCGTACCGTCTGGACGGACCCCTGGTCGCCAACGGCCCCGGCGGAATTGATCAGCAGGTGAAAGTTTACCACGGATGGGGAAGCGATGCGGGCGACGGCACCGTTCCTTCCATGAACGGCTACACCGACTTCAACGCAATGCGGTCGTGGTCGGGTTGGAATGGCGGCAGTTTCGGCGTTTTCGTGGGAACCATGCAAACCAACACCATCACCTTCACCTATGGCCAGCCGTTTGATTTTTGGCTGAACATCGCGGTGCAAACCGAAATCATTATTTCTGAACCCGGCAACGCGTCCGCCGTTTTCTCGCTCTCCAATTGGAGCGGCTTCAAGGGCCTGCCCGACGGCGCCACAGTGACCAGCGCCAGCGGCACCGACTGGACCAAATCCGCGGCCAATCACTTTGCCAATCCTCCCGTCACTCTGACATCTCTCACCACCGGTTCCGCCAAGATCGCCTGGCCCACCAACAACATCGGCGGATTTGTGTTGGAATACACCCCCAGCCTGGCCTCCCCCAACTGGACCACCGCCCCGAACGCCATCACCACCGACAACGACCAACTCACCGTCACAATTGACACGCAAGGCGCCGAGGGCTTTTACCGGCTGCGCCGGCCTTGATTCCCCGCCGAGGGCAACCACCTTTGTAGCGCAGGTTTCCAACCTGCCGTATCGCAGCGCTTCAGCCTGCGTCCGCGTGATTAACTCGATTCGCATGGTGTTGTCCACAATGCCGAGCGCCTTGTCTTGCCACGCCCAGCCGATTGGAAATCGGCGATCCAGCAGGGTGGAAACGGTGGAAACCTGCGCTACGTTGAATATCCTCAGCCTTCCTCAGCGGCGTAGCCGTCCCCGGCTGCGAGCGACCGCACCGTCCCGGTGCCAGTCCAATCTTCAGCCCTTGGCTATCGACGATTGGCTATTGACCATGCGCTCGCCCACCTCCTCCCTTAACTCACACCGGCTCAACGCTTGTTCCAGATGCTTGTCGTGCCGCATGAATTACGGTAGTTTCTCCACGTGAGCACGACATTGACCATCACCTTGGATTCCGAGGTTCTCCAATCCGCGGAGCAGGAGGCCAGGGCGCATCACACGACCGTGCCCGATGTGGTCGCCCAACAATTGCGCGTGATGGCGCGCAACTGGCAGGACAGCCGCGCGGGCCGAACCCCACTCACCGATGCCTTGCGCGGCGCCGTGAAACTGCCACCCGATTTCGATGAGCGCGCCGCCCTGACGGAGCAATTGCAGAAGAAGCATGGCGTCCAGGGATAAAATCTTCCTGGACACTGGACACCGACGTGACGCTGGATCATCTGGCCGACCGCCAACCCTTCGCGGAATACGCCCATCGGCTCTTTGCCTTGGCCGAAACGGGTGAACTCATCGTTTGCGTTTCCTCACTTTCGTTCAGCAACCTCTACTACATTTTGCGGAAGCTGAAGGGGCACGCGGAAACCATGGAACTGCTCGGCAAATTGAAACTGCTCGTGCGCGTCACCAACGTAGGCGAACGGGAAATCCAATCCGCGCTCGCTTCGCAGTTCAAGGATTTCGAGGATGCCATCCAGCACTTCGCCGCGAAAGCCGATGGAGACATCAGTGTCATCGTCACGCGCGACATGGCGGGTTACTCCGCCAGCGAGATCCACGCTCTATCGCCTGAGGAATATTTCGCAAAACGCGAACCAGACTGCTGGGTGAAGGCCCATCGAAGAATCCGCCTTCAACCCTCAACTCACGCTACGCTCAAACCGCCTGGGCACCCGTGAACCCACCGGCGCCGCCCGCGTCCTCCTGCGCGTCGCCGGGTATGTGGTTAAGATTTTTCCCGTCTCCATTCGGTTATTCGGTTGACCCCATTCGATTGATTTCCGTTTGTGTGCCTCATTGTGAGCCATTGCAATCCTACTTCGCCGGCGCCGGGTTCACCTTCACCACGAACGGCGCGGAATACACCGTCACAATCGCCTCGCGCGGCTTCGACTTTTCCGTGAGCGGCTTCGCCCGATTCTGCGCTTCGGTCTTCTTCGTCTCCGCGTCCTTCGCTTTGGCGGCGGCTTCGTTCGATGCCTTCTCCGCGGCCGCTTTCGCGTCGGCGGTTTCCTTGAGACGCGCTTTGGCGGCGGCTTTCTCGCCGTCGGTCACCGATTTCACCTTGGCCTCGGCTTCCTGGAACGCTTTCACGGCGGCAGCCAAAGCCTCGGCGGCCTTCTTCGCTTCGGCAGCCAGGTCGGTTGCGGTTTTCTCGGCGGCTTTGGCGGCGTCCTCGACGACCTTGGCGGCCTCAGCGTAAGGGCGGAACTTGCCCTTCGTGCGCGCTTCGAGGCGGAACGTGTGCGTGCCGGGCGGAATCTTCTGCTGGTTCAAATCAATGGTCACCGTGGCATTGGTCGCCTTGCCGTCGATGTCGATTTCCTTCAACGGGTCCAGCACGCCGATGCCCACCGCCTTGAGCTTGAGCGCCTCGCCGAACTCCGCCCGCCGCGTCACGCGCACCGGAATCTCCAGCTTGCCGCCGACGCCCACCTCCCACGTCTTGTTCTCCGCCGGGCCGAGGCTCAACGGCGCGGCTTCCTCCGCGCTGACCGCCAGCGCCACCTCGCGCACCACGCGCGAATCCACCCGTTGCTCGTTGAAATCGCCCACATGCCACACCACCGAGCCACCGCGCGCCTCGCGCACCACCTCCTGCTCGCCCATCTTCGCCCGGCCCGTGATGCGAATCGTGCCCGCCCAATTCGCCGCATCCTCCGCCGCCGTCAACAACACCGTGCCGATGTTCCGCCCCGCTTCCACGCGGCAGCTCGCGGCGCTCACCCCGGCGGGCAACCCTTCCACCGCCAGGTCGATGTCGCCCCCAAAGTTGTCCTTGCGAAACGCCATGACCTTGACCGCCGCCGTCTCGCCGCGCCGCAGGAACAATGACAACGGAATCGCCTCGCGCGCATCATCGCGCACCTGGCGCGGCGGCTGCACCATCGCCACCAGCCGGAAATCCGGCGTCTCCTTCCGCAACGACAGCCGATACACCCGCGCCGGGTCGTTGCGCGTTTCATTGAACAGGTCGGTCACCCGCACGCGATACGCGCCGTCGTCCTTCACCTCCAGGCGATGCGCCGGATCGCGCTCGATGGTGTTGAACTCGACGCCGCCCAGGTTTTCCTCGGCATCATACACCTCGCGCGTCTCGGCCACGTTGATTTGCCCCTTGTCATCCTTCGTCACGCGCTGAATGACCAGGAACGGCTTGCTGGCGATGCCCAGCCGATGGCAAATCGCTTCAATCCAAAACACCTCGCCCTTCTTCGCCTCGAAGGTCACCCAATCCTCGTCGCCGCGCGGAAAAAACTGGCCCGCGTATTCACAAGGCGCCGTCACCTTCTGCGCCTGCTCCGGTTTGTCGTTGCCCGGTTGCTCCAGCACGACCGGCGCCGTGGCGTAACCAATCAACACCGGATTGGAAACGCCTTTCGCGCTTTTCAACCGATACTCCAGGCCATCCAGCGACGCCGCGAACGCCCGCACACCCGGCGCGAACGCGAGCCGTTGTTGCGCCGGCGCGTCACCAGGCAATTCGATTTCCACGTCGAGCCGTTCCAGCGGCTTGCCATCGGCCGCGACGACGTTCGCCGCCGTGCCGCCCGGCAGATTGCGCCCGAACAACGTATATTTGCCTTTGCCCGGCGCGCCCGCCGGCGGCAACACAAAGTCAATGTGCGGCCCCGCGCCAATCGTCAGGCGATAGAAATAATCCGTGTTCCCGCGAAACAGAAAGTCATGCACCTTGACCACATACGCGCTATCCGCGGGCGCCGTGAAATCGAGCAAACCGCCGCTGCGCGCGCGCTGCAATTCCCGCCCGGCCGCATCCTGCAACACCAGCGCCGCATCCATCCGCGAATCGATTTCCTCCGCCGCGCACGTGATGAGGACGCGTTCGCCCTGCTTCGCCGTGAATTTGTAATAGTCCGCCTGGTTCCCTTCCGCGAAACCGTTGACGACCGTGCCCGGCGCGATGTCCATCGCCGCCGCCAGCGCCTGGTTCGGCTTCTTCTGCAACACCTCCGGCCGATCGCCCACCACAAACGCGCGCGGATTGGAGATGCCGAAATGCCCCACCACCCGCGCCTCATAGACGCCCGCCGGCACGCTGTCGGCAATCGTGACAATGAAACGATTGGCCTCGCCGGGCTTCGCCTTGGCCGAGATGCCCGGGTGCGTGAAATGAATCGCCGTCAGTTCGTCCAGGTCCGAGCCATGCAGCGTGACCTCGACCGCCCCGCCCGCCTTGCCACCCGGCGGGAAGACAGACGACAGCCGCGTGACCGGCAGTTGCGCCGACGCCAGCCCCGCCACCCCCAGCGCAAAGGCGACGCACAATAGGCGGATGAAAAAGCGTAAAAACATGGTATCTCGGGCTGCCGGATTTTTAGCGGACCGAAAGAGAAAGGACAGAAAAATGAAGGAGGAGAGATTGTAGGCCGCGTGCCCCCACGCGGCGTCCGCCGATGGAAAGCAATCGAATTGGGCATCGGGAGAAACCTGCGCTACAAAGGCGGGAGACACGCGCGATCGATTGACCCGTAGCAGCCGAGGTGACGAGGCTCTGACTGAAGAAGCATCAACGGCTGGATTCTTCAACGCTCAATCGAATAACCAACGAGCTCGATTCCGCCTCCCCTCTCCTGGGGGCGAGGGACTTGTCCCTCGCCCGCGAGAGCGGGAGAGGGTGGCCCGCCGAGGGCCGGGTGAGGGTTGTGGGGGCAAAAAACTGTAATTGCGGTGAGGGCGAACCCCCATTCGCGAAGCCTGATATTTCCTTCACCATTCCCTCCAGTCCCGCCCGGGACGCCCGATAATAGCCCAGCGATTTATCGCTGGGTCCGCCCCTTCATGAACCAAAAGCCCCGAGGGGCGACAGAACGCCAAGCGCATCGCGAGCGCGAGTGCCCTCGTAGCGCAGGTTTCCAACCTGCTGTATCGCCGATTTCCAATCGGCTGGGCGCGGCAAGAGAAGAGGCATCGGCATCGCGCGAAGCGTCGTGGAGTCCGCCTTGGTGGGGTCGGTGCCAATCTGATATTCGACCGCGTCATTGATGCCGTCGCCGTCGTTGTCGGAGACCGCGCCGCGACGGAAATATGCGAATATCAAGAACTGACCCGTCTCATATTCCACACGCAATTTGCGGGCCATTGCGGACAGGCTACTAACTCTCTAAAATATGTCAATATCAAGAACTGACCCGTTTTTCGTTTTCACAGGCTACTAACTCTCTAAAATATGTCAATATCAAGAACTGACCCGTTTTTCGTTTTCACACTTTTTGTCGCTTGACCGCGCGCCCTAATGGGTGACCCCGTTTTCGGCGTCGATGAGAAATATGCCGGCACCCCTACCACATCAAGAAGCGCATATTCATCCCGGGGGGTCCGGTCCATTGACCTTTCGCAAGACGATGGTACTCCTTTGTGCCGCGGATAATCGCAGTTTGGTGACCGTTGCTTTGGCAAGTTTCGCTCCCATGAGGTCTGCCCCTTCGAAATTACAGTTCTGGAAACTACAGTGACGGAAATCGACGCCACGCAGGATGCTGTGTTTGAATTGAACTTTGTCAAAGCAGCAACTCCGCAAATCGCAGTGAGAAAGATCAGCCAGACTAAAATCAACGTTCGTGAAGTCGTTCCAATTCGCCACAGATTCGGAAAGGTCGCTGCCGCGAAATGACACGTCGCGAATTTCACTGTGCCCAAAATAAGTGCGAGGGAGGCTTAGTTTCTCAAGGGAAACATCAGCCAACTCCGCACGGAAGAATTCAACGCCCAATGGTTCGTAGTCGTCGTAGCGCGGCATTTGTCCCGGAAGCGGTGGAATCCTGCCAGCCCCAAGGAGGTGCAAGCGCTGCAACGCCTTGCACGAGTCTTCGTAAGAATACCGCTGTCCGCCAAGAGTACCCACGTCCATTGCCGGCGGTTTCGCGACGAATTTGAATTGTGGCCGAAAATCGCCGCCCGGATCCCCAACGCTGCGAGTTACCAACCGCCCTCCAGCTTCGTAAATCGCAAGCGCTTCCTTTCCAATTCTGTAACCTTGTACGCTCCGGAACCCCATTGTGACATATTTGGCGAATTCCCGATAAAGGAGTGCGACTTGAGAATGACTTCGGTCTAGCCAGATATGTCCGCTTACCACACAAGAAGAACCAAAAAGTCCGCCGGGCGTGAATTGAACCGTATGCGGGTTTACACCTGGGTGGATGTGAAGCTTCCCAATGCCGCCCTCAAGTTCAAACTCTTCCCCAACAAACGGAAACTTTGTTGCTTGGAACAAGTACACGTCATCGGAAGCTTGGTTGCCTGTCCTGCTAATACCGAGCGACGGTACATTCAAGAGGCTGTGAAGGTCATCAAATGATTTGTTGTCATACACCATCTGGCGGGCGAAATGGATACCCAGCTTCCGCTCCGCTACCGCGAGCCCGGGTATCATGTCGGCTTTAGTTGCAAAAAAGCGCGTTATTGGCATGGCGGTTACTTTAAGGTTTCGGAATCGTAATTAAAGTTTCATCCGGCCCCAAACGGCCGCGAATGTTGAAATGTACCCCATTTTTTAGACCACTGGTTAAGGTGTGATTTTTGGTGTCTGCTGCTGGCTGGCTCGATGAACGAGCGAGTCAAAAACGAAAGAAAGGCAGACAGCAAAATGAGAGCAAAACG
>JBFMBT010000068.1:0-24106 GCA_040754875.1 Verrucomicrobiota bacterium | reverse complement strand
AAGCGACGCCGGGCCGTCAGATTGAAGAGATACTTCTTGTGCATCCGGCGCAAGGCAAAGGCTTGCCCGTCGGCATTGCTGACATGCCAGATCTCGGCCATACCCCCGCTGTTCAATTGTTCGTGGAGGTAATACGGCCCGAACGTCTCTGATTTTATCAACCCGGTGCTCACACGACCATTAGAGATGCCCGACAATCATTCTGTTCGGACGTTCGAGCGCAGGCAAGCTAATCCTGTGCCAACTTTTGTAACTGGTGCGGAAAATTCGAGCTTGGCGCGCGCCACGCCAGCGCCTCAAATGGGGCTTCATGCGTCCATTGCGGGTGTTGGCGGTTTACCTGGCGGCGGTGTTTCTGGGCGGGGCGTTGCTGGCGCCCTGGGTGTACTTCATCGCGCAATGGGCCGCGGAACAATCCTCCGTTTTCAAGGGCATCGCGAACGAGCCGTTCCATCGTTACGTCAATCGCTGCCTTATCGTAGCCGCGCTGGCCGGACTCTGGCCCACAGCCAAAGCGTTGGGACTCCAAAGCGCAAAAGACCTTGGAATGGCTGGATTTCGCGGGGAAATCGGGCGTCTGGGAATGGGATTTTTGTTGGGGTTTGGTTCGCTGGCCATCGTGGCGTTGCTGGCCACGCTCGGCGGCGGACGCGCGTGGGATCTGAGCCACGACGCCGCGCGTTACACGAAGCATTTGCTGAACGCGGGACTGGCGGCACTGGCGGTGCCGGTAATCGAAGAGTTGCTCTTTCGCGGCGTGGTCTTTGGCGGGTTGCGCAAGGGTGGCAACTGGCAAATGGCATTGGTGGTCAGCAGTGTGATTTACGCGCTGGTGCACTTTTTGGAGCGGCCACCGGCGCCGGAAACGGTGGGCTGGTCAAGCGGTTTGGCGTTGTTACCACGCATGATGCGTGGATTTGGCAACATCGAGCAACTGGTGCCGGGGTTCTTTTCCCTGACGTTCGTGGGCGCCTTGCTCGCGCTGGCGTATCAACGCACCGGCGCTCTTTATTTTTCCATGGGACTGCACGGCGGCTGGATCTTTTGGATGAAATCGTATGGGTTTCTGACCCGCGAAGTGCCCGGAGCAAACACCGCGTTCTGGGGCACGGGCAAGGTGACGGAAGGCTGGCTTTGTCTGCTCGTGCTGGCCGTGGTGGCTGTGCCGGTGTGGCGTTTGACGGCTCGCGGAAAGTCCGATGTGCCTGAATCGCAATCATGACGGCTGCATTTAAAAGTCAGCTTGATGCCGCCTTGGGGTTTTTCTACCCTGAGGTCTGTCAACTTTGCGAGCAACAGCGCGCCACCGCGAAAGAAGGGTATGTGTGCGCCCGTTGCTGGCAGAGTGTGCGGTTCATTGTGCCGCCGTTTTGCGCGTGTTGCGGTTTGCCCTATGAGGGTGAGATTACCACGCCGTTCGAATGCAGTAATTGCCGGGAAATGGATCTCCATTTCCGGTGGGCGCGCGCCGCAGTCGCCTCCGAAGGCATCGTCCGTGGTGTCATTCATCGTTACAAATACAACAGTGCCCGGTGGTTCGAGCCGTTCCTGGCGGGATTGCTCATCCGCCAGGCCGCGCCGACTTTGCGCGGAGGGGAATGGGATATGATTGTGCCCGTGCCCTTGTTCAAAATCCGCGAGCGCGAACGCGAGTTCAACCAATCCGAGCGCCTGGCGCGTCGTCTAGCCGAAGCGGTCAGCCTGCCGGTGCGGACGGACCTGCTTGTGCGCACGCAGCCGACCATGACCCAAACAAAGCTCACGCGCACGAAGCGCGCGGAAAATGTCCGCGACGCCTTTGGTTTGCGCGAGGGGGCGCGATTGCAGGGCGAGCGGGTTGTTGTGGTCGATGATGTTCTCACCACCGGAGCCACGACCAGTGCGTGCGCGAAAATCCTTCGCTCGGCGGGCGCCGGCGATGTCTGTGTCTGGACCGTGGCCCGCGGTCTTTAATCACCCAATGCTTACCATGCCAGTGACCAGCCGCTTGTTCGTTTTGATCGGAATAGCCAAACGAATTCCGCTGGCGTAGATTATTCGAACCCTATGGCAACATCCTCCTTTACCAAGAAGAGCCTGGGCATAGACGCACCGGAGCCGGCATTGACGCCGCCTTCGCCCAGCACGGAAACGACCTTCATCAAGAAGCCGAAGATCGCCGAGGGCAAGTCCAAGAAGCGCGAGATTCCCGAGGGCCTCTGGACCAAGTGTCCGAAGTGCGCCCACATGATTTACGACAAGGAACTGGACCTGAACCTCAAGGTCTGCACCAAGTGCGCTTATCATTTCCCCATCGGCGCGCGGGAACGCATCCATTCGCTGGTGGAAACCTGCTCATTCGAGGAAATGGACTCGGGGATGACCAGTGTCGATGTGCTCAAGTTCACGGGCGTGGCCTCGTACACATCCAAGCTCGAAGGATACCGGTCTTCAACCGGTTTGAAAGACGCCGTCATCACGGGCATTGGCAAGCTCCTCAATCACCGCGTCGCGCTCGGGGTGATGGATTTCAGCTTCCTCGGCGGTTCGATGGGGTCGGTCGTGGGCGAGAAACTCACGCGGCTCATCGAAGCGGGCACCCATCGCGGCTTGCCGGTGATCATCATTTCGTCGAGCGGCGGCGCGCGCATGTATGAAGGCATGTTCAGCCTCATGCAAATGGCCAAGACGTGCGCGGCGCTCGCCTATCACGCCAAAAACAATCTGCCCTACATCAGCGTGCTGACGCATCCCACCACGGCGGGGGTCATGGCCAGTTACGCCAGCGTGGGCGACCTGATCCTGGCCGAACCGGGCGCGATGATTGGGTTCGCCGGCCCACGCGTCATCAAGGACACGACGCAGGCGGAGTTGCCGCCGGGCTTTCAGACCGCGGAATTCCTGCTGGCGCACGGGTTGATTGACGCCATCGTGCCGCGCACGCAAATGCGCGACCGCCTTTCCTATTACCTCGACTATCTGACCGTCGGACAAAAGCAACTGGCCGCCGCCCAGGCCTGACCGCCGCATACCATGAAGCCGATCGCCCTGTTTGGAGCCGGGTTCCTCGCCCTGGCCTCCCTTGCCCCCGCCTTAGCCCAAAGCAGCGACGCGCGCGACGCTCGCGACACGCGCGGCGGCGAACCGCGCACGTTGAACACGCCGCGCTCGTTCACCGAAGCTCGCACGAAGTCCGGGTGGCAGGCCCGCGCGCGCGACATTCGCGAAAACGTGCTGGTCAGTTGCGGCCTCTGGCCGTTGCCCGAAAAGGCGCCGCTCAATGCGAAGATCTTTGGCCGGCTGGAAAAGGACGGTTACTCCATCGAGAAAGTCTATTTCCAGACCTATCCTGGCTTTTATCTCGCAGGCAATCTTTACCGTCCGCTGGACAAAGGCCCCGGCCCGTTCCCCGGCATCCTGAACCCGCACGGCCATTGGAAGGAAGGAAGGTTGGTGGACAATGAAGATGGCAGTTCGATGGCGCGGTGCATCAACTTCGCGCGCCAGGGGATGGTCGCCTTCGCTTATGACATGGTTGGCTACAACGACACAATGCAGGTGGGGCAGCATCGCGCCTTTGCGACCAACAGCGTCAATCTCCTTTGGAACATCAGTCTCATGGGCCTGCAAACGTGGAACAGTGTGCGCGCCCTTGATTTTTTGGAATCGTTGCCCGACGTGGACCCCAAACGCCTTGCCTGCACCGGCGAATCGGGCGGCGGCACGCAGACCTTCATGCTCGGCGCCATCGAGGATCGGCTGGCGGCGCAGGCGCCCATCGTCATGGTGTCGCACACCATGCAAGGCGGCTGTCTTTGCGAGAACGCGCCCGGCCTGCGCGTCAATGATTTCAATGTGGATATCGCCGCCTCGGTCGCGCCGCGCGCGCAAATCCTGGTTGCCTGCACCGGCGACTGGACCAAGGCCACGATGACCATGGAAGGACCGGCGTTGGAAAGCGTTTATCGTCTGTTCAAGGCGCCGCAAAACCTCCGCTATGTCATTTTCGATTACAAACACAACTACAACAAAACCAGCCGCGAGGCTGTGTATGAATGGTTCGGCAAGCATTTGCTCAAGCATCCCGATCCTTCATCGCTCAAGGAAACGCCGTATCAAAAATTGACCGAGGCCGAGATGCTCGTCTTCAAGGAGGAAAAACTGCCCTCCGATGCGCTCAATCACGACCAGTTCATCGCGTCTCTCATCAAGAGCGCCCGCCATCAACTCGACGATTTGAAGCCCTACGACAAACGGTCGCTGGCAAACTACAAGGACACCCTGTTCCCGGCCTATCGCCACACGCTCAAGGTCGAGTTCCCCGAGCGCGGCCTCCAGGCGGAAATCGGCGAAGTCAAACAAATGGGCCAGTACACCACCACTGCGCTCACGTTGGGACGGGAAGGGAAGGGGGACCGCATCCCGGCCACGATGATTTCGCCCGCGAAGGATTCGCTCAAGGCCACCGTGGTTTTGGCCGGGCCCACCGGCAAGGCCGCGTTCGTTCATCCGGACGGCACGCCCGCCGGACTCGCCCGCAAACTCACCGACCGCGGATTCTCCGTCCTGTTGCTCGACATGTTCCAGACTGGCGAACTGGCGAACCCGGCGGCCGCGAAGCAACGCAATCCATTTGAAAGACACTTTACGACGTACAACCGCACTGACATGCAGGAACAGGTGCAGGACCTCATCACGGCGTGTTCCTTCGCGCGCGCCCACAGCAAGCTCGGCAAACGCACCGTCATCCTCTGCGGCACGGGCCGTGCCGGCCTGGCTGCAATGCTGGCCGCGCCCGGTGCCGACGCCGTGGTTGCCGATTGCGACCACTTCGATCCGTCCAACCCGCAATCGCTGCTGCTCTCGAGCGTGTTCGTGCCCGGCCTGCTCAAGATTGGCGCGTTTGAAGGCGTCGCGACCCTTGCCGCGCCGAACCCCTTGGTGCTCCACAACACCGGCGGCAAATTCACCACCGCCTGGCTGCGCGACGCCTATTCCGCCGCCGGCGCCGCCAAATCATTTCGCGAAAGTTCGACCCGCCTCGAAGATGACGCCCTCGTCCAGCAAATCGCGAATCTGAAGGTCAGGTAGGCGTTATATGCAAGTCACACTGAAATCTGCCCGACCAGGTTGCTCGCCGGTGGGGAGAAACCCCTGAGGCAATTGGGCGTCACGTGTTGGAGGACGCCGCCGCCATCGAGGCCTTAAGCATTTAGCGGCCCTTCTTTGCGCCTAAGTAATCGGTACCCATCTTATCCACATCGTTGAGAGTCATGATTGGCGAGTACATGATATCTCGGATGTCAGTTGACCGGGTGTAGCCAAAATACACATCGCCGATGTTTCGTTTGATCATTTTTGTGACTCGCGCGCGGATGGTCTCCAAATCAGCCCTTTGATCCCTTTGATTGGAAAGTACCAGGCGGGCACTTGAAACAACGGCGATGCGGCTGACCTTGTCATGCACCGTAAAATTGAATCTCAGTGACCGGTCTTTCGTGTTGATGTCGCGTTGAGTTAGGACGATGTAGGCCGTGTCGGATTTGCATCCGAAACATTTGGGGTGGGCGATACGCCGCTGCCCACCCCGGCCCTCTCCCCAAGGAGAGGGAGATACTGTCGTCGCGCAGGGACAGGACTTTGTTGCGCGTGGGCAAAGCGAGAGCGTTTCGGCACTCGGTTTTCGCCCTTCGGACTTCTTTCGGCATTCGGATTTCGGCATTCGGATTTCTCCCTCGCTTCTCTGGTGTTTGGGGTTTGTGGCTTGGAGTTTTTCCGCCATGGCCGCGCCGAACGTCGTGTTGATCTACGCGGACGACCTCGGCTACGGCGATGTCAGTTGTTATGGCTCGAAAACGATTCGCACGCCGAACATTGACCGGGTGGCGAAGGAAGGGTTGCGCTTCACCGATGGACATGCGCCGTCGGCCACGTGCACGCCGTCGCGCTACGCAATGTTGACCGGCGAATACGCGTGGCGGCAGAAGGGCACGGGCATCCTGCCCGGCAACGCGGCGATGATCATCAAGCCCGGACGCACCACGCTGCCCTCCGTCATGCAGCGGGCGGGTTACCGGACCGGTGTCGTGGGCAAATGGCATCTGGGGCTGGGCGCGGGCAACATTGATTGGAACGGCGACATCAAACCCGGGCCGGTCGAAATCGGTTTCGACTATTCCTTCATCATGGCGGCCACGGGCGACCGCGTTCCGTGCGTTTATGTGGAGAACCATCGCGTCGTTGGCCTTGATCCGAAGGACCCGATTGAAGTCAGCTACGCGAAGCCGTTTCCCGGTCTGCCCACCGGCAAGGCGAATCCCGAATTGCTCCGCATGCATCCGAGCCACGGGCATGACATGGCGATCGTCAACGGCATCTCGCGCATCGGCTACATGAAGGGCGGGAAGTCCGCGCTGTGGAAGGACGAGGACATGGCCGACACGTTCACCGAGAAGGCCGTGAAGTTCATGGAAACGAACAAGGACAAAGCGTTCTTCCTCTTCTTCGCGCTGCACGACCCGCATGTGCCGCGTGTGCCGCACGCGCGGTTTCAAGGCAAGAGCGGCATGGGTCCGCGCGGCGACGCCATCCTGCAAGCGGACTGGTGCGTGGGCGAAATCGACAAGGCGCTCACGCGGCTCAAGTTGAAGGACAACACGCTGGTCATCGTCACGAGCGACAACGGGCCGGTGGTGGATGACGGCTACAAGGACGATGCGGTGGAGAAGCTCGGCAATCACAAGCCGGCTGGGCCGTTGCGCGGCGGCAAGTACAGCAACTTCGAAGGCGGCACGCGCGTGCCGTTCATCGTGCGCTGGCCCGGGCGCGTGAAGCCCGGCGTGTCCGATGCGCTGGTGTGCCAGGTGGATTTCATCGCGTCGTTCGCGGCGCTCACGAATCAGAAACTCGCCGAGGCGGACGCGCCGGACAGTTTGAATGTTCTCCCCGCGCTCCTTGGTGAATCCAAAACGGGTCGCGACCATCTGGTGGAACACGCCGGCGTCCTGTCGCTGCGGCAAGGCACGTGGAAATACATCGAGCCGGGCAAAGGGCCGAAGGTGAACAAAAACACCAACACCGAAATGGGCAACGATCCGGCGCCGCAACTTTACGACCTCGCCAGCGATCCCGGCGAAACAAAGAACATCGCCGCGCAACACGCGGACAAGGTCCAGGAACTTCAGGCGCGGTTGCAGAAATTGCGCAATGAAGGTCGCAGCCGCTGACGACGTGTGGTAGGTTCGCGCGGATGAGTTCCACCGCCCAGCCGCAGCCGTTGCCCTTGATGCGTCTGCGCTTGGCCACACTGCTGTTCCCGCCGCTGGGCCTGTTGCTGTTATGGCTCGCGCCCGCGAGCATCCTCCGCAAGTTGTTTGGCACGCTGTTCATCGGATTCTATTCCCTGCTTTACGCGGCACTCATCGTTGCTGCGCTGGTAAAGTTTGCGGGCCTGCAAATCGAATGGCGCGGCGGGTTCGGTCCATCGCTCACGTGGAACAAGACGGTGCCAGATTACGACGCCGTCGAAGCCAGCCGCGCGCAGCAAGCCAAGGCGGCCACGACGCCAGCAGCGCGCTCGACGTCGACATACTGGGCCGATTTTCGCGGGCCGAAGCGCGATGGGCATTATCAGGAGCAATCCATCAACACAAACTGGACTGGCGGCTTGAAGGAATTGTGGCGGCAACCGGTTGGCGGCGGTTATGCCTCGTTCGTCGTGGCGAACGGGCTGGCCTTCACCATCGAGCAACGACGAAACGACGAAGCCATCACCGCCTATGATTTGGAAACCGGCCGTGAAGTCTGGGCGCACAAGTATCCGGCGATGTTCGCCGAAAGCATGGGCGGCGACGGCCCGCGCGCGACGCCCACGTGGCACGACGGAAAACTCTATTCACTCGGCGCGGTCGGCCATCTGATTTGTTGTGACGCCGCAACCGGCAAGGTTCTTTGGCAGCGCAACGTCCTGGACGATTCGCGCTCCGCCAATCTGATGTATGCCCTGAGCGGCTCACCATTGGTGGTGGATGAAAAATTGATTGTGCTCGCCGGCGACCCCGGCGCCACCGGTCACGGCGTCGTCGCGTACCACAAGGACACAGGCGAAGTGCTGTGGAAGGCGTTCCAGGAAAAGCAGGCCTACCTGTCGCCGATGCTCGTGGAACTGGCGGGCGAACGGCAGATTGTGTTCGCCAGCGCCTTCAACGCCGTCGGGTTGTCGCCCGCCGACGGCAAGGAACTCTGGCGCTTCCCGCACTCCGTCCAATATGACAACAACATCGCGCAACCGATTGTCTTCGGCCCGGACAAATTGCTGCTCTCGGCCGGCTACGGCAAAGGCGCGACCGCGTTGCAAATCGGCAGGACAGCCGACGGCTTCGCCGCGACGCAACTGTGGCACAACAAATTCCTGAAAAACAAATTCGCCAGCTCCGTACTGCTGGACGGCCACGTGTATGGACTGGACGAAGACATCCTCACGTGCCTCGAAGCGGAAACGGGCCGCCGCCAATGGAAGGACGGCCGCTACGGTTACGGCCAGTTGCTGCTGGCCAGCGGGCATCTGGTGATTTTGTGCGGCGACGGCGCGCTGGCACTGGTGAAAGCCACGCCGGAGCAGCACATCGAACTCGCGCGCTTCCCCGCCATCAAAGGCAAGACCTGGAATCATCCCGCCATCGCCGATGGAAAACTTCTCATCCGCAATTCCGTGGAGATGGCGTGCTACGATCTTTCGGCCGCGGACGCTCAGCGTTGAAGCCGTTGCGCCAGTTCGTGCACCTGCTTGACGATGAGTTCCTCGACTGAACCGGCCCAGCGCGTGGGGTGGCTGGAACTGAAACGCATGGCGCCGCCGGCTTCGTAGCCGCCTTCCGTCCAGACGCGCCTGCTGGGAATGTAGGCCATCACGTCGTTCGAATAACCGGCAACCCATACCGCCGGGCCGGCCAGGTCCCATTTCAGGCGCAGCGAAAAATCGACCACGACTTCGCCGCCCAGCGCCACCAGCACCAACTCGCCGCCAAAGCGGACGACTTGAATGGGATACGGGTAAGACTTCGCCAGTGATTCGCCCTTGGCCAGCCGGTCGAGCATCCGCTGGGCGTGGGAGGCTTCGTATTTGTCCTTGGACTGGAGGCGCGCTTCGAATTCCGCCTTGGTGGGATGCGTGTCGTATGGCAGTTCGATTTCGGTGTAAGCCATGCGCAGCGGCCCATTGATCACGCGGGGCTGGCTCACACTGATGGCGGACTCGACGGCGGTGGCCAGCGTGCGGCCGTGCTTTTGGGCGAGGTCAATCGTGCCGCGCGGATAAGGATTCTGGTCGCCACCACAACCGAGCATGAACAGCGCGATCACGCCGGGGTTGTCCTTCTGCAAATACTCCTGCGCGAAGCCCGCGTAATCGCCGCAGAACTGGTAGAAACTCAACGTCGTGTTATGGCAGGCGTAACCAAACAGCACGGCGCGAAATTTGTTGTCCGCCCCCTTGACCATCAACACGGGCACATCGGTGTCCACCGGTCCTTCGGGGTTCGGGCTGTTGCGGTAACCGGTGGGTGATGGGAGTCGACGGTTCATGCCGAAGCCGGCGCGCGCGTGGCTGTAAGCAAGATTGGCCGGGGCGCGGTTCGACCACGCCTGGCCAACCAGCGTGAAGAGCTTGTCTTCCAACGCGCCGGCGTAGTTGCCGGAGGCGGATTCCTTGTCCGCGGGCGCGCGCCCCACGCGCAATTCCGGCCCGCAGTGCGTGTGCGACGCGTTGATGAGCAACGATTCCGGTTTCAAGCCCAAGACTTCCGCCGTGCGTTTCTCCAGATTCTTCCGCAGGGCACGAGGCACGCCAATCAGGTCGAGCGTGACGATAATCAAGCGGTTGCCGCCGCTGTCCTCCAACGCGAGCGCCTTGGCGAAGAGGTCCTGCGCGACACCTTCGGACGGTTTGTTGCGGCTGGCGTAACCGGCCATCCACATGGGCTGTTCGGGCGTGATTTTGGTTTCGGCAACGCCGGCTTTCCAATGGGTGTCGGCGGCGGAGACGTCGGTGATGGAAGTCAAGAGGAGGAACAAACCGAGGCACACGCCGATGCGCAATGCGTTCATGAGCAGGTCAGTTTTCCAGCAGATCAATGAGGTCCCCGCGCGCCTTGGCGAGGCCTTTGTAATCCGCGACCGGCCCCGGCATGGTGCGCAACGCCCGCACCAGGCCGCGCCGCGCCGGTTCGTCCTGTTTGACTTCGCCAAGCGGGACTATGCGCAGGCGGATGCCGAACAGGATGCCGCCGCTTTCCGGCAACGCCACCAGCGACTGGTCTTCGATGCGCAGCCAGACTTCCTCCAGCTTCAACGGCGGAATCAGGCGCGGCATGCGGCGCTCCGGGTGCAGATTCAATTCGGACGAGCGGCTCAGGCCCCAGTTCGCGCGTTCCCACGAGATGCCGGGGCGCAGCTTGCTCAAGAAACCGGAGATGGACCGTCCGAGTGTCTGGTTCAACCCGGGCACCACGCCATGGATGAACTCGATGGGTTTGCCGATTTTTTCGGTGAGGTTCCACCATGACGGGAAACACACGCAGCCGGCCAGCAGGTGCAACGCGCCGGGCCCTTCCACCTTCAGCAGCAGAAAATCCGGTTCCCAAACGCATCCCAAAGCACGGCAACGCTCCAGCACGTTGTCCTCGCCCGGCGGCGTCAATTCGTCCGCTTCCGTCACCGTCCCCCAGGCGGTCGCCAGGCGGGTTGCTTCCGCCAGCAACGGTTCGCTTTCGGGAAGCGCCGCGCAATAAATGTCCGTTTCCTCGCCGAGCCAGTAACGGCGCTGGGCCATCAATTGGCGATGCCGCTCGGTGGGCCGGAAAAAGGCCGCAGGGTCGCCCTGCTGAATCCCGATGTGGAAACGGAAATCCTCATCGGGCAGGACATCGGACAACTGAGATGACACACTGGCCGGCATGAAAATGGTCTCTAACAGCCATCATAGCACGAGAGTGCGCGCCGGGAAACCTCAACGGCACAATTCGGGCTTGGGCAATTCCTGCTCCAGGCGGGCGCCCTGTTTGCGGGCGGCATTGAGGATGCCGGTGATGACGGCCGAGTTGGCATCCATCTTGATCACGTAAAGCAGGTCGGCGATCTGGTTGCTCAAAAACTGGCGCGTGTCCTCGGTCAAACCGGGGCCGGTGAATTCTTCCATCAAGTGCCCCATATCGAGCATCAAGCCAAACGTTTGCGCGGCCGACGTCGAAGGTGACATCTCCAGCTTCTTGCGCCAGCGCGGAATCTCGACGGTCAGGATTTGCTGCAGGTTCTTGGGACGCCGGTTGGCCGGGTCGGCCGGATGGTTGGCCGCGTCGATGAAGCGGGAAATGTCGCGCCGCAATCGTTCGATAAACGTCGGCACCAGGTTTTTGTCCACTCCGGGGCTGTGCGGGTCCTTGGTGACCGAACCGTCCGGCAGGCCGTAAGTATGCTCACGCCAGCCGGCATGGGCGCGGACCATGAAGTCGAACACCTGCTGGTTCTCGGCCAGCGCCTGGCGCAACTGGGCGAAGGTCTGCGCGCCTTCGACAAATTTCATCTGGCGCTTCAGTTCGAGCAACTGGTTCAGCTTCGCGTCCCCCAGGCGCAATTCGCCGAGCCGGGTGCGGTCGATGTTCAACTGGCCGAGGACCGATTCGGCGCGCGATACCCAGACTTTGTTGGCCTCCAACGCCTCGCGGCCCAGATAGGCGAGCCATTCGGTAATCAACTTCGGGTCGGCGTGCTTGAGGGTGATGAGGTAACTGAAATCCGTTTCGCGCGGAATGTCGGCGTGGGCGGACTTGTGAAAATCCAGGTCCTGGATGAGGTGCTCGACATTGTAGCCGGGGAACCGGCAGGCCTTGCGCATGATCCAGGCGGGCACCAGGCTGCGATGACCCTGCTTGCCGGTCATGCCGGGCAGGACGCCGCCGCCGCGCCGCGGGCTTTCAATGTTGCCGCGCACATACCAGGGCAACCGCCGGCCCCACTGCTGGCTGGCCCAATGATCCTGGGCGGCGGAGGTGACCTCGTCGTCGAGCAGGTGCGTGAACGGGTGATAGGAGAGCACTTCCTTGATCAGCTCTTTGTCCGTCTCGTACAAGCGCGCAAAGTTTTCGGGATTTACGACAAACCCGTACCAAAGCACGTTTTGCAACAGGAAGGCGTGGCAGCCCCACAGGCTTGGGAGGGTGGGTTCACCAAATTCGTCCACCAGTTCCGCCAGCGTAAAAAAACGCGCGTCGTGTCCGAGCAACTCGGGATCAGGGTCCGGAATTTCGCCGCTGGTGTCGAGGATGCAAAAGACGTGGGCATACATCGCGGCGCCGCTGGAATTGCGGATGTCATCCAGCACGCTTTGGTACACCTCGGTGTTGAACCGCTTTTCCGGCAGATCAATGCCGGCCTTGCGCAGCAGCGAACGGCGCGCCGTCACGGCCGCCTTTTCGTGGGCGGATTTGAGCTGGCGATACACGCCCTGGTCATCGATTTCGTAGCCCTTGCCCTTGACGGTCTGCAACACGATGCCGCCGGGCAGCGCGTAATATCCGGACGGGCGCTGGAACAGCAGCACTTCCACGCCGCGCTCACCGATGCGCATCACCGCGACATCCGCCGTCTCAGTGAAGGTCTCGCCCAGCTCGTCCCCCTGGCCGACCACGGGAATGTCCGGATACCCCGGGAATGCCTGCCGGAAATCCGGATGGCCGAAATGATTCGGCGGGATGCGTTTGCCGTTGGGATCTTCGTACCATTTGATTTCATCGAACCGCTCATCCTGCTGGATGGGATGAAACCATTCAACCGCGGGTGGCGGGAGGAAAATGGCCGTGCCATCGGTTGTGGCGCCTTCCAGCCGGGAAAGGTCGAGACTGGCCTTGCCGAGTTTGTGCCAATACACCTCGCCGCTGTTGACAAAGGCTGGGTAGGGCTTCGGCGCGAAAGGCTCAAATCCCGGAGGTATGTTGGTTGCGCTGGCGACCTGGCGGTCCATGTGTACGTGCGGTTAGCTACGCAGATTCCGCCGGAAAAATCCAGCGAAAGATTGGCGGGCCGGATGGTTTACCAACTCCCTTCCACCAACAACGACGTGGCGTTTTTTGCCAGATCATCCGCAATAAGTGGAACTGCCTGGCGCTCGGCGCTGGCCAGGTCCGAACCGGCGCGGATGGTGGTGCGGCCGGAAACGAGGCTCTCCAGCAACACCTTGCCAGTGGCGCGTTCCGTGGCCTTGATGCGCGCGGTCATTGAGAGGCTGTAGTCCCGCACGGTCAGCACGTCGGTCGGTTGAAAACTGATGCCGGCGCGGTCGAACCGCGTGATTTCGCCGGTGACGACGATGTCGCCGTCGCCGTGGGTATCGAGCCGGTAGGTGCCGTCCTGCTGCAAGGTCTTGCGCAGCGCTGACGTCACCGCTTCGGTGAGACGCGGTTCGAGCGTTTTGTTCTGGAGGAAATTCACCTGCACGGAACGCGCGCCTGCCTGGACGCCGTTGGTGGGGCCAAGTTGATAGCCGGCGCACCCGGCAACCAAGGCAGCGCAGGCCAACCAGGCTGACAATACGAGGCGGCGCATGTTAGTTGGAAGCTGCCTTTTCGCCGAGCCGGGCTTTGATGATTTCAATGCGCTCCTTCGCCTCGGCCGCGTAGCTGGAATTCGGGTCCTTGAGAATCACTTCGTTGTAATAAACGAGCGCGCCTTCGGGCCGGTTGCTCTTCTCGTAGAAACGCGCAATGTTGAAACTCCCGCGTGCCTGTTCCGTCCGCAACGCCTCGATGATTTTCTTCGCCTCGGGCACGCGCGACTCGTTCGGATACAGGCCGATGAAATCGTTCATGATGGCAATCGCCTGGGACGCCGCGTTCTGGTCATATTCCGCCGTCTTCGCCTGCTTCTGATACGCCAGCCCCGCCTTGAACAGTGCATCGGCGGCGACAATTTCGCGGTCATGATAACGGTCCGCCGCCTTTTCGTAGGCTTTCACCGCCTCGGGGAAATTCTCATTCTTCTCGCGCGCCGTGCCGATGTTCAACTGCGCCTGCGCCGCGATATCGCTGTACGGCCCGTTCTTGATGACCTTCTGGTACATCTCGGCCGTCTTGTCCATCGAGGGATACAGCGGAATCGTGCCCCACAGCCGGAACCACTTGCCGCCCAGATAACGCGTGGCAATCTCGAACTGGCGCTTGAGGACTTCCTGGTATTTGTCGAACTTGGGGAATTTCTCGAGCAACTGTTGGTATTCGTTGAAGGCCTTCTCGTCGCTGCCCTTGGCTTCGTAACAGAGGCCGACGATGTATTGCGCCTGCGGCGTGTAATCGGACAACGGCCATTGCTTGACCGTGCGGCGCGCGGCGCGGATCGCCAGCGAATAGTCCTTCTTCTCGTAGGCTTCCTGCGCGACGTCCAACTGGTCCTTGGCCCGGGTGCGGATCCATTTGCCTTCCTGGCCCACGGCCTCGTAAACCCAGCCTTCACCGACGCGATACACCAATGGCGCCGGGCAGACGTGCGGCCAGGCCAGCAGGCACGCCAGCACCAAAAACGCTCTCACAAAACATCGACTCATGGTGCGACCGTAGCGAACGGCCTCTGGCAAGTCAAGATTGGGGGGCGCGGATTCATCGGGCGTAAAGAATGTCGGCATACGAATCGACGCGCGTACATTACTTCCCTCTCCCCTCAACGGGGAGAGGGACCGAGGGTGAGGGGTGGTTCAACCAGTTTCGCAACCGGATTCATCGTTCACCCGCATCGTTTTGCAAATTTTGCCATCCGTTCCATCGCGATTTCGATCTTGTCCAGCGCGGTGGCGAAGCAGCAGCGCAGGTAACCCTCGCCGCTGGGGCCGAAGGCGCCGCCGGGCACGCAGGCCACCTTTTCCTGCTCGAGCAGTTTCACCGCGAAATCCTTCGACGACAGGCCGGTGCTCTTGATGCAGGGGAAGGCGTAGAAGGAGCCGCGCGGCAGGTGACAGGTCAGGCCCATGTCGTTGAGGGCCTTCACGATGAAATTGCGGCGCAGCTTGTATTGCTCGCGCATCTCGACCGTGGCGCTCTCGCCGTTGCGCAACGCCTCCAGCGCCGCTTCCTGGCTGATGATGCTCGCGCACAGCATCGAATACTGGTGGATGCGCATCATGGCTTCGATCAATTCCACCGGCCCGCACGCGTATCCGATGCGGAAACCCGTCATCGCATACGCCTTGGAAAAGCCGTGCAGAAAAATCGTCCGCTCCTTCATGCCGGGCAGCGACGCGATGCTCACGTGCTCGCCTTCGAACGTCAGCTCGGAATAAATCTCATCGGTGATGACCAGCAGGTTGTGGCGCAACACCACATCCGCAATCTTCAACAACTCGGTGCGCGTCATCGTGCCGCCGGTCGGGTTGGTCGGGAAATTCAGCATCAACACCTTGCTGCGCGGCGTGATGGCGCGCTCGATCGCCCCGGCGGTCAGCGCAAACCCGTTTTCCGCCGTGCACGACACGGCCACGGGCACACCGTGGGTCAGCGTCACACTCGGCGAATAGCTCACATAGCACGGCTCGTGGTAAAGGACTTCATCGCCCGGGTTGAGCACCGCGCGCAAAGCGATGTCCAGCGCTTCGCTCACACCCACGGCCACGAGAATTTGTTTCCGCGGATCGTAGCTGACGCCAAACTTGCGTTCGACGTACTGGCTGATCGCTTCGCGCAGGGTCAACAACCCGAGGTTCGACGTGTAACTGGTCTTGCCGCGTTCCATCGCGTAGATGGCCGCCTCGCGGATGTGCCACGGCGTGACAAAATCCGGCTCGCCCACGCCGAGCGAGATGACGTCGGCCTGGCCCTGCACAATGTCAAAAAACTCGCGAATGCCCGAGCGCGGGATCGAGGCCACGTGCTGGGCGACGAACGATTGCGGTTGGAATGGCGGCGCCATGGTCGGTGACTATTGTATAGGGTACGGGGGTTGAAGCATATACGGGAAATGCCAAAGCCGCGGGTGCATGCACCCGCGTCAGGCGGCGGCCTGGTCCTGCTTGCGGCGGACGATGGGCTTGCTCTTGCCCTGCACGACCGGGCGCGTGATCTTGATGCCCACGATGTCCTCGGTGCCGGGGATGTCGTACATCACGTCCAGCATCATCTTCTCGAGCAGGCTGCGCAACGCGCGCGCGCCGGTGCCCTTCTTGATCGCCATCGCTGCCAGTTCGCGCAACGCATCGGCCGAAAATTCCAGTTCCACACCTTCCATCGACATCAGCTTGGCGAACTGCTTGGTCAGCGCGTTCTTCGTCTCGGTGAGAATGGCGACCAACTGGTCTTCCGTCAGCCCTTCCAGCACCGTCACCATCGGCAGGCGGCCCACGAACTCGGGAATGAACCCGAACGAAAGCAAATCCTCCGGCTCGACCTGTTGCAACACTTCGTCGCGCGTGGCCGATGCCGCCTTGTGCGCCTCGTCGCCCGCGCCAAAACCCATCACGCGGTTGCCGAGGCGGCGCTGGACGATCTTGTCCAAACCCACAAACGCCCCGCCGCAGATGAAAAGGATATTAGTGGTATCAACGCGAATGTATTCCTGTTGCGGATGCTTGCGGCCGCC
Organism: Verrucomicrobiota bacterium; assembly: GCA_040754875.1. Taxonomy (GTDB): domain Bacteria; phylum Verrucomicrobiota; class Verrucomicrobiia; order Limisphaerales; family JBFMBT01; genus JBFMBT01. The sequence continues at coordinate 7,516 of JBFMBT010000068.1, read as the reverse complement.
CTGCGGTGGCACGTTGCACGTCGTGCCTTCCAGAATCTTCAGCAACGCCTGCTGCACCCCTTCGCCCGAAACATCGCGCGTGATGGAGACGTTCTCAGTCTTGCGCGCAATCTTGTCGATTTCGTCGATATAGACGATGCCCATCTGGGCGCGTTTGACGTCGTAATCCGCGTTCTGCAACAGGCGCAAAATGATGTTCTCCACGTCCTCGCCCACGTAACCCGCCTCGGTGAGCGTGGTCGCATCCGCGATGGCGAACGGCACATCGAGCAGCTTCGCCAGCGTCCGCGCCAGCAATGTCTTGCCGGAGCCCGTCGGGCCAATCAGCAGGATGTTGCTCTTTTCAATCTCAACGCTCGCATGCGGCGTCTCGGGCGCCGGCGCATCGGCCGGCTGCTGCGCGGCGGCTTCCTGTTCGTGCTGGATGCGCTTGTAATGATTGTGCACCGCCACCGCCAGGGTCTTCTTCGCGTGCTCCTGGCCGATGCAGTGAAAATCCAGTTCTCGCTTCAGTTCGGAAGGCTTCGGGATGCGCAGGCGCGGCAGGTTGCCCTTGGTTTCCGTCCGCAGTTCCTTGTCCAGGACGTTCTTGCAGACCAGGATGCAACTGTCGCAAATATACACGCCCGGGCCGGCAATGAGCTTGCGAACCTCCGCGTGCGATTTGCCGCAGAAGCTGCACAAGGTCAGATTGCTTGGCCGGGCCATTGCTGAAATGTCGAACTTCGCCGTTTGCTTGTCAACGCTCAAGGCGCGCCTTCCGCGGGCGCGTCCACACCATTATTTGCTGTCCTTTTTGTCGTCGAGCCCGGGGATTTCCTTGCGCGACTTGACCACCTCGTCCACGAGGCCGTAAGCCTTGGCTTCCTCGGCGGTCATGAAATTATCGCGGTCGCAATCCTTCTCCACCTGGTCCTCGGCCTTGCCGGTGTGGCGGGCGATGATCTGGTTGAGCCGCTTCTTGAGCTTGAGCATGTATTTGACGCGGATTTCGACGTCGCTGGCCGGGCCTTCCGCCCCGCCGAGCACCTGATGGATCATAATGTTCGCGTTGGGCAGCGCAAACCGCTTGCCCTTGGTGCCGCCGCACAGCAGCACGGCGCCCATGCTCGCCGCCTGGCCGATGCAGTAGGTGTTCACATCGCACGTCATGAACTGCATGGTGTCGTAAATCGCCAGCCCCGCCGTGACGCTGCCGCCGGGGGAGTTGATGTACAGGTGGATGTCCTTCTTGGGGTCGGTCATCTGCAGGAACAACAACTGCGCGATGATGACGTTGGCCACCATGTCATCGACCGGCGTGCCCAGGAATACAATGCGGTCCACCAGCAGCCGCGAATAAATATCGTAGCCGCGTTCACCGCGGCCCGTCTGCTCGACTACGTAAGGGATGAGGAAATTATTCATACTGCTTCATCATACAGCTTAACGCCGGGTGCGCAAACTAATGGAGGGGTCCGGGGGCGTCAAGCGCTGCGCCGCATGAAAGTTCAGGGGGCCATGGCTCGGGAAAAATTTTCCGCTTCTGCGGAAAGAGGTGGAAGGAAGTGGAAAGCCATGGAAGGTGCGATAAAGGGTTGGATTCAAGGTCGTGGACCGGCGAAGTGAATTTTTTATTTTTTTCTCATAGGTGGGCAGAGGTGAGACGAAGTGGGATGAGCCGGGCACCCCGAAAGCGACCCATAAGCGCGGCGGTGGCGGGCGGTGGATCGCACGGGGCGGCGAGAGATGGCGAACCCCTCTCCCTTGTTCCGTTCGCCCCGTCGATTCCTCCGGGGAGAGGAGACTTTCAAGCCGCGTTTGGTGAAATCCAGGCGCTGGGATTTGCCGGGCGAACCGACTCGCTCCGTTGGCCAAGGGGGTGCGGGATGAGTGTACGCGAGCGTGCGCCGACGGATGGCGTACGGCCCGCCCGTGTTGGACGGTGGCGCTCCCTGGCGCATGAAAGGAATGTGCCACGTAGTGATAATTATGTCAACTGGAAATACATCTGCGGTATCTGCGGTTGTTTACCGGTCCAGTTTTCTTGTTGCCTGAAATGGGGTGGACACCCCACCCTTGGCCTGTGGCGAAACCAGCGCTAGGTCGGGGATTGGGCTCGCTGTTGGGCGCAAAGACAGCGGCCAGCGGTGATTCCTCAGTGGTCAGCGCCGCCGGCGCCCGCGGAGTCGGGCTCGGGCGGGGCGTCGGCACGCTTTTGAGCGGCTCACGCACTGGCGAACAGCCCACGCTATTCGACACGCCGCAGGAACCGGCCGCCGAGGATGCCGCGCTGATGCCGGCCGTCGAACTGGACCTTCCCAAGTGGCCCTTTTTCATGGCGGATGCTGTATTATTGGCCGCCACGGCCTTGCTGGTCTGGCACACGCCCAAGCCCATCCAGCCAAGCCTGCTGTTTTTCTGCCTGCTCGCGGTCGTCGCCGGCGCGCTGGTGGCCCTCACGCCTTACTATCTCGATTACCGCGCTGCCTCGCGCCGCATCGAGGCGAGCCGCCTCCCCAAATGGATTCTCGGTGAACAACCGGACGCCGCCTCCCCCCGCCGCTACGTTGTCCACCTGCACTGGCCGCGCTTTGTCGGCGAACTGGCGCGCAACGGCGATGGCGACGAAACGGTCAGACCCATCTGGCTCGACAATCCCGGCGCCGTTCCCGAACTCCGCAAAGCCCAACTCCTGCGCGAAGCCGTGGATTTCGTGCATGCGGAAAGGCAGGCGGCCTGAGCGGAGCCCGGGGTGAGCCATGCGCATCACTTACTCATACGCGGGCAAGCAAACCACGGTCGCGACCGAGGGCAGCGTCATCCTCATCGGACGGCGCAATCCGGATTTCGCCGTGGACCTGGATTTCGGCTTTGATCCCAGCATTTCGCGGAGGCACACGCGCCTCGAACAAATCGATGGCGCGGTCTGGGTCGAGGACGCAGGCAGCACTTACGGCACCTTTGTCAACAATTCGCTGGTGGACGGAAAGGTGCGGCTCAAGCCGGGCGACACGGTCCTCATCGGTTCCACCACCCTGTCGGTCGAGCCCGCGCCCGAGGCCGAACCCCCCACGGTCCTTGAACCGGATGCCGACGCCATTGACACCGTGCGTGACGCCGATGAGCGCCCCACTGTTTTTGTGGACCCGCGCGCCGACCAAGGCGTGCCCGCATCCGCCGAGGAATGCGACATCTCGACCGTCATCGATGCCGAAGAGCCGCCGTTGGTTCATGTGCCCAATGCGGACACAGCATTTCAAAGCCGGTTGTCGCTGCTGTTTGATTTGCCGCTGCAATTCGCGTCCGAGGCGAAGCTGGACACGCTCTTGCAACTGGTCGTGGAAAAAGTGGTGGACCTGCTGCCCGGCGCGGAACGCGGCGCGTTGCTGTTGTATGACGCAGCGAAGTCGAAGTATCGCCTGCGCGCGCACGTGCCGCCGGGCAATCCCGCCGTGAGCGAATCACTGGCGCGCCGGGCCATCAGCGAAGGCAAGGGCTTCATCTGGCAGCGCGGCGGCATCGGCGCGGAAGTCACCGACAGCATCCGCCGCCTGCAAATGGAAACCGGCATGTACGCGCCGCTCGTGTGGAAGAACCAGCGACTGGGCGTGCTTTGCGTGGACAATCCGCATCGCGAAGCGGTGTTCCACGAGGAGGATTTGCGCTTCCTGCTGGCCGTGGCGCATTACGCCGCCGCCGCGGTGGCGAACCAGCAGTTGCAGGACGAATTGACCAGCAAATCACTCGTCCTCGAACGCCTGCTCACCAACTTCTCCCCCAAGCTGCGCATGAAACTGCTCGAAAAAGCCCGCGCCGGCCAGCTCCGTCCCGGCGGCGAAAAATCCGAGGTCACGATTCTCATGTCCGACATCCGCGGCTTCACCACCACCAGCGCGAAGATGGACCCGCACGATGTCGTCGAGATGCTCAACGATTATTTTCCGCCGCTGGTGCAGGCCATTTTCCAGCACGACGGCACCATCGATAAATTTGTGGGCGACGCCATCCTCGCCGTGTTCGGCAGCCCCGAGCCGGACGCGTACCAGCACGAGAAGGCCGTGTTCGCGGCGCTGGCGATGCAGGAGGCGATGGAGCGCGTCAACGTCCGCCGCCGGGAACGCGGCGAGGTCACCTGCGGCATCGGCATCGGCATTCACAGCGGCGAAGTGTTGCACGGTTTCATCGGCGCGGCCGAGCGCCTGGAATTCACCGTCATTGGCGACACCGTCAACCGCACTGCCCGCTATTGCGATGGCGCCAAGCCCGGCGAAGTCCTCATCAGCCCCGCCGTCTTCGAACACGCCTTCCGCTCCCTCACCGCCGACAAAATCAGCATCCCCACCAAACACGAAGGCGACTTCGAGGCGTATCGGGTGAAGGGAAAGCGCGTGTGATGTGTGATGGACAAGCTTCAAATTCCAAAATCCAAACTTTAGAGAAGGCTCAAACATCAACGCGTAATGCGTGACGGCATATCCAACCACCATCATTTCTTTTTGCCTTGATTGCGGGCATCGTAGGCGCGCCAGAAGTCCGCGGCGGGCGGAAGTTGACCGAAATCTTCGTTTGCAAGATAGCCAATGAACTTAAGGTTGGGCAGTTGACGCAGCGCATCGAGGTCCCGAATCTGATTGGGGATCGAAATCCTTTCCAACTGCTGGCAAGCGGCTACGGGAGTCAGATCTTTTAGCAGTTTGCAACCGTCTAGCCGCAACTCACGAAGCGGAAGGCCGCTAATCGCAGCGAGGTTGGTAATCGGGCCGTTTCTCATATAGAGGCCCGCGATCGGACAGTCCGCGATGGGTGACAAATCGCTAACCAGCGAATCATCCAAAACCAATGTCTGCAGCGGCATTCCCTTCAACGGCGAGAGGTCTTTGATCTTCGTACGATTCACGTACAATGCCGTGAGCGGCATGCCTCGCAACGGTGCCAGATTGGTTACAAGAGTGTTTCCCAAGCTAAGAACGGTCAGCGGCATTCCCGCAAGCGGGTTAACGTCTGCCACTTTTGTCCCATTCGCATCGAAGTGAGTAAGCCGCTTCCCCACCAGTGGGTTCAGGTTCGTGATAGCGGTATTATCGATGTGCAGTATGGTTAGCGGCGCATCCTTTAGAGGCGCCAGTGAATTGACTTTGAGCCCTCCCATTCGCAACGTTGTCAACGGCATACCTTCCAACGGACTGATATCGGAAATTTTGGTGTCGTTGATTGTGAGCCGCGCAATGGGCATGCCACCGAGAACGCTGATGTCGGCAACCTGCGTCAGAGATATATCTAGAGCCACCAGTTTCATCCCTTTCAACGCCCGGAGGTCGCTCACTTTTGAGCAATAATGAAGACCAAGGTCCTCCAAGGGCATGCCTTCCAATGCGCTGATATCACTCAAATCCGGCCGGTGTGTAATGCTCAGCTCCCGGAGCGGCATTCCCTTTAGCGGATTGATGTCATTCACTTTCGTCTGTCCGAGCGTGAGCCTTTTGATGGGCAGCCCCCTGATGGGCCGCAAGTCCTCAAGATTGATACAACCGTTCAAGTACAGGCCTTCGAGAAGCATGCCCTTTAGGGGAGACAGGTCCGTGATGTTGGTGCAGCTCGTCAGGCCGAGGAATTGCAGTGGTAAGCCCTCCAGCGGAGTGAGATCTGCTATGGCAGTGCCTTGATACCATTCCAAGTATTTTAAGCGCCCACCCGCCAACGCGGTCAGATTGGTGACCGAACTCCTGGCCAGGACTAAACTGCTCAACGGCATCCCCTTGATGGAACGCAAGTCCGCTACCGCAGGGTCGTTGACGATCAAACTCAACGTGTTGTCAGGATTCTTCGTCAGGGTTCCGTTCCAGCCGGTCTTGGACCATATGCCTTTCCATCTCTCAAAATCATCCTCGACGCTCTGTCCTAGGCGCTGCCCGATGGCGATGGCCTCAGTAGAGCGGCCCTGCGCCAGCAAATTGGTTCGCAATTGCTCCATGCTCTCGAAAGACCATTCTTTCGTTTGGCCAACACGCTTGATCAGGTCGTTACAGAGCTGCCGGTTCTTCTGAGCAGACGAGTGGTCCGGCTTGAGCTTCAGCGCTTGGTCGTAAGCCGCGCTCGCCTCGGAGAGTTGCAGCATGGATTGCAAGATGTTGCCTTTGAGCGCGTGATAGTCCGGCTCATCTGGTCGGAGTTGGATGGCGTAACCAATGCGTTCCAAGGCGTTGGTAAGCTTCTGCTCCTCAACCAGCGCTTGCGCTTCCCGATAAAACGTCGGGGCCGTGCCGCGCAGTTCGGATAGTGTTTTGGTCACTTTCCACGTGAAACCCGCAGTCAGACACAGAATGATCATCGTGGTCGAAAAAACGAGTGTGGCGGTGACCTTGTGCCGCAAATACCAAAGCCATATTTGACGCACTCTGCCAGCGCTCTCTGCTCCGGTGGCAAACCCGCCCTGAAACGCCGCGATCTCCGCCTGCAACTCCGGCACCGTCGCATACCGCTCCGCCGGCTCCACCGCCATCGCCTTCATCGCCACCGCCGACAGGGCTTCGGGAATCTTTCCGCCCGGACAATGTGCCAGAGGAAATTGCTCCGCCACCTGCCCGTCGGGTTTCACCCCGCCCGCCTTGTTGAAGAAAATCGGCGGCGGAATGTAGCCGCTGCGGATGTTATCCAGAATCTCCCGCACGCTGGTCCCGCTGGTCGGCGGGCGCAGCGTCAAAAGCGAATACAAGATCCCGCCCAGCGCGAAGATGTCCGTCCGCTCGTCGATGTCGCCAATCCGCCCCTCCGCCTGTTCCGGCGCCATGAACTGCGGCGTCCCCATCACCGCTCCATCCAAGGTCAAGGCTTCGTTGCCGGGCAACTGCTCCTGTTCCTGAAAGCCTTGTTCCCCGCCGCTTCCGTCGGGCGAGGCGCCCGACGGCACAGGCGGGTCGCCTGTGCTCCCCAGGACTTTGGCCAATCCCCAATCCATCACCAGCACCTCGCCGAAGTGGCCCAGCATGATGTTCTCCGGCTTGAGGTCCCGATGCACAATCCCCTTGGCGTGGGCGTAGGCCACCGCGTCGCACACCTTCTGAAACACCGTCAGCAACTGGCTCAACGGATATTCGGCAATGGTTTCGGCTTCCCCGCCCTTGATCGCCGCCAGCACCGCGCTGAGCGTGCGGCCCTTGACGAACTTCATGGTGTAATACGGCTGGCCCTGTTCGTCCGTGCCCAACTCATGCATCGGCACGATGTTGGGGTGTTCGAGTTGCCCGAGTATCTGCGCCTCCCGTACAAAGCGCACCTTACCCTCCTCGGACAACCGGTCCGCGCGCATCACCTTCATGGCCACGGTGCGCCCCACACCCGTGTCGCGCGCACTCAGAATCGCGCCCATCCCGCCGCGCGCAATCTGCCCGCCGATTTGATAACGTTCGCCCTGGTTGCCCGGGTTCATCCTCTGTGCCTTATGAAGCACTAAAGCGACGCCGGACAGCCCGCGCAATGGCAAAATCACCGCTGGCAAAAGGCAAAATCATTTCACGGCAAAATCATGGAGAGCCGC
>JBFMBT010000067.1:0-24467 GCA_040754875.1 Verrucomicrobiota bacterium | reverse complement strand
GCGAGCAGATACAGCACGCCATCGACCATCAAGATGCCGCTGGCCTTGCGGCCGGATTTGCCATCGCCTTCGAATTCCAGAGAAGGCGCGTCGATGTTGATGCCCTTGAAATCCGCGGGCATCCCCAGCACTTTCGCGAGCCCCATGCTCAGCTTCCTCGGCACGAATGGCTCGAAGCCTTTGCCGTCGCCGTAAGCGGTGTACAACACGTCGTCATCGCCCCACGTAATGGGCCAGTTGTCGCCGCCTTTGGCGCGGCGGATGATGGATTCCTTGGGTGCCCAGCCAATGCCCGTGATGACCGGGCTGGGCGGATACGGCGCGCCCGCTGTTTGGGCGACGACCGGGCCGTTGTTGGAGGAAGCAACCCGCTTCGCGCCCTGGACCGAGGCGGCGATTGGTTCCAGAAACGGCTTCAACACGTCATAGTGTTCGTCGGTGGTGCGCTTCCATGATTTGCCGGCGCGCGACACCACGATGTCCAGACTCGGGATGACCACGATGAGGCTGTCGTAAAGGCCCCATGACCAAAAGGCGTCGCGCGGCAGGCCGGGAATGGTGCCGTCGCCATTGTTCCACCAGAGCAGGCTGTAATGCTCGGAGGCGTTGCCGTGGGTTTCGTTGTATTCGCGCAGGCCGGCCGATTGCGGCGCGGGCACGCGCGCCAGTTTGACGAAGTCCGCGGGGATGATTTGCTGGTCGCGCCATTTGCCTTCGCGCAGATACAGCAGGCCAATGCGCGCCATGGCATCGACATTTGCGTGGAAGCCCGCGCCGAACTCGCGGCGTTTCACGCCATTGAGGTCGTGCGGACGATATTGATTGTTGCGCCAGCGAAGGTCCTTGGGCTGGATGCCCAGCGGCGTGAACACGCGCTCGAACATCACTTCGTTCAAGTCGCGTCCGTAGGCCAGCGTAAGGCATTCGGCGAGCCAGTTGGGGCCACCGTCGCTGTAATGCCATTTGGTGCCCGGCGCGAACAGCAGGTTGGTATAACCGCCCGGCTTCTCGAAGCCCGCCGTCTGGTTGGCCAGGTGGCGCAAGGTGATTTTGTTCAGCCAGCCGGTTTGGGCGTTGCCTTCGGGCGGCACACCAAACGCTGGATGATGCTTCACCGCCAGGTCATCCAGTTGCACCTTGCCGTCCTTGAGGGCCACTCCGAGCATGGTGACGCCGATGGACTTGGTCGTAGATTTGAGGTCGTACGTTGCCGCGACATCGCCCCAAGCCATGACGAGCCGCCCGCCGCGCGTGATATAACCGGAACCGCCCCCGGTCAGGGCATATTCGCGCGCCTGGGCCAGCTTCGCCTCGTCCATGCCCGCCTCGGCGGGTGTGGCCTTTTGCCAGGTGTCGCCGGGATGGATGGCGGCGGGGGCGGACGAAGCAACCAGGAGCAGGAACAGGACAAATGGTTTCATGGCAGCGGAAACAATCCTACCACGTACGGGCCGGTATGCGCACGGACAAAGCGGTGGACGCTCGTGATGCGCGCGCGGTTTTGGGAGGTCTGGTTGCAGTCGGGGTCGGGATCCGAGGGGATAGCACAAAATATGTTTAAGGGGTGGCAGATGTGGATTTAGGTGGATTTTGGCGGCCTGTGGCGGAAGGGGGTGGCTGGCGCCGGGGGACGGTGCGCGGCGGAGAGGTGGGATTAGGTGAGACGGGACACCCCCCTCCCCCCGAATATGCGGGAATAACCGGTTATTACCGGTTATTTCGACCAAACGAGGTAAATCAGAGGAAAGATCATTTTCCACGCTGAATGGAGTGCGACGCGGCAAGACATTACCACCCCTCACCCTCGGTCCGTCTCCATGATTTAGAAATCGTGGATATAATGGTGCTCCCTTCCCCCTCACCCCAGCCCTCTCCCTTGGGGAGAGGGAGCATCGTAGGCCGTTTTGGGACGAGGTTATGCGTCGGGATTTGCCAAGTGAAAGCATCCGTTGCCGCCAATGGGGTGCGCGGGGTGTGGGCGCGAGGGGGCGCGGACGGATGGCGGCGGGCCGGTCCGTTTTGGCCGATGGCGCTCCCTGGCGCATGGGAGTAGTGTGCCATGGAGTGATAGATGTGTCAAGTGGTGATTTGATCCTCCACAGATTCAGAAAAAACACCGATGGGAAGCCGACCAGCAAGCGAATGAGAGGAAGGGAAACTTCAAATTCCAAAGGCAAACTTCAAGGACGATCAACGCTGTGCGCTGGACGCGCGGAGCGCGCCGTTTACGGCGCTTCACCGTTGGCAAATCGGGCGGGTCAGATTTTCGAGAGGCGGTTGTCGTGGCAACCTTGAAGCGGCATGAATGCCGCGCCCCCGCGAAGGCGGGGAATACTCAATCGAATGGGCTCAAACGAATGGGGAGGAGGGCAATGACGAAGGACGAAGAAGGCCGAAGGGGGGGGCGAGGGAAACCGCTGATGATCGGCTGATAAATGCTCAGGTGACGTTGCTTTCCCATTGTCCCCATTCCCTTTCCCCCATTCGCTTGCTAATCGAAACAACGCCGCGCGCATCTGGCCTGAGCAGTTTGGCGGGTTGACCGGTGTGGTTCCTTTATGCGATAGAGGGGCCGGGAATGAGCCCAATCAAACCATGGAAACCGGATTCCAGGTTACAAGGCCATTATCGGACAACAGGGAATTCTTCCCAATCACATAGTTAGTTAGGCCGATCTCCACATGCCATGAGCCAGCCAATATTCATGTTCGACAACAACGACCCCGAGATGCAACAGGCGTATCGGGCAGCGCAAGCATCGTTCCGCTACTTGTGGCGAGAGCTTTCGTGGGAGAGACGGCGAATCGTTCCCGGCCTGGACATGGCGATGGTAAAGTTGCCGTTTACCGATGGTCCGCGAACGGATGGGAACTCGGAATTCGAGCACATGTGGATTGGAGACATCGGCTTCGACGGCGATTCGGTGAGTGGCACACTTTTGAACTCTCCGAACTGGCTTGCATCGGTGAGTGAGGGTGATGCTGTTTCAGCTCCCCTCGGGAATCTCACGGATTGGATGATGACGGCTGATGGCCGTGCGTATGGAGGATTCACGGTGAACCTGATGAGATCGAGGATGAGCCACAGGGAGCGCGATGAGCATGATCAGGCTTGGGGTCTTGATTTTGGTGACCCGGCTGACGTTCAGATTGAGATCAAGCGAGAGTCCAAGCCCAAAGGTGGTTTGATCGCGCGTCTGTTCGGCAGAGGTTCCCGCCCGCAGGCGGTTCCGGAGGGTTTTAGAGACCATCCGATGTGCGTGAACATGATCCCGAAGATTGAGGCCCAGTTGCAGGGCGACCGGAGTATTGCCAGCGCCATTGGTGACGACGGTTGGACTTTGCTTCATCAGGAGGCACTTTCCGGCAACCTCGGAGTTGTGAAGCTCCTTGTATCATATGGGGCGGACTGCGCTGCCCGCACGCCGAACGGTTACACCGCTGCCGAGCTTGCTCGGAAGATCGGGTGGCCAAGCATCGCAGACTACATCAATGAACACGCGAAGGCCTAGCCATAACGCTTCGCGCGCGCGGGACGAAGGGCGGGCCGCTTGCTTCCGTCTGAGTCTTTGGAGTATTATCTCTTAGAGCATGAAACGAAGAAGCTCGACTGATGAGGTCCAACAAGGGCGCTGCAATAAACCAGTGATCATCTACGATCATCGCGTTCGTTGGGTAGCGGCCGTGAATATGGCTTTTGTCGTTGCGGGCATGTGGCTGGCGCTGGAGTTCGGCTCGGGTGCTTCTCTTTACGTTCCGGTCGTCTTTCTCGGCTTGTTCTCGCTGTTTTGGATTCGCGATCTTCTCTTTGGTTTTCGGCTCATGCTGGCGAGCGATGGCTGCAGGTTGCGTTGGCAGGATGGCAAAGCGTCCGGCAGCGTGTTGTTGGCGGACATCCGAAAGGTTTTGATTGGCACAAAGACCGACCAGATTGGAGATGATGTCATGGGGTGGACATATGTCAGGTTCGCACTGCGCTCTGGGGCCGAGTGCGACTTGCCATCCAACATTGCCTCGGGGTTGCGTGCGCAGAGTTGGCGGAGACTCCGGCAGTTAGTGACGCACATTCGGACGGTCTCTGATGTGCCGGTTGAGTCGATTAGGGAGCCGGGAGTGATTTTGGAAGGATGGAAGGATGAGACAAGTGTTACAACCGAGAGGGTGGCCTAAAACCATTGTGCAGCTAACCGGCCATCGGCTCCGGTCGCAATCGTTGCGACCCGTGGGCTGGGTCGTCAGGGCGCATCGCATCATGAAATCGCGCATCACTCTTCATTGCATTGTGCTTTTGGTTGTTGGCGTCGTTTACGCCCAGAGATTCCCCACGAACAATGTCAGTCAAGAGCAGGCCATTAAGATTGCCTCAGGTCTTAGGGCGGGGATGACGGAGGCGGAGGTTGTGAGCGTCGTTGAGAAGCAACATGGATTACAGAGTGGAGGGAACGTGGGGAGTCCAATTTCCGGATGGACACGCTTCTACGTCCTCTCGAACGATTGCAGCCTTCATTTGAGATTTAATCCCAAGGGCCTGAGCACAAATTTTTGGTTGAGCGCGGCTTCCATTACCAAGCGGACTGGCGAGAAGGTGGTATCGATTACACTCACAAAATGCGCCCTAACCCTATCAGCCCGCGTGGTCAATCGATAAAAGGCGTCGGTGCAGGAACTCCTTTGTTCCGCGATCGTGGGAACAGGAACTGCGGCTTGGGCGATGAGTTTGAACGGCTAATGAATGCCAATGGGGAGGGGTAACCGCGGATGAACGGGAAACCGATGTTCAGCATTCAGCAACCTGTTCATCAGGCTTCGCAAGGGGGGGCTCGCCCTCACCCTGTCCCTCTCCCCCAGGAGAGGGAGGCGGAATCCAGCACGTTGGTTATTCGATTGAGCGTTGAAGAATCCAACCGTTGATGGTTCGTCAGTTGGAGCCTCGTCACCTCGGCTGCTACAGGGTTTCGTTGTTTTCTTTCCCTTCCCTGCGCGGGGGTGTCCCGGTATGCTCGCGCGCATCTCCGGGAATTTGATGAGTGAACCAGACCAGCGGGATGATTTGCGGCAGGTGAATGCCGGGCTGATGCCGTCGCTGGGACTCTTTACCGTCGTCATGATTGTGGTGGGGGGCGTGATCGGGTCGGGGATTTTTCGCAAGCCGGGGGTGATGGCCAGCCAGGTGGGGTCGCCGGAATTGTTGCTGGGGATCTGGCTGCTGGCGGGGCTCATCACGCTCATCGGCGCCCTGACCAACGCGGAGATCGCCGGGATGATTCCGGGCACGGGCGGGCAATTCCTGTACTTCGAGCGGATGTATGGGCCGTTTTTCGCGTATCTCTACGGGTGGGCCATCTTCGCGGTCATCCAGACCGGCTCCATCGCGGCGGTGGCGTATGTGTTCGCCGAGTATTCGACGCAGTTCATTCCGCTGCCGGAGTTGACGGGGCCGCTGGCGACGTTTTCGTTTCATGTGCCGTTCATCGGCGACATCACGCCGTTCAAGGAATTTGGCGTGAAGGCGCTGGCGGCGGCGCTGGTGATCGGGTTGACGGTGGTGAATTACCTGGGCGTGCTGTTCGGCGGGGTGGTGCAGAACATTTTCACCATCGCAAAGGTGGCGGGGATGTTGCTGCTGGTGGTGGCGGCGTTTGCGCTGCCCAACGGCGGCGCGCTGTCGCATTTCACGGGCGACAGCGTGAGCATCAACCCGACGGGCCTGGCGTTGGTGGCGGCGGTGGCGGCGGGATTGCAAGGGGCGTTCTGGGCGTACGACGGCTGGAACAAGATCACGTTCATCGCGGGCGAAGTGAAGGAGCCGCAACGCAACGTGCCACGTGGGCTGGTGTGGGGCATGGTGATGGTGACGGGCATCTACATGCTGATGAACCTGGCCTACACGTACGTGCTGCCGGTGGACGACATGGCGCGGTCGAAGCTCGTGGCGGCGGACGTGGCGGAGCGCTGTTTCGCGGGCGGCGGCAAGCTCATCGCACTGGTGGTGATGGTTTCGACGTTTGGCGCGGCCAACGCGATCATCCTGGCGAGCGCGCGGGTGTATTTCTCGATGGCGCGGCGCAATGTGTTCCCGCAATTCCTCGGGCGGGCGCACCCGCGTTATCACACGCCCGCGGCGTCCCTCGCGGTGCAGGGGGCGTGGAGCGTGCTGCTGTTGTTCAGCGGGACGTTCGACACGCTGACGGACACGCTGATTTTTGTGAGCTGGGTGTTTTACGGCGCGGGGGCATTCGGGGTGTTCGTGCTGCGGCGCAAGGAACCGGACACGCCGCGTCCGTATCGCGTGCCGGGTTATCCGGTGTTGCCGTGGATTTTCGTGGTGTTCGCCGCAGTGTTCCTGGTGCTGACGATTTACAACGATGTGACGACGTATCGCGCGGCGGTGGCCGCGGGCAAACCGGGATTGATCAATTGCGCGCTGGGCGCGGCGCTGGTGGCGGTGGGTGTGCCGATTTATTTCTTTTACACGCGCAAGCGGGCCGCGTCGGGTTGATGGACTGCGGCTGGGGACAACCGCGGACCGCGCGACTCCAGTCGCGCTTACGATACGGCGTGCCAAGCAAGGGAACAATTCCACCCGAACCGATTTTACCATATCGGTTGGTGTGCCGGGCAAATTGAAGTTGCACCCGAACCGGCTTGCTCCGTCGTAAGCGGGCAGAATGCCCGCGGTCCGGCGGAGCTACAACCGCGGCAGATACTCGATGCGGTCGGCCCACTCCCAAGCGGACGCCTCGCGCCACAGGGCCACCAGCAACCGGGCTTGCTTGCCGTAAGCGATGGAGGGCACGGATCGGCGGAAGAGGATCACCCCGGCGTGGCCCAATCCTTCCCGGGTCAACCGTCCGGCGTGCATCGGGAGACTGGCCCGGTCAAAGCCCACCAGGATCAGCCCCGCCTCGCGCAGGGTCATCAGGAGCGCCGGATCCTGGGTGGACAGGTAAGCGCCGTTCTCCCATTCGGAAATGTGAACGAGGGGAAAGCCGGCTTCGATTTGCCGGCACGCCGACACCAACCGGTGCGACGTGTTTTCATCAGCCAGCAGACGCGGCTTCACGCGCCTACCTCGGCCTTGTGCTGTTGCTCGATTTCCTTGGGAAAAGCCTTGGCGTAGGCCAGCGCGCACCGCACCAGCGCGGGCGGCCAACGGAAGTGGCGGGCGGTCCGGGCCACGGTCCTGGCCTCGCGAAACGCATCCACTACCTCCCAGACCGCCACCCGATGACCCAGCACATACGCTTCGCGCCCGCCGGCCGAGTCGCGAAATCCAATGCCAGGGAACTCTTCCTCCAGCGCCTTTTCCGTCAAGTAGAGGCTGCTCAGGGTGGACACTTCGAGATGGCGGCGTTTGGCCTGGCGCGAAAGCAGCGCCGCGTGGTTCTTTTCAATCCGGCACGATTGCACCACAGTTGGCATGGTTCGAATGTCGTTTACAACGTAAACGGAGTCAAGTGCACGTAAACCGGAACAAGGGTCCAGTTTAAAGGGATTTTAAAGACCTGCAGTTGACATCCTCCTGTGAATCTTCAACATGCGTCGATGCCGGATGGCTCCAATCGTTTAGGGCGCGTGATTTCCAGTCTTCTTCGCAAACTCCCGTGGTGTGGTCTTGCGGCCGTGATTTTCGTGACGGGTTGCCGGGTGCCCGCGAAGCCGGGCGCGCAGTTGCCACGGCGCGGGGATGAGATTGTGGTGGCGGGACAACTCTTTCACACGGGCGCGCCGGTGGTGTTGTGGATGGACCCCGGCGGCTACGATGCGTACCGCGTGGAGCGCCGGTTCGCGCCGTTCGAGGAGGCCGACTGGAAGACGTCGCAGGAGAAGGTCACGGCATTGCGGTCGCCCAACCGCTACGGCTTGCGGCGGAACGATGCGACGGAGCCGCACCTGGAACATATTCGTGGCGGCGGCTGGACGCTCGAGCAGTTGCAGGATGTGGTGGACCAGTTCGTTTATCACTTCGATGTGTGCGGCACGAGCCGGCAGTGTTTCAAGGTGCTGCACGACGTACGCTGTCTGAGCGTGCACTTCATGATCGACATCGATGGCACGATTTATCAGACGCTGGATTTGAAGGAGCGCGCGTGGCACGCGACGATTTCCAACACGCGCTCGATCGGCGTGGAGATTGCCAACATGGGCGCGTATCGCGTCGGCTCGAAGGATCCGTTTGAGGAATGGTACGAACTGGATGACAAGGGACTGCCGTATATCACCATTCCCGAGCGGATGGGCGACGGCGGCGTGCGCACGCCGAATTTTGTGGGGCGTCCGATGCGGCCGCTGCCGGTGGTGGGAACGATTCAGGGGACGACGTTGCGTCAGTACGATTACACGCCGCAGCAGTATGATTCATTGATCAAGCTGACGGCGACGTTGTGCCGCGTGTTCCCGAAATTGAAATGCGATTATCCGCGCGATGCGAACGGCCAGCCCGTGCCGCACAAACTGCCGGATGAACAGCTCGCGAATTACCAGGGGCTCATCGGCCATTACCACATTCAGTCGAACAAGACGGACCCGGGTCCGGCGTTTCAGTGGGAGTACATCGTGGAGCGGGCGCGGAAGTTGATGAAGTGAGGGCTGGAAGCTGACAGAAAGATGGGGGACAGAAAAATGGGGAAGAGGGGAATGGAAAGTGGCTTGCCGAACACGCGTTGCCGCCGGAGTGCCCCCGTCCTCGGGGGCAGCAACGTCATTGTCTCCACGCGCCTGGTGCTTGCGAATCACGTGTACACGCCTTGTTTGGAGTTCACGCTTCAGCGTGCGGGCGAGGCGTCTTTCCACAAGCTAAAGCTTGAACTCCAAACAAGAGTAAGACACGCGTTTGCGCGGGTGGACCGCGGCTGTCCCCAGCCGCAGCGTGTCATCTGCAACCGACGTACGGGACTGTCTGTGATGCGATATTCGTGCGACGTCATGACCACCTCACGTACACTGTTTCAAACGAACCTCCCGACGTTTCGTTTCATTTCACACGCTGCGGCTGGGGACAGCCGCGGTCCGCAAAGGACGTAAGGCACGCGAAATGTGGAGAGAAAATTGCGCGGCCGCATTTACCAAGCGCAACAAAGCGGCACAGGACTGCCGCACTCCAGGACGCTGACGCGCACGCCGGGGCGGTTGATGCAATTATTGTCGCAAACTCACCTTGTCCGCGGTGGGGAAATCTTTGGGAACTTTTTGCGTGACCTTGCCGGTGGCGGCCCATTCGGTGCCGCGCTGGAGGGTGACGATGAAGCCGACGCATTCCTGGGCGGTCTTTACGCCGGGGCTGGCGTGGCCGAGCGTGGTGTGGAAGACGCGGCCCTTGCCGTAATTGAGGACCATGAGCATCGGTTCGTGATTGCCGGAGCCGCGCGTGGCGGGGTCGGCATAGGCGGTGGCCAGCACGTGCAAACCCTCGGCCGGGCCGCGCAGGCGATCATACAATTCGTCCTTGGCGTGCATCCATTTGGCGGGCAGGCCCTTGGTGATGGGATGCTCGGTGTCGCGCAATTCGACGACAAATTCATGCTGGTTGCCATGGCTGCCGCCGCGGCCGGGCGCCATGTCCTTGATGATCTTGCCCTCCCAATAGCGGACATACGGGCCGTCCTTTTCGCTTCGGTTGCCCCAGCCGCCGAGGCCGATCATTTTGTTGTATTCCTTCCACTCGGGAAACGAATTGTTCGCCGCATGGACGGAGACGAAGCCGCCGCCGTTGCGCACGAAGCTCTCGAACGCGGCCTTCGTTTCATCGGACCACGGATCGCCGTTGTAATTGGAAACGACGACGGCGTAATCGGAGAACTTCGGCTTGAACGCACTCATGTCGCCCTTGGACGGCGGCGTGGTGGCGACATCAACCGTGAACAGGCCGGTTTCTTCGAGGAGTTTTTTCAAGTGCGGCGTGGTGCCCTTCCAGTCGTGGTTGTTCTGGCCATCGACGATGAGGACCTTGAGCGGCGCGGCTGCGAGGTTGGTGGCGAGAAACGCAAGCAACGTCAGACGACCCATCCAGCGAAAGAGAGTTTTCATAGAGTGTCAGTGATTGGGATTAGGCTAATGGAAACGAGGCGAAATGTCACGGGATGAAGATGGCAACGGTGGTTCCATTCGAGACCGTGTGGGTTGGAGACGCGGCGGTCCCCCTCACCCTGGCCCTCTCCCCAAGGAGAGGGTTTTACTGTTCCAGCGCTTTGTCGAAATGAAGCTGTTGGTTTGCGATGCTCGCGATTTGATCACAACGTGTGTTTCACCTGAACCTCAGCGAATACACATCCGCGTCCTTCATCACGAAACGCAGGCGCACGGGCTGGCCGGCGAGTTTGCTTACGTCGCTTCCATTCTTCCACGCGACGATGCGTTCGATGTCGTCGCCGATGGTTTCAGTGGCATCGGCCAGCGCGAAGCCGGGGATGGGCTTGCCTTGCGCGTCCTGGATTTCCACGCGCACGGAGCCGGCGGCGCTGGTGGAAAAATTGAGCACGAGTTGCTTGCCGGAAAACTTCAGCGGCTTGGTGGTCATCTCGCCGCCTTTGTAGGGCGCGTTGAGTGAGGCGAAGCCGTCGGTGCGCAGCGTGTAGCGCAACAGGTGCGCGGTGGGTTGCGTGTAGTGCGCCTGTTTGTAGAGCGACATCTCGGCCGGGCCGGTGGGGACGACGCCCAGCGCGGTGAGACCGGCGCGCGACGCCCAGTTGCCGAGGTCGGTGCCGGGGCGGATGAAGCCTTCCATGAAGGTGCGGTCGTATTGCGTGCCGCCGCGGCTGGTCATAAGCACGGCTTCCGCGCAATCGCTGCCGTAGCCTTTGGCCACGCCGAGCTTTGTCGCTTGCGCGTCGGTGAGCACCTTGCGGCCGGGCATGAAACGCATCGGCAGCGCGACGTAAAGGTGCGGCGCGCGAAAATAGGGATGCGTCTGGTTGGTGTACAAATGCTCGGGCGGCGTGCCGCCGAAACTCATGCGTTGCGGCTCCGACCAGTTCAGGAAATCCTTCGACGTCGTGCGGCTCACGGTGCGGTAACCTTTCGGTTGCCAGACTTTTTCATCCACGGTGCCGCCGGTGAAGATGCGGAAATACAGCACGTAACATTGCTCGTGTTCGGACCAGAAGGCGACGTTCTGCGAATCGAACGCGCCTTTGCGGAAGACGGCTTCGTCGCGCAACTTGCGCCAGCGAATGCCGTCCGGGGACGCCCACGGCACGAGGCCGGTCTTCGAGGTGCCGGCCAGTGCCTTGTAGCGTTCGTCGTCGGGCACGCCGGGGCGCGTATCGTAGAACGGGCTGAAATTGTGCGAGAATGGCGCGGCGCGATGGAGGATGCAGTTGTTGTCGCGCGTGCCGTTGACTTCGTGGAGGCGCAGGTTGGGCTTGGTCCAGCGGATGCCATCGGGGCTTTCGGCGTAGCAGGCGGCTTCGTTGGTGGAGCCGTCGCCGCGCGCGACCGGCAGGCCGCGATAATACATTTGATAGAGCGGCTTCGCGGGATGCTTGATGACGGTGGTGTAACCGCAGAACGGCCCTTCCCACGGTTTGTCGAACTGAATGGCGACATCCGCGAGCTTCGGCTCGTGGAGTTTCAGTTGCGTGCCGTCCAGTTTGTCGATGAGGTAATGGTCGGTGAACAATTCGAGGCGTGAGCCGAGGTCGCGGATTTCCTGGGCGTGCGCGGGGAGCAGGAGTGACGCGCCCAGGCAGAAACAGAGTGCGATGTGGTACAAGGGATGTTGCATGAAGTGTGTGTAACAATTTGGCGTAGCGCCGTCACGCCTGGAACTGGTTAACGAGTGCGATCAAAACCGGGCGATGTCGGTTGATGGGATCGTAGCATTTTCATCCCGGGCATTTCGGACAGGCGATGCGTTGGTCCCCCTCACCCCGGCCCTCTCCCCAAGGAGAGGGAGGCACCGTTCCTGCGTCCTGCCAAAGTGGCACCGCAGGTTCACGCCGCCGCTTGCAAGCGCGCGATTTGGCATTGTAACCGCTGGCGACGCCCGCCATCCAAACTGGCCATGAAGTAGGCATTGTTCCAGTGTGTGCGTTCGCGCTGTGGATTGCGATTGGCGACGTATACCGTGGAGAATTACCTCGACCGGGCCGCTGATCGTTTCCCAATGCAATGAATCGCCAGGGCGATTCCACCACTGACGAACACGATAACCAAGAAAGCACGTACCATGGAACTGCGATAGCGACTTGGTGTTTGATCCTCCAAAGAACTGTAATCAACCTCGATCGGCGCGGCGTCCCGTAAATCAATCGGGCCAACGCGCGTTGGCAGGGTAAAGCCGACGGTGCTTGACCATTCTTGGAAATCCTTCTCCTCAATCCATGTTTTTTCCACCAAGCCCAGCCGGTCAACAATCGCATGCCGTCCCAACCCCCGGCCTTCCTTCCCGTCAATCGGCGTGCTTCGGATCAAGACTAGTTCGGCGTTGTCTTCCATCGGAAGTCGGAAGCCGACCGGCGCAAAAACGTATGTAACCTGAATCGGCCAGACATCTTTGCCGTATAGATTCTGGTTCAATTTGTTCAGTGGTACGTAAGCTGATACTGCTGCCCAATTCGTAACGCGGCCGTTCTGCTCGCGCAAAGCTCGAATAATCGCATTTATCGCAGCATCCTCCGCGGATATGAGTGATTTTCCATAAACTGGAGCAACGAGCAGCATGCTAAGAATGAAATACCAGTGCTTCATGCCATTGATTCCAACGGTGAGCAGCATTGCATGAACACGGTTTAACAATTCGGCGTGCGTGCGTCACGCCTGCGTTTGAACCGAATGCGCGATTCCAAGACAGCGAATCTCCCCACAGAGGCGGAAAATCTCACCGCGGATGAATCGATGGACACGAATGAGAACCTGGTTTGACGTTGTAACCGCACCCGAGCTCCGCTATCCAACTGGCCATGAAGTTGGCTCTGTTCCAGCGGGTGTTGTGTGCGTTCGCGCTGTTGCTGGCGTTTGGCCTGCGCGCGGCGGAAACGTTCACCGTCGCGACCTACAACGTGGAGAATTACCTCGACAAGGCCATCGGCACGCGGACGGCGAAGACCGAGGCGGCCAAAGCGAAGATTCGCGAGGGCATCCGCGCGCTCAATCCGGACGTGCTGGCGTTGCAGGAAATGGGGACCACGAACGCGCTGCTGGAATTGCGCGCGTCGTTGAAAGCGGAGGGGCTGGATTTTCCGCATTGGGAGCACGTGCGCGGATTCGACACGAACATCTTTGTGGCGGTGCTGAGCAGGTTTCCCATTGTGGCGCGGCGTCCGCATACGAATGAGAATTATCTGCTCAACGGGCGGCGATTGTATGTGAGCCGCGGGTTTGCGGAGGTGGACATCAAGGTGGGCGCGGATTACACGTTCACCCTGATCACGGCGCACTTGAAATCCAAGCGGCCCGTGCCCGTGGCAAGCGAAGCGGATATGCGCGAGCAGGAGGCGCTGCGGTTGCGCGAAATCATCTCGGCGCGGCTGGCGGCCAACCCGCGCGCGAACCTCGTGGTGCTCGGCGACTTCAATGACACGCGCGATTCCAAGCCTATCAAAACGCTGCTGGGTGGACGCGGCGCCGATGGTTTGGTGGATACGCGGCCGGCGGAGCGCAACGGCGACAACCTGCCGAACCCGGTTCCGTATTATTCGCCGCGCAACATCACATGGACGTACTACTACGGTGTGAAGGACACCTACGAGCGGATTGATTACATTTTCATCAGCAAACCGATGGCGCGGGAGTGGAACAAGGATGGCACGTTCGCGCTGACGCTGGCGAACTGGGGCGCGGGTTCAGACCACCGGCCGATTGCGGCGAGTTTTTTCCGGGTGGATAAGTGAGAACTCGGCGGTCTGCCAAGACCGACCGTGGGATGAACCGGATTACTGGGCCAGGCGGGATAGAAAGGCTCTGGGCGTCATGATTTCCATGCCAAAGGGCTTTTCCAACGCGAGCAAATCCTCGTCGCGACTGACAATTATGGTTGCACCGGCAGACACGGCGCATTCAAGAAAGGTGTCATCCTTGGGATCGCGGCAAACCGGTTCGGCAAATTCATGTGGGGAAAACCAGAGCGCTTTCGCAGCCAGCCAACCAAGCCACGGCTTTTGGTCGCACGTCTTCCGGCCTTGTTCCATGAGGGCCTTTCGAGTGATGGCTGCCACACGTGTGTACTCTTCCACGATGGGAGGGGACACGCAGAGGAGAAAACGCCGGTGCGCAAAGGCGACAAGACACCGGTAGGATTCGTTGCGCCAGAATATGCCGGATATGACGGTGCTAGTGTCGAGAACGACGCGTCTTTTCGTCACGACTCTTTTTGATTGCATGCCGGATCAATTCGTCATCCTCCGGGCCTTCCAGACCAGGACCGGCGCGCCGTTCCACTTCAGCCAACTCGGTTTCAGACGGCGGTTCGATCAGGCTGACATAAAACCCCTTGGGCATGACCTGAATACGCACCGGGGCGGAGCCTTCTATTTTGAAGCGCTTTCGGACCGCGGCGGGTACCACCATTTGGCCTTTTGAGGTCACGGTGCTGGTGGTTACCAAGTCTTTGCCCATGCCGCGTAATATATTCTTACCCGCGGCACTGTCAACATGTTCAATTGCGCGTGCCGCGTTTCATGCCCCAACGTTCTCAAACGCGGTCAGTATTCGCGGTCGCGCTTGATGCCGGGCTCGGGCACGGGATATTTTCCGTTAACTGCGAGCAGCGGGGCCGGGCCGTCGAGGGTGAGTTTGTCCACATTGGGGGCGAACTCGTGTTTGTTCTGGCTGAATTCCTCCCAGGTGACTTCCTGGCCGGTGTGCGCGGCATAGCGGCCCATGGAGGTGATCATGCTGGCCATCGCGGAGCGCTCGACTTCGTTGTGCGGCTTGTCCGTCTGGATGGCCTCGATGAGGTCCTGCCATTCCATTTCGTAAGGATCGGGGGCGCGCTGTTCCGGGAAGGCGGCCCAGACTTGTTCCTCGCTGCTTAGATTATGGCCCTTGTAGATGCGGCCAGCCTTGTTGAGATGATGACTGCCGAGGGAAACGGTGGCCATGCCCTTGGCGCCGTGCACGAAGCTGGAGAATTCGTCTTTCATGCCGGTCATGGTGCGGCCGTAGAAGAAGAACTTGGTGCCGTCGGCGAAGGTGTATTCGACCTGGTAGTGGTCGAAGTTCTGGTCGATGTTGTCGCCGCGATAATGGCGGCCGCCGATGGCGTGGCACTTGACGGGCCAGGAATCCTTCATCCAGCAGCATTCGTCGATCTGGTGGATGTAGAAATCGCTGAACAAGCCGCCGCTGAGCCAGAGGAAGCTGTGGAAGCGCGAAATCTGGAACATGAGTTCGCTCATGCCTTCCTTCTTGTACGACCAATCGGTGAAGGCCGAGCCGACGGGCGGATGCATGCGGTAGGCGCGCATGGCGATGATGTCGCCGATTTTGCCTTCCTTGATCTGCTTGTACAGCGCCTGGCGTCCGCGGCAATGGCGCACCATGAGGCCGACGGCGACTTTCAGGTTTTTCTTCTTCGCCTGTTCCGCGAGCGCGATCATGCGCTGGCCGGTGGGGACGTCCACGGCAATCGGCTTTTCCATGAAGACGTGCAGGCCCTTTTCGATGGCGTGCTTGAAATGCACCCAGCGGAAGGCGGGTGGCGTGGCGAAAATGGCGATGTCGCCCTTCTTCAAATGACTCAGGGCCTTTTGATAGGCGTCGAAGCCGAGGTATTTGTGGTCATCGGGGACTTCCACCTGGTCTTTGAATTTCTTCTTGAGCGCATCGTAACTGCCCTTGAGCTTGTGGTCGAAGACGTCGGCCATGGCGACGAGCTTGGGCGGGCCGCTGCAACCGAGGGCGTTGGCGGCGGCGCCGGTGCCGCGGCCGCCGCAGCCGACGAGGGCCATGCTGATCTGATCGCTGCCGGCGGCGTGGACATGGGGCAGGGTGACGCCAGCCAGAGCGGACGTGGCGGTGACAGCGCCGGTGGTCTTCAAGAAATCGCGACGCGACGTGAGACTGGGTTCATTCATATCGGCTAAACTTCTTCACGCGCCGGACGGCTGTCAACGCCAGAAATCGGGCGAAGCAAAGAGCCAGATCTGGCTGGCGCGTTGCGTGGCGGGTGATGAAGGCTCCGGCGGACGTGGGTCATCACACTATTGCGGAACGAGGGTTTTTGCGTACTATTGTGCGAGATGAAATCAACCCGGGTTGCGGTGTTGCTGGTGGCGCTGAATCTGGCGCTGCTGGGCGGTGTGCTTTATCTCATCCGTGCGATAGGCGCCAAGCCTGCACAGCCGCAGGTGATAGTGAAGCAAGCGCCGCCCGTGGTGGTGAAGGAGCCGGAAATCGTGACGGTCGTAAAGACCAACGACTTCAAATGGGCGCAACTGGAGTCGGAGGATTATCGCACGTATATCCAGCGGCTGCGGGCCATCGGGTGTCCGGAGGAGACGATTCGGGACATCATCATTTCGGATGTGGAAAAGCTGATGGCGCCGCGGATCAAGGCGCTGGCGCTTCCGAAGAAGGATTTGACTTATTGGGAGTCGGAGGAAAAGGAACTGGAGGATCCGCGCGCGTATCATGAAGCGGCATTGCAACAGTTGGAAGTCGATTTCGAAAAGCGCGACATCGTCCAGGAATTGGTGGGTGTCGATCTCGTCGCGGAGCGGATGAAGGCGCAGGGGCAGGAGGATTACTTTGGGCAGCGGCTGGCGTTTTTGCCGGAGGATAAGCGCATCGAGATGCGCAAGCTGCTGGAGCGGTACAATCGCACGGAAGCGGCGATGCGCGAAAAGGTGTGGGCGGAGGGGGAGACGCTGACGCCGGAGGACGAGGCGCAAATCCGGCAGATTCAGCAGCGGCGCGAGACGGAAATCGCCGCATTGCTGACACCGGAGGAATGGCGGCAGTACGAGTTGTGGTTGTCGCCCACGTCGTACAAGGTGCGGGATTCGTTGTTCGGCATGAATGTGTCGGAAGGCGAGTTCCTCGCGGTGTTTCAGGCGCAGAAGGAGTTTGATTCGCAATGGGCGTGGACGGATTTGTCGGATGATTCGGTGCGCGAGGCGTACGAAGCGGCGACCGGAAAATTCCAGGCGGGGTTGCGGCAGACGCTGGGGGAGACGCGATATCGTGATTACGAGCGCGCGCAGGACCCGGATTTCCGGCAGTTGAGCATCGCGGCGGCGCGCAACCAGGTGCCGCGGAAAAAGGCGGAGGAAGTTTACGAGGTGAAACGGATTTCATTACTGAGCCGGCAATCGGTGGTGGAGGACGCGGCGTTGACGGAGGAACAGAAGGAAACGGTGTTGCGGGAGATGACGCTGGAGACGGACCGGACGGTCCGGGGGTTGTTGGGGGAGAAGGCGTATAATTATTATGTGCGGCATAGTGAGGCGACGTGGTTGAAGTAGTGGGAAGTATTCAGTAATCAGTGTTCAGTATTCAGGTCGCGGGGAAACGGGATTCGAGGACGAGGACGAATCATTAAATAAGCAGGTCGAGGAGGAGGATTAATACCAAGGCGGCGAGGGAGATGATGGTTTCCATCACGGTCCAGGTTTTGAGGGTTTGTTCGACGGTGAGGTTGAAATATTCCTTCACGAGCCAGAAGCCGCCGTCGTTGACGTGGGAGAGGATGAGGGAGCCGGCGCCCATGGAGAGGACGAGGAGTTCGAGGTTGGTGCCGGGATGAGCAGCGGCAATGGGCGCCACGATTCCGGCGGCGGCGGTGATGGCGACGGTGGCCGAGCCGGTGGCGACGCGTATCAGCGCGGCGACAATCCAACCGAACAGAATCGGTGAGAGGTGCATGTCGGCGGTGAGCGTCGAGATGGCTTTGTCCACGCCGCTGTAGATGAGAACTTTGTTGAAACCGCCGCCGGCGCCGACGACCAGCAACGCGCCGGCGACGGCGCCGAGACATTCTTCCGAGAATTTCAATATCTGGCGGGCGTCGAATCCGCGCGCGAAACCGAGCGACCAGAAGGAAAACAGGGTCGCGATGGTGAGTGACACGATGGGATGCCCGACGAACCCCGCCCAGGCGCGCAGGCGATGGTCCTTGGCAAGGGTCAGGTCCGCCAGCGTGGCGAGTATCATAAGCAACACGGGCAGCAGAATGGTGAAGAGCGTGATGCCGAAGCCGGGCAGTTCGCGGCTGGTGCGGCGGGCGAATTGCGCGGCGAACTGGCCGGACATTTCGACCGGCACGACGCGCGCAATGAGTTTGCCAAAGATCGGCCCGCCCAGCGCGGCCACGGGCAGGCCGATGATGATGGAATAGAAAATGACCTTGCCGATATCCAAGCTGCCCGCGCTGCCGAGCAGGCCGATGGCGGCCATGGGGCCGGGATGCGGCGGCACGAGTCCGTGAGCGACGGACAGGCCGGCGACGAGCGGGATGACGAGGTGCAGGTAGGGGGTTTTGGTTTCGCGCGCGATGCTGAAGAGAATCGGCACGAGCAACACAAGGCCGACGGCGAAGAAGACCGGCAAGCCCACGATGAAGGCCACGAGCATCATGGTCCAATGCAGGCGTTGCTCGCCGAACAGGCGCACGAGCGTGTTGGCGATTTGTTCGGCTCCACCGGATTCGGCGAGCATTTTGCCGATGATGGCGCCCAGGCCGATGACCATGGCAATGGAGCCGAGCACCGCGCCCACGCCTTCCTGAAACGCGGCGCCGATCTTCGGCAAATCCATCCTCGCGCACACGCCGACGAACAGTGAAGCGAGGATGAGCGCGATGAACGAATTCACCTTGAAGCGCGCGACGAGAACGATGAGGCCAACGATGGCGGCCAGCGTGATGAGGAGCAGGCGCGCGTCGTGGCTCATGAGGGATTTGCGATTTTAGATTTGCGATTTGCGATTGGGGAGCTGGCGGAAAATTCGTCGGCGAAGCATTGACTCAGGTTCTGAAATCTTGATGAGACAACGCTCCCTTCCCCCTCACCCCGGCCCTCTCCCTTGGGGAGAGGGAGGCGCTGTTGCCGTGTCGGGCGAGGTCGATGCGTCTTGATATGACCCCTTAAATTGACGCGCAAGGCTTGCGATGGACCCACCCCTGGCCCCTCCCAGGAGGGGAATTGCTTCAGGCTCGCCGGGTCGCGTGGCGCGTTCATCGATGACTAAATGGTGATGATGCGTTCGCGGGCGGTGACTTCCCAGCGGGCGGTGGCTTGACCGTTCTCAATCACCACGGCCTGGCCGTGCAGGGCGACGGTGGGGCAGATGTGGTGCGGAATGCCGTAGAGCGCGTCGCCAATCTGAAATTCGCCGGCGCGGTCGGTTTCGATGACCAGGTGTTCCTCGCTTTGGGAAATGAATTTCACGTCGGGCAGACCGATGAAATAAACGCGCGGGTGCGGATTCTCCGGCGCGATGGCTTTGTGGCCGAGGTCCAGACAAAGGCGGTTCAAACCGGGCCGGCTGATGACGCGCGTCAACACCAGCGCGGCGTGGAGGAAATCAAGGTCCTTGAACTTGTTGCCGTAACCGGCGTCCCACAGGACGGTCGTGCCGGGACTGCATTCGACGTCGCCAGCCTTCGCGTGGAGGGGAAACGTCGGTGTGCCGCTGGCGACAACGCGCGGGACGGGCAGGCCGGCCTTGAGCAATTCATCGCGCAACCCGCGTACGGAGGACATGTAGGCCGTGCATTGCTCGGTGCGCGTGGCGACGTCGGACGCGTGATTGTGGCCGTCGTAGGCGTGCAGGCCGCCGGGCTTGAGGCCGGGCAATTCGTTGACGAGATGGTAGAGGGCGGTGGCGGTCACGCCCGCCGGGATGCCGGTGCGATGCATGCCGCAGTCGATGTCCACAAACACTTCGAACGAGATTCCCGCGTGGCCGGCCGCGTGTGACAAGGCGCGAATGGCGCTTTCGTCATCGACGACGGTGGAGAACTTCGTTTTGGGAAACTGGCGGATGAGCGCGAGGAAGCGCGACACGTTCGGGCCGACGGGTTGGTAGGCCAGGAGCATGTCCGGGGCGCCGGCGCCGGCGGCCATTTCGGCCTCGGCGATGGTGGCGCATTTGTATTTGGTGATGCCGGCATCAAGCTGGATGCGCATCACTTCGGCCATTTTGTGCGTCTTGATGTGCGGGCGCAGGCGTTCGGTGCCGCCGGTCATGGCGATCATGCGGCGCACGTTTTCCTGGATACGATCGGGATAGACCAGGAGCGCGGGGGAGGGGACGTCGTTGACGTTTTTGATCAGGTGCCAGGACATAAATAATAAAATCCGAAATCCGAATGTCGAAACCCGAAACAAGAATCAGTGTAGTGGAAAGCGTTTGGCATAGGTTTCAAAGATCTGCGCTTCGTACCGGCGCGCGTAATCTTCGGCGAAGCCTTCGCCGCGGCCGGCGTGTTTCTTGGACTTCGTGGTCATGCGGTCGTGGTGATGGCCAAGTTCGTGCAGGAGGATGTGCAGCAACTGGAAGGCGCGCACGGAATGTTCCGTGAATTTGCAGATGTAGCCGGAGCCTTGCTTTTCGCACGGCACGCCGAGGCGTTGGAAAATATCCTGGTGCTCGTAGTGATACCATTCGTTGCAGCGCACCCAGACATTGCGGTCCCACGCGCAGATGCCGACCACGCCGGTCGTGTGCCAGCCGTCCACGCCGGGATCGCCGGGCGCCAGCACGATGGCGTGCAACCCGCGCGACAGCTCGGGCCAGTCCGGCAGCAGCGCGATGAAGTCTTTGATGTCGTTTTGCTTGAGGAAGTGCTTGAAACCTTCGCCCGGTTTCTGGCGGTCGATGACGAGCTCCGCGTTGTTGCCGACGAAATAATCGGGGGACAACGACGCGCGGTCCTTGCGCTGCACGCGGCCATCGCGGACTTTGGGAGTGGTCTTGCGCGGGAACATGGCCGTCATTCGATTTCGAAAATGGCTTCGACTTCGACGGCAACATGGCTGGGCAGCGAACCGACACCGACGGCGCTGCGCGCGCCCAGGCCGCGTTCCTTGCCGAACACGTCGAGAAACAATTCGCTGCAACCATTCACCACCGCGGGCTGCTCCTTGAAGCCCGGCGGGCAGTTCACCATGCCGAGAACTTTGACGACGCGCTTGACGCGGTCGAGACTGCCGAGTTCCTGGCGCAAGCTGGCGAGGATCGCGAGGCCGCATTGGCGCGCGGCGGCCTTGCCGGCGGCGACATCGAGATCTTCGCCGACACGCCCGGTGATGAGTTTGCCGTCGGCGGCGCGCGAGATGTGGCCGGAGACGAAGGCGAGGTTGCCGCTGATGACGACGGGCGTGAGGGTGGCGGAGGGTTTGGTGGGCGGAGGGAGTTGGATTTTCAGTTCGACGAGACGCGCCTCGGCCTGGCCGGTGGGTTTGGGTGGATTGGTGGTGGCGCAGCCGCAGAGGAGGAGCAGGGTGAGTGAAAACGCCAACGTTGAGATTGGAATCGCGGGTGAAATAACGCGCCCTTCCCCCTCACCCCGGCCCTCTCCCTTGGGGAGAGGGAGGCATGTTTCCCGCTTTGGGAGGAAAATGGTGCGCTCGGGTTTGCTGCGGAACCCACCCCTTGCCCCTCCCAGGAGGGGAACAAGTCGCGGCGGTTTGCTGAACGCGAATCCTGCTCCAGTTTGGAACTCGCGCTTTGGCGTGCTTGCGGGGGCGTTTCTCCACAAGCTAAAGCTTGAACTCCAAACAAGGCGGATCCACGCGAATGGTTGGAATTTGCGCGGCATCACGAGTTCAATTCGAAGATGGCTTCGATTTCGACGGCGATGTTGCCGGGGAGCGAGCCCATGCCGACCGCGCTGCGCGCGCCCACGCCGTTGTCGGGGCCGAAGACTTCGGCCATCAGTTCGCTGTAGCCGTTGATGACCTTGGGATGTTCGCGAAAGTCGGACGTGCTGTTGACCATGCCGAGCGTCTTGATGAGGCGCTTGACGCGGTCGAGGCTGCCGAGTTCGGACCGTAGCGTCGCCAGAATCGCGAGGCCGACCTGGCGCGCGGCGGCCTTGCCGCCCTCGAGATCCAGGTCCGCGCCGACGCGGCCGGTGATGCTGGTTTTGTCCGGCTTCAACGGGCCGTGGCCGGAGACGTAAGCGAGATTGCCGACAATGACGACGGGTTTGTAAACACCGGCGGGCTTGGGCGCGGTGGGGAGTTCGAGTTTCAGTTCAGCGAGGCGGGCTTCAGGGTTCATGGTGATGAAGAAAGTGTTAAGGGATTGGCGCGCGCGACGCAATCCGGGAGTTGGGAAACGTGATGCGTGATTCGTGATGCGTTTGAGGGGAAAACGGTTGAGTGACTTTGAAATGGCGGTTACAGGCGGAACTGCTTTAGGATTTGCTCATGAACCTACGCGTGTCGCTGCTTGGGGTGTTTCTTTTTGTTTCTGCGCCGTTGTTGGCGGCGGATGGGGTCATTGAGTCAATCATCGCGCCGGGGACGACGGAGAACAAACGCAACTCGGAAGGCGATGTGCTGGTGTTGAAGGATGGGACGTTGTTGGCGGCGTGGTCGGATTTTTACGGCGGGGCGGGGGATTTTGCGGCGGCGCGCATCTCGGCGGCGCAGTCCAGGGATGGCAGGCGCACATGGGGACCGCGCTACACGCTGGTTGAGAACGCCGGCAAGGTGAATGTGATGTCGGTGAGTTTCTTGCGCCTGCCTTCGGGCGAGGTGTTGCTCTTTTATTTGATGAAGAATTCAAAGACGGATTTGGACGTGCTCGTTCGCCGTTCGAAGGATGACGCGAAAACATGGAGCGAACCGGTGTTGGTCACGGCGGAGCCGGGCTATTACGTGATGAACAATGCGCGGGTGCTGCGGCTCAAGAGCGGGCGCATTGTGTGTCCGACGTCGTTCACTGGCGAAGTGTGGACGAAGAAGGAGGAGTTCAAAACGGTGATGTATTATTCGGACGACGATGGTCGCACGTGGAAGCGCGGCAAGGGGATGGCGAGCTGTCCGCAACGCGGCGCGATGGAGCCGGGCTTGCTGGAGTTGAAGGACGGCCGCGTGCTGCAAATCATCCGCACGCAAGTGGGCCAGATCTGGCACGCGCATTCGTCGGATGGCGGCGACACCTGGACGGAGGCCGCGCCGTGGACCATGGCCGCGCCGGAATCGCCGAGCACGCTGGCGCGAATGCCTGATGGCAATCTGTTGCTCGTTTACAATCCGACCGTGAAACTGGGCGGCGACCACGCCGGCCCGCGCACGCCATTGGTCGCGGCGGTTTCCAAGGATGAGGGGGCGACGTGGAGTGAACCTAAGATCATCGAGTCGGATTTAACCGCAACGTATGCGTACACGAGCGTGACATTTCATGACGGGCGCGTGTTGCTGACGTATTATGTGGCGAAGGGCGGGTTGCTGTCACAGAAGTTCAAGAGCGTGCCGTTGGGGTGGTTTCAGTGACGGACCGCGGCTGTCCCCAGCCGCAGCGCGTGGACTGAAACGGAAGGTCCGGAGGTTCGTGAGGATTCGAGTGCGAATGATGAAATGCGGTCAAACGGAGATGACGCAATGGCCGGTCCGATGCTTTGGTTGCATTTGACGCGCTGCGGCTGGGGACAGCCGCGGTCCGGAAAAGTACGTCTTGCCAAACATCGCTTCAATTTGCTCAATCCCGTCCGGTGAGTTCACATCCCAACCTTCGGCGCAACGAGCCGCCGTACAATCCAGGCGTACGAGAGCTTGTGTCCGGCAAGCGCCAATGGTCGGGGGCTCCGAATCGCAAGGCCGAATCTCGAGGCTACCGCGGGTGGAACGAACGCGGCTTTCTTCCCCACCGTGATGAGCCGGGCTTGACTCAGTTTGTCACGTTCCGATTGATCGATTCCTTCCCTGCCGCTCTGCGTTCCGAATGGGAGGCGCTGTTTCTCATTGAAAGCGACCGTGAGCGCCGCCGACAACTCGAAGCCTATCTGGACAAAGGCCACGGGGCGTGTCTTCTTCGCCGCAGTGACGTGGCCCAAGTCGTCGAAGAATCGCTGCGTTTCCGACATGGTTCACCCTACGAACTGCGCGCGTGGGTAATCATGCCAAACCATGTGCATGTTCTGTTCAAAACCGGGGAGATGCCGATGTCCACCATCGTTCACGGTTGGAAGGATTTCACGGCTCACGCGATCAACAAGCTGCTGCGGCGGCGCGGTGCGTTGTGGCAGGAGGATTATTGGGATACGTACATGCGCGATGCGGCGCATGAACTGAAGAGCCGGCGTTACATCGAGAGCAATCCGACCAAAGCAAAACTGGTCCTCGATCCAAAAGCTTGGCCTTGGACCAGTGCGCGCCATCGCGACGCGCATGGCGCCTTGCATCTCTGACGGACCGCGGCTGTCCCCAGCCGCAGCGCGTGGACTGAAACGGAAGGTCAGGAGGTTCGTGAGGATTCGAGTGCGAATGATGAAATGCGGTCAAACGGAGATGACGCAATGGCCGGTCCGATGCTTTGGTTGCATTTGACGCGCTGCGGCTGGTCTTCGACACAGCCGCG
>JBFMBT010000066.1:0-24544 GCA_040754875.1 Verrucomicrobiota bacterium | reverse complement strand
TCAACAATTGCCTACCCGCGTTCATGTTTGGCGCCGCCGGCACAACAACCCAAACAAACCGGCGGCAATCAGTCCGAGCGTGCCCGGTTCCGGAACGACGGCCAGTCCGATGGGATCGCCCGAACTGTTGACGGTGCGCAGCCGCACGCCGCTTACGGATGCGCCGTCGGCCACTCCGAGATCGGAGAGGTCCACACCGGCGGCCCAGATTTGCGCCGAGTAAGGCCCGCCGGAATTATAGTAGTAGCTTCGCGATTCACCCGTAAAGGCAAACACAGCCGCGGGATAAACCAGTTCTTGAATGAAATTGTCCAGGCTCGTTGACAACGCGTAGTCACCCGCATCATACCGTGCGTCAAAGATCACCAGGTCCGCCCCCGGGCCGTTCACCGCCACCCCGGGGCCAAAACCAAATTCGAGCACCGTGCCGCTGTCGGCATTGGCAAAACCGTCATCAACGACGCTGAAACCGGTGAACGCATCGTTCAAAGTAACCGGCGTATTGACGACGTTCAGCCATTGGAACGAACCGCCGCCTCCCGAAATCAAAGTTGCCGAACCGGGCGTCGCAGTCACCGTCCACGGGCCGATCGTCTCCGCCGCCGGGGCGGAAAGAACCAGGCAGCAACCGTACACGAAGGAGACAATGCGGCTGGTTAATATTGAAGACGATGGTTGCACGTCATTCGCCTTTGATGGCAAGTATAAGGACAACAGAATCGGCCCGTTTTGTCAATCCAATGCGCCGAGCCGAGTCAGCCGAATCGACCGCCCGTTTAAAATCCCACTTCCATTTGCCTGCCGGCATCCGAACGGCTACCTTCCTCCCGCCGGCACGCCGGCGAACTGTGAGCGCGCCAACGGGTTATTCCATCGCCAGTTACGTCTCGTCCATCGACGACTCCGTGCAGCCGTTTGCGCTGTGGGTGCCGCGCACTTACCACGCGCGCAAGGCCTACCCGCTGCTCGTCACACTGCACGGCTCGGATGCGGACCATCGCATGATTCCCGAGCAATGCTGGCGCAT
Organism: Verrucomicrobiota bacterium; assembly: GCA_040754875.1. GTDB lineage: Bacteria > Verrucomicrobiota > Verrucomicrobiia > Limisphaerales > JBFMBT01 > JBFMBT01. The sequence goes on along the minus strand of JBFMBT010000066.1, from coordinate 23,517 downwards.
CCAAGAGCGGGGCTTTCGCGAGGACATCATCCTGCTCAGCCCCTTTGGCCGCGGCGAAGTCGGTTATCGCTGGATGGGCGAGGCGGACATCTGGGATGCGATGAACGAGGTGAAATTGCGTTATCGCATCGACGCGCGCCGCCAATATCTCACCGGCTTGTCGATGGGCGGTTACGCCGCGTGGCGTCTGGCCTGCGAATATCCGGAGCAATGGGCCGCCATCGCGCCCGTGTGCGGCGGCGGCGACGTCGCCGCGCTCAAGGCGCTCAAGTCCGTTCCCGTCTGGTGCGTTCATGGCGAGAACGATGACATCGTGCCCGTGAACCGCTCGCGCGAGTTGATCGCCGAACTCAAACGCCTCAAATACCGCCATCGCTACGATGAATTGAAACACACCGGGCATCACTCGTGGGAATGGCTCTACAATCCCAACCGGCGCGACGACACGCTTGTGGACTGGTTGCTGAAATTCCGCAAGGGCAGCGCGCCCGCGCCGGTCGTCCAACCGCGCCGCCAGGGCGTGTTGAAAGATCTTTTCCTCGAACGCGTCATCATCAGTTACCCGGCCGACACGCCCGTGCCCCGCGAAGTCGAATTGCTGCGCGCCGAGGCCGAACGCATCGCGCAATTCCACTTCGGCGATTGCGAAATGCGCAGCGGACGGCTGCTGGTGAAAACCGACCGCGAATTGACGCCCGCCGATTTGCGCTCCGCCAACCACCTCATGCTCGGCCGCAGCGACAATCATGCGATTCTTAAACAGGCCGAACGCCGTTTGCTCGCCAGGCATGCGCGCGGCCAGTTGCGCGTGGACGGCGAAGCCTACCTTGGCAAAACGCTCGTGGCGGCGACGGTGCAGCGCAGCCCGTGGAACGCGGCCCGATTGCTGGGCATCATCACCTACCAGCAATTCCGCCAGATGCGCGGCATCGCCCAGGTGTTGTTTGATTACGCCTCCGAACCCTTTGCGGTCAACGTGTACGACGCCCTCCAAAAGCGCTTCATCCGCCAGGCGGTTGTGCGAGTGTGAATCCTTTTCTGGTAGCAGCCAGGTAACGAGGCTCTGACGAAGCACCATTTGTGGTTGGCGCGGAGCAGGCGTTTCGAGATATTCTGAGAATGATCCGTTTGATAGCCAAGCGTTAGGTGTTTCCGCATGTCCTCCATACTCACATGGGATGACCTGGTGATTCAAAGCCTTCCGGAGGCGAACGCGCGCACGTGGCTCGGCTACTGGTCCGCCATGATGGGCGGGCGGGTCGCGCCTGTTTTCATGACGAAGTTTGGCGATTGGTTTCTTCGACGACCGGACGGCGGCACGGACGAACTTTCTGTCATCGAGGGAACATATTCGACAGTTGCTTCCACACCTGAGGAATTCGTTTCACTGGTGAACACGCAAGCCTGGCAGGAGGAGCACCTGCTGTCGTTTCAAGTGGCGCAATTGCATGAGCGCGGCATCGTTCCGCCGGCGGGCCAGTGTTACGCATTCGCGCCACATCCGGCCTTGCTTGGCCGCATTGATATCGAGAGAGTGATGCTCATGGACATCGGCGCGTGGCAGCACATTTGCGCCCAGCATTTTCTTTCATGAGTCAAGTGGATGTCGATAAGGCGGTTGCTGAGCTTGTGGCAGATAACGGTTAAATGTCGTCCTGGGGGGCGGGAATTCACCGCTTGCCGCTTGTCAGGGCGGGGAAATTGACCTACTGCTAGGCGGACGCGGCGGCGAAAGCCGGGCGGCACTCACGGTCAAACGAACAAACGTTATGTCATTGTTAGCAGGCAAAGTCGGGATTGTTTTCGGGGTGGCGAACAAGCGGTCCATCGCGTGGGCCATCGCGCAGGCGTGGCACAAGGCGGGGGCGAAGCTCGCGTTCACCTACCAGGGCGAACGGCTCAAGGACAACGTCGAGGAACTGGCCGGCGCGTTCGGCGCGGACACGCTGTTGCTGCCGTGCGATGTGACGAAGGATGAGGAGATCGACCGGGTGTTCCAGGAAGCGGGCGCGAAGTTCGGCAAGCTGGATTTGCTGCTGCATTCGGTGGCATTTGCGCCGAAGGACGCGCTGGAAGGGCAGTTCGTGAATACGAGCCGCGAAGCCTTCCGCGTGGCGCACGATGTGAGCGCCTATTCGCTGGTGGCGCTGGCGCGGGCGGCGGCGCCGTTGATGACGAACGGGGGGAGCATCGTGGCGATGAGCTATTACGGGGCGGAAAAGGTGGTGCCGCATTACAATGTGATGGGGGTGGCGAAGGCGGCGCTGGAGGCCAGCACGCGGTATCTGGCCTACGATCTGGGGCCGAAGAAAATCCGCGTGAACTGCATCAGCGCCGGCCCGGTGAACACGCTGGCGGCGCGGGGCATCTCCGGCTTTTCCACGATGCTCAAGCATTACGAGGAGCACGCGCCGCTCAAGCGCAACGTGCTGCCGGATGAACTTGGAGCCACGGGCGTGTTCCTGGCGAGCGACGGCGCGGCGGCGATCACGGGCCAGGTGCTCTACGTGGATTGCGGCTACCAGATCATGGGGATGTAGGCGGTTGTGCGCGCCCCGGTGATTGATCGTTGGCCACGCCGTTCGCGCGGGCAACTCATCGCGGCCGCCGGTTTCGCGGCGCTGGGCCTGGCGCTTTTTCTCTTTCTCCGCTGCGCGGTGGATTTCTTCACGTGGGAGCGAATCGAGCGTGACGGGCCGGCGTGGCAATGGCGGCGGGGCGCGGTGACGATCATCGACGCGAATCGCGACGGGCGCATCGACGAGGAAATCACGGAGCGCGGGCCGGGCGGACGACCGCGGGTGCGCAAGGACACGGATTACGACGGCTGGTTTGACCTGCGTTACGAACTGGGCCAGTTCGGCATCGCGATGAACGTGGAGAAGATTCGCGAGCGCGCACCGCGGGGGAAGAAGCGTTGAAAGCAAACCGGGCGATCCCGGCAACCGTGCAAACTCCGCCAACAATAATTTGCCCAGTTGGCACAGTCGGCGGCGTCCGCAGTGGCGAACTCCCGCAACTGCCCGATTCCGCCCGATCACGGCGAGCGAGCGGCGAAACGCCGTGTGCGGGCATCCGGCCGCAGGGGCATGGCCTTTCCGGCGGGCATTTTTGATTTGCGAATGAGCGCGGGAATGGGGTTTGCTCAAGCTCAGAAAGCCATGTCTATAAAAGCTTCGAAATGGCGTTGCCGGGCCAGCGTTTACGGCCTGGCATTGCTTCTGCCGGTGCTGGCCGTGGTTCCGGGCGCATCCGGGGCGGACAAACGGCCCAACATCCTGTTCATCATCACGGACGATCAGTCGCCGCTCGAATTGAAGGCGTATGACCGGACGTCGCCGTTGCAGACGCCGAACCTCGACCGGCTGGCCGCGCAGGGAATGACGCTGGACGGCGCGTATCACATGGGGGCGTTCATCAGCGGGGTGTGCACGCCGTCGCGCCACATGATCAAGTGCGGGCGCACGTTGTGGCACCTGCCGATTGCGCCCGGGGCGAAGGAGCATTGTCCGCCGGACCTGGAGCAGAACACGATCGCGGCGGTGTTCAACCGGGCGGGGTACGACACCATGCGCACCGGCAAACCGGGCAACAGTTATGAGGCGGCCAAAAAAATGTTCACCGTCCGGATGGACGCCAAGGGCAACAGCGGCACGGACGCCACGGGAACTGCCTGGCACGGCGACCGGGTGTTGGAATACCTGGAGCAACGGCAGGCGGCGAAGGACACCGATCCGTTCCTCATCTACTTCGGCTTTGCGCATCCGCACGACCCGCGCAACGGCCTGCCGGAATTGCTGGCCAAGTATGGCGCCATCAATCACACGAACCCCGCGGCATTGCCGCCGGCCAATTCCAAACAGCCTCCCTTGCCCGCCAATTACCTGCCCGCGCATCCGTTCCCCACGACGTTGCTGCCCGACCAGCGCGACGAAACCAAGGCGATCGGAGTGTGGACCAACCGCGATGAGCGCACCATCCGCAACGAACGGGGCCGCTACTTCGCGTGCATCGAAAACATTGACCGCCAGATCGGGCGCGTGCTGAAGAAACTGGAGGCCATGGGCGAACTGGACAACACGTGGATCTTCTTCACGTCGGACCACGGGATTGCCATCGGGCGGCACGGGTTGCAGGGCAAACAGAATCTGTATCAACCCACGTGGCGCGTGCCGTTCATCGTGAAAGGCCCGGGCATCAAGCCCGGCTCGCGCGCGGAAGGGAACATTTACCTGCTGGATGTGCTGGCGACGCTGTGCGACGTCGCGGGCATCCGCGCGCCGGAGTCGAACGAAGGACTGAGCTTCAAGCCGGTGCTGGAGGGGCGGCAGGGGAGCATTCGGGAGGTGCTCTACGGCGTGCACTGCGGCGGCACCAAGCCGGGCATGCGTTGCGTGAAGAAAGGGGACTGGAAGCTGATCAAGTATGACGGCAACGATGGCGCGGTGCATGAAACACAATTGTTCAACCTGGCGGAAAATCCCGACGAATTGCTGGAACAACATCACGATCCGCGGGTGATTGCCTTGACGGGCGTGAAGCCGGCGGCGCACCAGGTGAATCTGGCGAAGGACCCGCGTTATGCAGGCAAGCTCGCGGAGATGGAAGCCTTGTTGTTGGCGGAGATGCGGCGGCTGCACGATCCATATCGTTTGTGGAACCAGCCGGATGACGGCTTGGTGCCGCCACCAGATGTGCCGGTCGGGAAGAAGAAGTAAGTTCCAAGTTCGGGGTTCAAGCGCGCGAATTTTAAAGAAACTCAAAAGAGGCGCCCGCCGTTCGGGAGTCAGAGCCTCGTTATCCCGCCGGGCGGGACTGCTACCAGAATTTTGAGGGGCCGCAGATGTGGATTTAAGTGGATGGACGTGGACGGTGGCGGTGGGAGGTGTTGGAGGGTGTTCATTTTCAATGGGGTAAAAATATTTCCGCCTGTTCCGGAAGGAGGGTGGATCGGGAACGTGCCAAGGGGATACGGGCCATGCGGGCGCGAGGGAGCGCGGACGGAAGGCGCGTGGCCGGACCGTTCTGGACGGTGGCGCTCCCTGGCGCATACGACGCAGGCAATGTGGCATGGCGTGATAGATTTGTCAACATGCTTTCCTCCTGATGAGCCCGGTGCATTCCGGAGTGAATCATTCTCTTGTTTGGAGTTCACGCTTCAGCGTGTGGCGAGGCGTCCCCCCACAGGCTCACCGTCAAAAATCTTCATTGCAGTTGGCACGGGGGTGCTTCATACCATGCGCGCATGTTGGCCAAGGTTTGTTCGGCCGCGGTGAATGGCATCGACGCCTACGCGGTCGAGGTGGAAGTCAACGCGGGCTGGGGCGACACGAAAATCGTCATCGTGGGCCTGCCGGACGCGGCGGTGCGCGAGTCGCAGGACCGCGTCAGCACGGCCATTTCCAATTCCGGTTTCAAGGTGCCGATGGGCCGCACGACCATCAACCTGGCCCCCGCCGACGTGAAGAAGGAAGGCCCCAGCTTCGACCTGCCCATCGCCATCGGCATGCTGGCGGCGAGCGACCAGTTCGCGTGTGATCAACTGGAGAATTTTCTCATCGTGGGCGAACTGGCGTTGACGGGCGGCGTGCGTCCGGTGAAGGGCGTGCTGCCGATTGCGCTGCGCGCGCGGGCGGATGGGAAGACCGGCATTCTCGTGCCGGCCGACAACGCGGCCGAAGCGGCGGTGGTGGCGGGCTTGCAGGTCATCCCGATTCAGAATTTGCAGGAGGCCGTGAGTTTTCTCGAAGGCGCGACGGTCATCAATCCCACGCGCGTGGATGTATCGCGCCTCTTCGACCAACCGCTGGAAGACGACGTGGATTTCGCGGAGGTCAAGGGCCAGGAGACGGTGAAACGCGCGCTGGAGATTGCGGCGGCGGGCGGGCACAACGTGTTGCTCATCGGCCCGCCGGGCACGGGCAAATCAATGCTGGCCAAGCGGCTGTCCACGATTCTGCCGCCGTTGACGCTGGAGGAGGCGCTGGAGACGACGAAGATTCACAGCATCGTGGGGCTGCTGTCGCCCGGCCAGGCTTTGGTGACACGCCGGCCGTTTCGCGCGCCGCATCACACGGCGAGCGATGCCGGGCTGCTGGGCGGCAACATCAATCCCACACCCGGCGAAATCTCACTGGCGCATCACGGCGTGTTGTTCCTGGATGAATTGCCGGAGTTCAAGCGCAGCGTGCTGGAGACGATGCGTCAGCCGCTGGAGGAGGGGCACGTCACGATTTCACGCGCCGCGGGCACGATGACTTTTCCCGCGCAATTCATGCTCGTGGCCGCGATGAACCCCACGCCCGACGGCAAGATGCCGGGCGAGTCGAGCTGTTCGCCGCGCGAAATCCAGAATTACCTCGGGCGCGTCTCCGGGCCGCTGCTCGACCGCATCGATATCCACGTGGAAGTGCCGGCGGTGAAGTTCCGCGAAATCACCGCCGACCGCACGGGCGAGGCGTCGGCGGAAATCCGCGCGCGGGTGATGGCGGCGCGGCAACGGCAGCAGACGCGTTTTGCCAGCAAGCCGCGCATCACGTGCAACGCGCGCATGGGCACGCGCGAACTCAAGGCGAACTGCGCGCTGGACGAGGCGACGCTTGAATTGCTGAAGATGGCGATGGCCGAATTGAAGTTGAGCGCGCGCGCTTATGATCGGATTCTCAAGGTCGCCCGCACCATCGCCGACCTTGCCGCCGCCGAGAACATCACCGCCGACCACATTTCCGAAGCCATCCAGTTCCGCAGCCTGGACCGGCAGTTGTGGACGTGAGCGAGAGAAGTGTTCGGTAAACAGTGTTCAGTATTCAGCCCCTCACTTGCGGAGCGCTGTAGCGAGAAAGTAACTGGGGTTTGGAATGCGAAAGAAAATCCACGAGGCTGCAGACATGGCGACGTCGCCCTCCACAAGCTGAAGCTTGAACTCCAAACCGGGCGGGTTCGAAACGGGCGGATGGCATGGAGTTAATTTGGAAATTTTCAGTGGCCCTGATTGCTTCTTGGGCGCACACCCCATTCTTCCACGGACGAGCGCGGCCGCGGGGGCGAATCAGTAGGAAAATTCCCCCCTTGTTGGCAGGGTAATATGCGGGAAATTCAACACACGGCAGGAGGATGGTATGACGAAGGAAGAATTTGCCAAAGTGCATCCGCTGGCTTGCGCTTGGGCGCGGGAACAACAACAGCTCATCCTTGCCGGTGGGGTGTTGTTGACGGCGGCCCAACTGGCCGACGCCGAACTGGCCGGCGTGGAGCATCCACGACGGGTGCGGTTGATGTCGGTATCGCTGATACCGATGCCCACGCATGCGGTGTTGCGCGACGCGATCCTGCGCACGCGGTTCATCACGCCGCAGACCGCCGGCCTGGCGTTGCAATACGGCATCTACATCCGAACCGACTGGTGGCAGATCCGGCGGATGGTTGTGCACGAACTGGCGCACGTGGCGCAATTCGAACGGCTCGGTGGCATCGAGCCGTTCCTGGAGCAATATCTCTGGGAATGTTTCACCTTTGGCTACCCCAACGGCCCGCTCGAACAGGAGGCGTTGCAGGTGGAACAGCGGGTGTGCGGTCCGAAATCGTTTTGAGGGCGGATGGGCGTGATTAGAAGCGGGTGGTGGCGGCGCATTGGGTTGGACCACCCCTCACCCTCGGTCCCTCTCCCGTTGAAGGGAGAGGGAAGCATTGTGGGCGCGTCGATTTGTGTACCCACTCTCAATCACGCCGGGTCGAGGCGCTGCTTTCGGCTTTTCACACCGGTGGAAAGGCGGTTCAATCGGTTTTCACAAAACATGAAAACGTCTTTTATTCTCGCCCTCTTGCTGGTTTTTCCCGTTGCCGCCGCCGAAAAGGCCGCGCCGAAAGCGCCCGCCAAGGCCAGCACCAAGGCCAAGGCCAGCCTGCCGCCCAATCCAAAGAAGTTGGGGCCGCCGCCGGGCATTGCGGTGCCGGCGGAAGTGAAGGCGGAGTTGAAGGCGGGCGTCGAGGTGCTGGGCCGGCAGATTGAATCGTTGCCCGCGGCGTTGAAGAACAGTCCGTTGCTCGAACTGATGCCCGATGCGGAGATTTTTTACAACGCGGTGAAATACGCGCTGGAGGACGACATCTTTTACTCGACCAACCAGTTCAACACGGCGCGCAATCTCCTGAAGCTGGGCTCGCTGCGGGCGCTGCAATTGCAACGGGGCCAGGCACCGTGGACCACCGCCGTTGGCCCGGTCGTGCGCGGGTATCGGTCGAAACTGGACGGCTCGGCGCAGCCGTATGGATTGATCGTGCCGGCCGGGTTCAAACCGGGAGGCGCGTCGATGCGGCTGGACTTCTGGTTGCATGGGCGCGGAGACACGCTGAACGAACTGGCGTTTCTGGAAGGCCGGCTCAAGGGCACGAGCGAGTTTGTGCCCGCCGAGGCCTTCGTGCTGCATCCCTACGGCCGGTTCATGAACGCCTTCAAGTTCGCGGGCGAAGTGGATGTGTTCGAGGCGATGGAGCATGCCATCAAGCATTACAATCTTGACCGCAACAAGATTGCCATGCGCGGCTTTTCGATGGGGGGCGCGGGCGCGTGGCATCTCGGCGCGCATCACGCGGACAAGTTCGCCGCGGTCAATCCCGGCGCGGGCTTTGTGGACGTGAAGAATTACCAGAAGCTGGGCGACAAGCTCGACACCATCCCGTGGTATGAGCAAAAGCTGTGGAACCTCTACGACCCGCTGGCGTGCCCCATCAATCTCGCCAACACCGCGCTGGTGGCCTACAGCGGCGAGGAGGACGCGCAAAAGGCGGCGGCGGATTTGATGGAGGCCGCGCTGGCGAAGGACGGCGTGAAGATGACCCACATCATCGGCCCGAAGACGGGCCACAAATACGAGCCGGAAGCGAAGAAGGTGGTGGCCAGACTGGTCGATGGCGCGACGAACCGGGGACGCAACCCATCGCCGGCCAAGGTCAGTTTTGTCACCTATTCGCTGAAGTACAACCAGATGCATTGGGTGACGATTGACGCAATGGAGAAACATTGGGAACCAGCGCGCGTGGATGCGGAGATTACCGCGCAAAGCGTCAAAGTTACGACCAGGAATGTGGCGGCGATTACATTGTCGCCGCAGAGCAGGGCCACCCGCCTTGCGATCGACGGAAAAGACTTCGGCATTGCCTTGGGCTCGTTTCGCAAGGACAACGGAATCTGGAACGTGGACGCGGGCAGCGTAGCCTCGGTCGCCACTCCGCCCCTCGCCAAACGCCACAATCTCCAAGGCCCCATTGACGACGCATTCATGGACTCCTTCATCATGGTGCGTCCCACCGGTCAGCCGTTGAACGCGCAGGCCGGCAAGTGGGCCGATGCGGAAATGAAGGATGCTGTGTTCCAATGGCGGCGCTTCTTCCGCGGCCCGGCGCGCGTGAAGGACGACGGCGCCATCGACGACGACGATATCGCCAACAACAATCTCATCCTCTGGGGCGATCCCTCCAGCAACAAGGTGCTCGCCCGCATCGCCGACAGACTCCCCATCAAGTGGACCGCGCGCGGTATTGTAGTTGACGGCAAAACCTACGACGCCACGAAGCACGCGCCGGTGTTCATTTATCCGAACCCGTTGAATCCATCACGCTACGTCGTCATCAACAGCGGCTTCACCTTCCCGCAGTTCGCCTCCACCACCAACTCGCAGCAAACCCCGAAACTTCCCGACTGGGCCATCCTCGACCTGTCAGTGCCGGTCGCCGACCGCGTCCACGGCAAAGGCGTCGTCGCCGCCGATTTCTTCGGTGAGAAATGGGAGATCGTGAAGAAATAAAGCGCGCCAGACGTGTCGCAGATGGCATGTGCGCTGCGAGCGCGAAGCGTCCTGGAGTGCGGCAGTGCTCTGCCGCTTTGTTTGCGCATGAAGAGTCCCCAAGCGCGCCGTCTCTGTGCCGAACCCCTCACAACTCCAGCACCACCTTCACCACGTGGTCTTCGCGCACCGTCGTGCGTTGAAAGCCCAGCTTGTCGCACAGGCGCAACATCGCGGTGTTGGTCGGCAGCACGTCGCCGGTGATGCGCGCCAGCTTTTCTTCGCGGCCGATGTGGATGAGCTGGCTCAGCAGTTGCGTTCCCAGCCCGCAATGCTGGTACCGGTCCGCCACGAGCAGCGCGAACTCCGCCTCGTTCGCATCATGCGCCTTGATCAACCGTCCCACGCCCAGGATGCGATGCTCGCCCGTCGCGGCGTCCCGCTGGTCCGCCACCAGCGCCATCTGGCAGTCGTAATCGATGAAACAGACGCGCGTGAGCCGCTCGTGCGCGATGCGCTGGTCCAGCTTCAAGAGCGTGAAATAACGCAGATAGACGCTGCCTTCGGACAGCGCCTCGTGAAATTTCACCATCAACGGCTCGTCCTCGGGCCGGATGGGCCGCAGCGTCGCGTGCGTGCCGTCCTTCAATTTGCACGGCGTGCCGTAGTGCGCCGGATACGGCCGGATGGCCAGGCGCGGCAAGGATTCTTCGCGCGCGGCGGCGTCGTGCAACACCACCCGCGCATCCAGCGCGATCAAGCCATCCGCGGATACCAGCAGCGGGTTGATGTCGATTTCCGCAATCCAGCGTTGCTCGGCGACGAGCTGGCTGAAGCGCACGAGCAATTGTTCCAGCGCCGCCAGGTCCACCGGCTGGCGCCCGCGCACGCCTTTGAGCGCGCGATAAATCTTGGTCTGTTCCATCAGGCGTCGCGCGAGCGTGGCGTTCAACGGCGGCAATCCCAGCGCGCGGTCCTGAAACACCTCGACCAGTTGCCCGCCCGCGCCAAACAACAGCACCGGGCCGAATTGCGGGTCCAGGCTGCTGCCCAGGATCAACTCGTAACCCTCGTGCCGAATCATCCGTTGCACGGTGACGCCGTGGAAATGCTCCAGGGCGACGCGGTTCTTGACCGCGCGCCATGCGTCCCGCACCGCCGCGGCATCGCGCAAATCCAGTTGCACGCCGCCCACATCGGTCTTGTGCGTGATCGTCTCCGAATGCAGCTTGAGCACGACCGGAAAACCCATCTGCTCGGCGAATTTCACCGCTTCGTCCTCGGTCGTGGCCACGTGCGTTTCCACCACCGGGATGCCGTAGGCGTGCAATAGATGCTTCGACTCGGCCTCCGTCAACAACGTGCGCCCGGAGCGGCGCGCCTTGTCGATGAGCTGCGCCGCGCGCGCGCGGTCCTTGTATTCCTCGGCGGGCAGCGCCGGCGTCTCATACAACGCCCGCAAATTCTGGCTGTAACGCCACATGTAAACGAACGCCCGCGCCGCTTCGTCCGGGTAACGGAACGTCGGGATGCTGGCCGCGTTCAGGATGGCGTCGCCCGCGTCAATCTGCGGTCCGCCCATCCAGCTCGCGAGAATCGGCTTTCCGTTCAAACGCGCCAGCGGCTTCAGTTGCTCGGCCGTGGCCGTGGCATCCGTCATTGCCTGCGGCGTCAAAATCACCAGCACGCCGTCGTTGTGGTCGTCCTTCGCGATGATGTCCACCGCCTGCGCGTAACGCTCCGCGCCCGCGTCGCCGATGATGTCGATGGGATTATTGTGGCTCCAATGCGCCGGCAGGACGTGGTTCAACGCCGCCATCGTCGCCGCCGACAACGGCGCAAGCTGCCCGCCCGACGTGATGAGCATGTCCGTCGCCAGCACGCCCGGCCCGCCCGCGTTGGTGACAATCGCCAGGCGCGGCCCCGTGGGGCGCGGCTGCTTGGCCAGCACCTCCGCCATGTCGAACAATTCCTCGATCGCATTGACGCGCAACACGCCCGCGCGCCGGAACGCCGCATCCAAAACTTCATCGCTGCCCGTGAGCGAACCCGTGTGCGACGCCGCGGCCTTCGCCGCCTCGTTTGTGCGCCCCACCTTGATGACGATGATCGGCTTGCTCAACGCCACCTCGCGCGCCGCCGACAGAAACGCGCGCGCGTCGCCCACCGACTCCATGTAAATCACAATGCTGCGCGTGTGCGGGTCATCGCCCAGGTAATAAATCAAATCGCCCCAGCCCACATCGAGCATCGAGCCCAGCGACACAAACGCGCTGAAACCGACGTTCTCGCGGAAGCTCCAGTCCAGCACCGCCGTGCACAACGCGCCGCTCTGCGAAATGAAACCCACGCTGCCCGGCCGCGCCAGCGCCGTGGCAAACGTCGCGTTGAACCCATGATGGGGCCGCATCACGCCCAGGCAATTCGGCCCCACCACGCGCATCTTCGCCGCGCGCGCGATGCCGAGGATTTCCTGTTCCAGCGCCGTGCCTTCCGCGCCGCACTCCTTGAACCCCGCCGAAATGATGATCGCCGCCGGCACACCCGCCGCCGCGCACTCGCGCATCACGCCCGGAATCGATTTCGCGGGCGACGCGATGACCGCCAGGTCCACCTTCGCCGGCACATCCGCGATGCGCGCGAACGCCTTCGCGCCGAGGATGTGCGCATGACGCGGATTGATCGGATACACCGCGCCCCCGAACAAGCCGCCCAGCAAATTCTGCGTCAACGCCAGCCCCACGCTGCCCGGCTTCTCGCTCGCGCCGATGATGGCCACCGAGCGCGGCTCGAAGAGTGCGTCCAGCGGATGCGCCCGCGCCCGCAGAATGTCGTGCGACGGATCCGCCTTCGGATGAAGTGCCGTTACCATGATGCGTTTCAACTATTGTTCGCCACGACACCATCGGCGAACAGCGCGCCCTCCACTTCACCCGGGTTGCCAAAGAGTGCCCCTTTTTTGCCCCACTCACGACAAGCAACGGCAACACCGTTGTAAACGCCGGGTTCCCACGGCACACTCCCCGGATGGAATCGGGCCGGTTTAACCGGGTGGCGTTGGCAGCGTTGCTGGGCGGAGCGGTCGGCATCGCCTTCGCGCCTATTTTTGTGCGGCTCAGTGAGGTCGGCCCGAGTGCGACGGCGTTTTACCGGCTGCTGTTTGCGTTGCCGGTGGTGTGGCTGTGGATGAAACAGGAGCGGTTGCAGGAGCCGTTCCGCCGGCCGGCCGGCGCGCGGGATTATCGGATGCTGGCGCTGGCGGGATTTTTCTTCGCGGGCGACCTGGCGTTCTGGCATTGGTCGATCCGGTTGACATCGGTGGCGAACGCGACGTTGCTGGCGAACTTCGCGCCGATTTTCGTGACGCTGGGCGCGCGAGTGCTGTTCGGCGAACGCATCACCGGGCGGTTCGTGCTGGGCATGGCGCTGGCGTTTGCGGGCGCCGCGATGCTGCTGGGTGTGAGCTTCCAACTCACGCTGCGGCACCTGGCGGGCGATGCGCTGGGGCTGATCACGGCGTTGTTTTACGCGGGCTACATGCTCACGGTGAAACATCTGCGCCGCAGCTTTTCGACGGCGACGCTCATGACGTATTCCGGAATGACGTCGTGCGCGGTGCTGCTGGTGGTGGCGTTGCTGTCGGGCGAATCGTTGCTGGCGGTTTCAGCGAAGGGTTGGGCGGTGCTGGTGTTGCTGGCATTGATCAGCCATGTGGGCGGGCAAAGCCTCATCGCGTATGGCTTCGGGCATCTACCAGCATCGTTTTCGTCGTTGAGCCTGTTGTTGCAACCGGCGGTGGCGGCGCTGCTGGCGTGGGGTATCCTGGGCGAACCGGTGGGCGCGTGGCAGGCGGTGGGCGGGGGCGTCATCCTGTGCGGGATTGCGCTGGCGGCGAAGGCGAGCGAAAAGGGGTAGAAACTCCAAGACTCAAGCTTCAAAACTCCAGGGAAGCTTCAAGGGGCAAACTCCAAAATGCAAAATTTCGAGGACGAGGAGGAGGACGAAGGACGACTTCACTTCGACTTTAGGCCTTTGGAGCCGAGCGCGGAGAGGCCGGAGATGAACAGCACCGCGGTGCCGAAGAGGGTGCCGGCGATGCTGAAGGGCACGCCGGCCAGCACACCGGAGATGAAGGCCTTCGCGCCGCTGGCGCCGGTGCGGTCGCCCTGGAGGAAGCGTTGCACCAGGAAGACGCCGACACTCACAATGAAAAACGACAGCACGCAAAGAATCGGCGTGGCCAGGTAAGCCGTGAGCGTTTCCGCGCCCCAGAAAAGATTGTCGATCAAAATGATCAGCAGCCCGCTGAACGGATGCAGGCGGTAGCTGGATTGACGCGGCCCATGCGGGTCGCTCTCCGAATCGCGCGGCGGAGGCGCGATTTCCGGCGGCGGCAACACCGGGGGCACTTTGATCAGCTCGCTCACAGTGGGAAGATAGGACAGGTGGGGGCAGGATTCAATGGACAGAAATCCAAAATTCAAAGACCGGACCATTGAATCCTGATTCGGGACCTGATTACATCCCTTGCCAGCCGCTGGCGCGGGGATTAACGTCGCAATGAAATCCTGGCGTGGCGTCAAGCCGGCGCTGCGAAACGAAAGGCCCGCATGAAAGCAAAAGTGTTGCTCGTCATTGGCATGTTTGTCGCGTGTTCCACCGTCGGTGCCGATGAGAAGGTGAAACGCGCCGATGTTTCCGATTATCCGTTCTACACCGTGCACAAGCGCGGGGCCGTCGCGCAGTTCGTGCCCGGCTTGAACGCGTTATTGCAACTCACCGACGCGCAAAAGTCGCAAATCGCCGCGGCTCGCGACGAGATGCTCCACGACGAAGCCGTCAAGGCCGCCCGCGGGCTTTCAAAGAGTGATCCGGCCGTGACGGCTGAACAACGGGACAAGGCGCGCGCCGCCGTGGAAGCCGCCACGGCACGTTTGCGCGAGAAAGTGGCCGCCGTGCTCACCGTCGAGCAAAAGGCGCTGATCGAAAAGGTCAATGCCCTCCACGCCGCGGCGGCGGAGGAAACGGCCATTCTGTTTGAAAGCTCGTTTGCCATCGTCAAGGACGACGAAGCCGAGCGGCGCCGGTTGCACGCGGAACAGGCGCGGGACGTGATCGAGTTGTTTCAGCGCAAGCTCGAAAGCACGCTGACAGCCGAACAGAAATCCGCCATGGCACGCGCCGCCGAAGAGGAAAACCAGCGCCTCACCGCCTCCGCCAAGGTCAAGAAGCCGGTGAAGTGAACGTGAATTGGCTCACCGGGTTTCCTTGAGATAACCGGAGGCGCGCAGCCATTCTTCGGCGCGCTTGGGCCAGGAGGAAATGTTGTGCTCGGAAGGGCGCAGGCCGTAGCCGTGGCCGCCGACGGGATAGAGATGCATTTCGGAAGGAACCTTCGCGTCCTTGAGGGCGAGGTAATAATAGAGGCTGCATTCCACGCGCGCGTTGTCGTCCTGCGTCTGGGCGATGAAGGTGGGCGGCGTGGTGGCGGACACTTTCAATTCGGGCGACAGCTTGTCGTTGGCCGGCTTGACCATGAAACCGCCGGGATAGATGAGCACGGCGAAGTCCGGCCGGCAATGGACCTGGTCGGCGGCGTCGATGGCGTCGTAAGTGCGTGACTCGAAATTCGTGCTGAGGGCGGCGGTGAGATGCGCGCCGGCGGAGAAACCCAGCATGCCGATGCGCTGGGGGTCGAGGTTCCATTCCTTGGCGCGCCGGCGGACGATCCCCAGGGCGCGCTGGGCATCCTGCAACGGCGCGGCATAACGCGGCAGGCCCGGGCGCGCGGGCACGCGATACTTGAGCAACACCGCCGTGACGCCGATGGAATTGAGCCATTCGCAAATCTCCGTGCCTTCGAGATCCCACGCCAGGATGTTGTAGCCGCCGCCGGGGCACACGACGACCGCTGCACCGGTGTGTTTCGACTTGGGCGCGGGATAGACCGTGATGGTGGGCTGCGAGACGTTACCGAGGCGGATGACGGGTTTGCCGGAAATCAATTTGTCGGTCGGCTTGGTCATGTCCTTTTCCTCGCCGAGGGCGCCTTTCTCGCCGGGTGCGGCGCCGGGCCAGAGGGGAATGGGCGGCAGCGGCGCGGCCATGGTGGTGAAGGCGGAAAGGCAGAGAACCGCGAGGAGCGTGGATGGTTTCATGGCGTCATTGAATCGGAACGGGTGAAACGTGCAATGCGGAAAAGGGCGGGCAGGTGTTCCGGGGTCCGGGGCACCCCGCCGTTATCGGGCGGAAGCGGGCGGAAGCGGGCGGGCAGCCGTGCCAGCCTGCAAACAGTGCAAATACTGCCAACTGTGCAAACTATACTTTGCGGATTTGGCAGCCTTGCGGACGGCGGCCAGATCCGGCCCCAGCGTGTCGATTGCCACCTTCTAGGATTCGTGCGGTTGCCCCGGGGGCGCGGCCTTCCGACGCCTTTAGACCGCCAACCAAGCTCCAGGGTCAAGGGCCGTTACTTGCGCTTGAAGAATTTTTTCAGGTTGGCCAGGCCTTTGACGGCAATGTCGTTGCGGTTGGGCTCGATCTTGCGCCAGATGGCGGCGGCGCGGGCGATGACCTTGACGTCCGTGGTGAACGATTCGATGACGACGTCACCCTGGTACTTGATCTTCTTGAGCGCGGCGACGATGGGTTTCCAATCGATGTGGTCGTTGCCGGGGGTGCCGCGGTCGCTGCCGCAGGCGTGGAAGTGGGCGAGGTGTTTGCCGGCCTTGAGAATGGCGGCGGCCTGCTCTTTTTCCTCGATGTTCATGTGGAAGGTGTCGAGGTGGAGTTTGACGTTCTTCCTGCCGACGGCTTTGAGGAGTTTGAGGCCCTGGTCGCAGGTGTTGAGGAAGTCGGTTTCGAAGCGGTTGAGCGGTTCGATGCAAAGCTGGATGCCCTTGCCGGCGGCGTAATCGGCCAGTTCCTTGAGGTTCTTGACGACGAGGGCGAACTCCTGCTTTTGCTGTTCCGGCTCCACGGCGTCGGCCTTGCCGACGACGGAATAAATCGGGCCGATGATGCTGGGGCAGCCGAGAATGGCGGCCTGGTCCACGAGGGCCTTGCAATAGGTCATGGCGGTCTGTTGGTCGGCATCGCTGCCGCGGAAGTCGCGGCCCGGGCCCATGCACGCGCAGACAGAGCCGATGGCGAGGCCGGCCTTGTCGGCCTCCGCTTTGACCACAGCGGGGTCGATATGCGAGGGATCTTCGATGGGGATTTCGACGGTATCAAAGCCCCACTTCTTAAATGTTTTGAACAGCTTGGTGCTTTCGGTGGTGAACGGGGAGGTGTAAAGGAAGGAGTTGATGCCGAATCTCATAGTGGTAAAAAAAGTTCGGACAAGGCTAGTCAAAGAGTTTTCCAAGTCAAAAAGATTCCGGTTGCAAGCGTTGAATAGCGCGTCAGATGTCGCCGGTGTGCAAAGGTTTGGCGGGGGATGGGGGCATGGAACGGGGGCGGAAGGGAGCCGGCTGCCGGGCTGGCGACGCCGGCGCCGGTTGTCAATAAATGCTAATAAAATCCAGTTGCGCGGCCGCAAGTCCGTGATAACCTACTGGTTAAAGCCGTGCCCGTGGTGTGTCCGCATGCGGATGGAAGGACTGTCCGCAAGGAGTGCTATGTGCCGGCATGGACCTGTACGGCACATTATGAGCGACAAATATCAGAGCGAGCACAACCCTTCGTTGTCGGATTTATTCTTCACGCGCCGCCAGTTTTTGAACCGGTTTGGCACGGGCTTCGGCGCGCTGAGTCTGGCGGGTTTCCTGCCGGAATTGTTGTCGCCGGGCGAAGCCGCGGCCGCGCCGTCCGGGCCGTTGTCGCCGAAGCAGGCGCATTTCCCCGCCAAGGCCAAGCGGGTCATCCACATCTTCGCGCAGGGCGCGCCGTCACAGGTCGATACCTGGGACCCGAAGCCCGCGCTGAAAGATTACGCCGAGAAGAATCCGGACAAGCCGTTGCCGGGCCAGGGTGGCGTGAGCCTGCCGTCGCCGTTTAATTTCGAGAAGAAGGGCCGGTCCGGCCTCGAAGTGAGCGAAGTGTTCCCGAAGATTGGCGAACACGCCGACAACATCGCGGTGATCCGCTCGATGTACACGGACATTCCTTCACATGAATTTGCAAGCATGCTGATGAACACCGGTTCGGGCCGCCGCGTGATGCCGAGCCTTGGCTCGTGGGTCACCTACGGTCTGGGCAGCGAGAACCAGAACATGCCGGGCTTCATTTCGTTGCGCCCGGGCGGCGTGCCGCCGGGCGGCTCGTCGAATTGGCAGTCGGCGTTTCTGCCGGGGGTGTATCAGGGCACGAGCATCAACACGCAATTTACGTCGGTGGAGCAGTTGATCGAAAACATCAAGAGCACGTTCACCACGTTGCCCGAGCAGCGGCAGCAACTGGACCTGCTGCACAAGCTCAACCAGATTCACAGCCAGAACCTGCAAAAGGAGGCGCAACTCGAGGCGCGCTTGCAGGCGTTCGAGATGGCGTATCAGATGCAGATCGAGGCGACGGATGCCTTCGACATTTCGCGCGAGCCGCAGAATGTGCGCGATGCCTACGGCAACACGCAGCAAGGGCGCCAGATGCTCATCGCGCGGCGTTTGCTCGAGAAGGGCGTGCGTTTCGTGCAGGTGTGGGCGGGCGGCTGGGACCATCACTCGAACCTGGAACGCGCCTTGCGCGATCGCGCGCGGGACATCGACACTCCGCTGGCGGCGTTCATGAACGATTTGAAGCAGCGCGGCATGTTCGACAGCACGTTGATTGTGTGGGGCGGCGAATTCGGGCGCACGCCATCGCGGCAGTTGCCCAACGCGAGCAGCGCGTTCGAAGTGCCGGGGCGCGACCATAACAACCAGGCGTTCTCGACGTGGCTGGCGGGCGGCGGCGTCAAGGGCGGCCTGGCCTACGGCTCGACCGATGAATTTGGCGCGCGGGCGGTGGAGAATCGCGTGCACATCCACGATTTGCACGCGACGGTCCTGGCGTTGCTCGGGTTTGACCACGAGAAACTGACCTATCGTTACAACGGACGCGACTTCCGCCTGACGGACGTGCACGGCCACGTGGTCAAGGACGTCATCGCCTGATGCAAGTCTTTCCGGCCGTTATGAAGACCAGCAACACTGCCTGGCCAGCCTTGGCCATTCTCGGCGTTTGGGGCGCGGCGGTCATCGGCACAGCCGCCCCGGCGCAACTCACCCCGCAACAACTCGATTTCTTCGAAAAAAAGATCCGTCCCGTCCTGGCGGACAAGTGTTACAAGTGCCACAGCGCGGAGGCGGACAAGGTGAAGGCGGCGTTGTTTGTGGATTCGCGGGACGGCTTGCTCAAGGGCGGCGACAACGGGCCATCGGTCGTTCCCGGCGATCCGGACAAGAGTTTGTTGATCAAGGCGATTCGTTATCAGAGCGAAGACCTGAAGATGCCGCCGAAGGGCGAGAAGCTGCCGGACGCGGTGATTGCGGACTTCGAGAAATGGGTGAAGGACGGCATGCCGGACCCGCGCGACGGGTCGGTGGACAAGTATAAGCAGGCGGCCAAAGAGGCGGAGCGTTCGCACTGGAGCTTCAAGCCGGTGGTCAAACCGGCGGAACCGCAAGTGAAGCTCAAGGGCTGGATTTCCACGCCCGTGGATAATTTCATCCTCGCGCAGCTCGAGGAGAAGGCGATGCGGCCGTCGTTGCAGGCGGACCGGCGCACGCTGATTCGCCGGGCGTACTTCGACATGATCGGCCTGCCGCCGCGGCCCGAGGAAGTGAAGGCGTTCCTCGAAGACAAGTCGCCCAACGCGTTCGAGAAGGTGGTGGACCAGTTGCTGGCGTCGCCGCATTACGGCGAGCGCTGGGGGCGTTACTGGCTGGACATTGCGCGCTACGCGGACACGAAGGGCGACGTCAACACGCAGCAGGAGGACCCGCGGTTTCCGTTCGCGTGGACCTATCGCGATTACGTCGTGAAGTCGTTCAACGACGACAAGCCGTACGACCGGTTCCTGGTGGAACAAATCGCGGCGGACAAAATGCCGGAATCCAAGCAGGACCCGACGATTCTGGCGGCGCTGGGTTTTCTGTCGCTGGGCAAACGCTTTGCGGGAAACAACAACGACATCATCGACGACCGCATCGACGTGGTGACCAAGGGCACGATGGCGTTGACGGTGACGTGCGCGCGCTGCCACGACCACAAGTTCGATCCCATTCCGACGAAGGATTACTATTCGATGCACGGCGTGTTCGCGAGTTCGATCGAGCCGCGCATCGAGCCGTTGCTGGGCCAGCCGAAGGAAACGCCGGAGTTCAAGGATTTCACGGCGAAGCTCGAGCAGTTGGAACAGTCGGTGCGCGATTACCGGACGTCCAACGAGAACCGGATCCTGCACGGCCTGCGCACGAACATCACGATGTACCTGTATGCGGCGGTGCAGGCGCCGCGCATCACCGACGGCGGGCAGCGCAATCTCTTCATCCGCACCAACCGGCTGGACGGCGGCATCCTCGGCGCGTGGCAGCGCACGCTGGACACCATCCGCCGCAACCAGAAGCCGAACGCGCCCAGCCCCATCTGGTATCCGCTGCTGGAGTTCGCGAAGCTGAAGGACGATGAATTCGACACGAAGGGCAAGGTGCTGGCGGCGAACATCGCGGCGAGCAAGGTATTGAACCCGCGCATCGCGCGCGCGTTCGCCGGCGAGGCGCCGGGAGATTTGAAGGACGTGGCGATTCGTTATGGCCGCGAACTTTTGAAAGCGGACCAGGAGTGGAAAGACCATCTGGTTGCTTACGAAAACCGCAAACGGGTCGCGTCGAAGCCGCCGCCGCCGCCCACGTCCCTGCCGGACAAATACACCGAGGACTTGCGCCTGGTGCTGTATTCGCCCAATTCGCCGGCCCACCCGCCGAGCGACCAGATCACGCGCTTGTTCGAGCAGAACGTGCGGCAGCGCGAAGTGACCTTGCGCGGCAACATCGTGGCGTTGAAGCTGACGCATCCGGGCGCGCCGCCCAGCGCGCAGGCGCTGATGGATTCGCCCAGCCCGCGGGATTCGCGCATCTTCATCCGCGGCAACGCCAGCAGCCTGGGCGACGTGGCGCCGCGGCAATTCCTGGGGATTATCGCGGGCGACGACCGGCAGCCGTTCAAGGACGGCAGCGGCCGGCTGGAAATGGCGCGCGCGATTGCGAGCCGCGACAACCCGCTGACGGCGCGCGTGATGGTGAACCGCATCTGGATGAACCATTTCGGCGAAGGCATCGTGAGCACGACCAGCGATTTCGGCACGCGCTGTTCGCCGCCGACGCATCCGGAATTGCTCGATTATCTTTCGGCCTATTTCATGGACAACGGTTGGTCAATGAAGAAGCTCCACAAGCTCATTCTGCTCTCGAGCACCTACCAGCAGAGCAGCGACGACAACCCGCGCTACTCGCAGCTCGACCCGGGCAACAAGCTGATGTGGCGCATGAACCTGCGGCGGCTCGACTTCGAGGCGCTGCGCGACTCGTTGCTGGCCATCGGCGGCAAGCTTGATTTGAAGGTCGGCGGCCAGCCGGTGAACATCACCGATGCGAATGTGTATCGCCGCACGATCTACGGCATGGTGGACCGCGGCCGGCTGCCCGAGGTGTTCAATCATTTCGATTTCGCCAACCCGGACCTGACGACCTCCAAGCGTTACATGACCACGGTGCCGCAACAGTCGTTGTTCCTCATGAACAACCCGATGGTCGTCGAACAGGCGCGCAACCTGGTGCAACGCCCGGATTTCCTGGCGGTGACGGACGACGACAAGCGCGTGCAGTTGCTCTATGAGCTGGTGTATCAGCGCGCGCCGCGCCCGGAGGAAGTGAAGCTGGCCCAGTATTTCCTGGAACAGTTGCCGGCCGTGACGGATGTCGCGCCCGAGCAGACGTGGAAATACGGCTACGGCGAAGTCGATGAGCAGACCAAGCGCGTGAAGCAATTCGACGCGATGCCGAATTTCGCCAACGGCGTCTGGCAAAGCGCGCCGCGCCTGCCGCACAAGACGCTGGGCTACGTGCAATTGAACGCCAAGGGCGGCCACGCCGGGCCGAACCTGAAGGCCGCAGCCATCCGCCGCTGGACCGCGCCGCGCGACGGCTTCATCTCGATTGACGGCACGCTCGGCCACGCGAACACGAACAAATGCGATGGCGTGCGCGCGCGCATCGTATCCAGCCAGGCCGGCGAACTCGCGCAATGGATTGCCTTCAACAAGCAGTTGCCCACCCGCGTGCCGCGCTTCGAGGTCCGCAAGGGCGACACGATTGATTTCGTCATCGATTGCCGTGCCACTGACGCCTATGACGGTTTCACCTGGGCGCCCATCATCACCATGATCGGCGAAAAGGGCGAAGTCATGGCCGGCCTGAACAAAGAGTGGGCGGCCGAGAAGAATTTCTCGGGCACAAACCGGCCGACGCTGAAGTCACTGAGCGCGTGGGAAAAATACGCGCACGTGCTGCTGCTCTCGAACGAAGTGTCGTTTGTGAATTAGCACGGTTTAACTTAAACCGTGGTTGCGAGTGGAGCGCGGGCTTCAGCCCGCTTCAGCGTGGGTTGGGTCGGCGGCGTCGAAGCGGCGTAAACGCCGCGCTCCTTGAGCGAATCACCCCTCACTCTTCATCGGCCAACTGGCCGCCACGAGACCCTTGTAGCCGCCGATGAGTGACGACACGTTGCGATAGCCCATCTTCTGCGCCGCATCCGCCGTGAGCGCCGAGCGAAAGCCGCCGCCGCAATACATGATGATTTCCGTGTTGGCGTCCGGATACATCTTCTCCAGGTCGCGCTCGAAGATGCCCTTGCCCAGATGCACGGCCTGGGTGGCGTGTCCTTTCAGCCATTCATGGTCTTCGCGCACATCCATCAGCACGGCCTGCGGGTTGGCGGCGAGCCTTTCGCGCAACTGGTCGATGGTGATTTCCTTCACGCGCGTGCGCGCGTCGTTGACGAGCTTGAGAAAGCCGGGCGAATGGTCCATGGCGGAAACTTAGTTCACCGCGCGAGGCGGTCAACCGGGAAAACACGCGTCCAGGCAAGCGGGGGCCAACTGATTTCCCGGTTGGCGACATCGCAGTGTTTCCATTCGAAGCCGATTGGGTTGGTGGCGCAGCGGTCCCCCTCACCCCGGCCCTCTCCCCAAGGAGAGGGTGGCGTTGTTCCCGCGTGTTGAGGAAAGCGAACGTTCGGTTTTTTGGCGCAATCCTTTCACCAAAGCTGCATATGATGCTCCTTCTCCCCAAGGGAGAGGGTTGGGGTGAGGGGGAAGGAATGTCATTATTAACTCCGCGATTTCACGATTTTCACGATCGAGTTCATTGCGCGAAACAAAATGGAATTATGCGGCTCGCAGCGCTATCATGTGCCCCATATGGATGTCGTGAATCTCAATGCCGCGCCACCGTTCATCACCAAGGACGGCTCGGAAATCCGCGAGTTGCTCGCGTATCGCAACTCGGCCATTCGCAACCAGAGCCTCGCCGAGGCGCATTCCCGCGGGCGGCGCCACGCAGGAACATTATCACGTCAAGACCGAGGAGATTTATTATATCACGGCGGGTGAAGGCTTGATGCGCATCGAAGGGGAAACGCGCCCGGTGAAGGTCGGCGACGCCATCGCCATTCCGCCGGGGCGGAAGCACAAGATTTGGAACACGGGAAAGGAAACGCTCTGCCTGCTCTGTTGTTGCGCGCCCGCGTACGAGCATGA
>JBFMBT010000065.1:0-24569 GCA_040754875.1 Verrucomicrobiota bacterium | reverse complement strand
GCTTGATTGACGACGTGCAAATCTACAAGCGCGTTCTCTCGCCGGCGGAAATTGATTACCTGTATCGTAACCCTGCCCAATTGGTGCCCGAACCGTCGGTGCTCAACATCCTGCCAATGAGCGGGTATTTCACCAATTCGATCTTTGTGGCGCTGACCACGACCCTCACTGGAAGCGAGCTGCGTTACACCGTCGATGGCTCGGAGCCGACCGCCGCATCGTTGCTCTACACCGTTCCGATCCTGTTTACGAACAGTATTACGATGAAGGCGCGCGCCTTTGTCAACGGTTCAGCAGCGACGGGCACCGCGACCACCGATTATCTGCGCGTTTACGCGCTGAACGGTGATGGCATCACCGCCGCGTGGCGCGAGGAATTCTTTGGCGCGGGTTACCTTACCGACCCGCGCGCGGGCGCCGACGCCGACCCGGACAACGACGGCGCGACGAACCTTCAGGAATTCATCGGCGGCACTGACCCGCTGAATCCTTTGTCCGGATTCGCCGTGGGCATCCGCATGGCGCCGCTGCTGTCGTGGGGCTCGGTTCCGAACACGCTTTACCGGATTCTGCGCAAGGAATCGCTGAACGACGCGAGTTGGACGGAGATTGGCCAGGTGCGTGCGACGGGGGCGACCAGCTATTTCACCGATGCGCAAGCGACCACCAACCGCAGCTTCTACGCCATCCAGCCGGTCGCGGAGCCGTAAAACGGAAATTCAAAGTCCAATGTTCCGGGTTTCTGATTTTGACATCCATCACCGACTATTCGGATTATTCGGATCGCTTTGATCGCTTTGCTGCGGTGCAATGGAAAGTCGCGTGACTGCGAAAGTGCCGGTCGCTCCGAACTGATTGCCGAACGCCGCCAGTGGTCGGTCAGTTTTGATATGGAGGGAAGCATGTCGGTCGGGTGCTGGGAACGCGATGTCGATGTCGTGAATAAGGTCTTTCTCGATTGTTTGCTGCCAGATCACTTTGTCGTCGAGCAAAATGGTTACCTGGCGCCGGGACGGGACAGCCAGCGATATTTGCAGACGAAACTTCGTCCCCGGAGAATACCCTCCACGCAGCCCGATCTTTGCCTCGGCACCGTGCATCCAAATTGTCTTGTCTGGCGATTCATCCCGGAAACGGCGCCAGCCATCGCCCGCGGCGATCCAAGGGTATTCGACCAGATTCAGCGGTTTACGATCAGGTCGCGGCTTGAGCACAACGGCCACAAACTTGCCGCTGTCGTCTTCGATTTGCGACGTGTAGCCCATGGCATTAAGCACACTCAAAAGACTTTTGCCCCGATCAAAAAAGCCCGCCCGGTGGATCAACACCGCGTGAAAACCGGATTCCTCCAAACGGGCAATCATGGAACGGACCGGCATGTGTTCCACAGCGTACTGCCAGCCGCAGTCTGCACGGCCTTTGTTGCTGCCGTAGCTGAATTGCAGGGTGGACGTAAAAAAGAATGCCCGCAGATGCTCGTAGCTGCCCATTTGCTCCACGGGCAAGCCTTCTGGGAAATCAGTTACCGGCAATTGAAATACCATGGAGCCTCTCGGGAGCAAGGCTTCCAGTTTTGGAAAAAACTCCTCATCGCCGCGAATGAGCGGCGCGATTTTTTTACGCGTGGCAACCGCGTCAGACTTGGGAAGCTGGTCCGCCAATCCGATCAACGAAATAAGGATGGCGGCCAAGGCCTTGCGCACGACGGGCCACCCGCATGTACGGCGGGAGATAAACGAAACGCCCCATAACAGCGCGATGGCGGCTATGAACATGCTGTTGCGGTTGCTGGCACGGAAAAAATTGACACCACAGAAGGCTATCCAGCAGTTGATTCCGCCGATGACCGAGTAAGCCACCACCCAGCACACCTGCCAGAAGCAAACCGGAATCCTTGAAACCTGCTGTTGAGTCAGTTTGCGAAACGAAACAACAAGCAAACAGGCCAGGCCCGCCAGTCCGACGACGCCAAGGTAAGCGGAAAGAGTTTCACTGGCGAAGAAAGTTTGGCCACTGTACCGCTGTCCCAAGTCTGCCAGGAAGCCCAGACGGTGATCCGCTGGCGGCATCGCAAGTTCAATCGGGCGCATGGCGTAAATCTCGGATTCCATGTAAGTACGCACCAACGCGCCAGGGTTTTTGCCCGCAACCAGCCGGTAGAGAAGCGAGCCGGAATGTGCGGCGACAAAGCCGACGGCGCAAGCACCAAGGCAAACCAAGCCGGCATCAAGATTTTCTCGACGGCGTTCACCAAACCACTGGAGAGCCAGCCCCAACACAAGGAAATGGGCATATATGTTCAGGTAATACGGATTGCTTAGCCCCATAAGCAGCGAGATCCCAACGCACAATTTCCACGCGCTGGAATAGCGACGCAGCCGATGGCTTGCGGACACCAGCCAGGCGGACAAAACAGCCAGCGGAATCGTGTAAGTCAGGCCCAGCAGCAGGTGTGGCAGTCCGCGCCACGAATTGTAATAGAAAAAGCCATATAACACGGCGCCTGCCGCGCTCCACCAACGGTCCCAACGAAACCAGCGGCAGACGAGAAAGAATGACATGGTTGCCAGCATGTGTGTGAGGACGATGCCCAAATGACTGGCAGCCATGAGACCAATGATCCGGGCGGCAAAACCGAGAACGATTGTAAAGGCCTTTTCGTACATTGGGTAATCGTTCCAATTGGCTTCGAATGGCGCCCCGAGTCGGGAAACGAAATTCACCGAGAACAGATTGTAATCCCCCTCCTCCGCCGCCTTTATCCAGCCCAGAATCTGTTGTCCGTCACCTTCATAATTGGCAGGAACGTTCCAATCTGCACGGCTCCACAGGTCTTCGTGAGCTATCCAAATGCCGGCGGCAAGAACGCCGAGCAGGATCGACCAGCAAAGGTCACTGAGAAATCTTCTGAACGCCTTTCTCCGTGAACTTCCGGCAACGGGTTTTGCTATAATTTGTTGACCTTCCACTCGGCCACCTCGCGACAGTACGAATAGCAGCCTCCGGAGCAAATGCCAGATTTTTCACACGAACCCCGCGTGTTCAGACGTGTTCAGATGGATCCCCCTTACCCCGCGAACCGCGCAGTTTCTGAGCAATGGCCAGGAAAGCTTGGGACGGCGGCGCGTCGGGGGCGTTGACCACCACGGGCAGGCCGCGGTCGCCGCCTTCGCGGATTTCCACGTAGATCGGCACTTCGCCGAGGAACGGGATGTTCTTGCGCGCGGCTTCGGCGTGGCCGCCGCCGTGGCCGAAGATTTCCACGCGCTGGCCCCCGGGCGCGATGAAGTAGCTCATGTTCTCGATGATGCCGAGCAGCGGCACATTGACGCGCTCGAACATCGCAATGCCCTTGCGCACCACGCCGAGCGACGCCTCCTGCGGCGTCGTCACAATCACACCACCGTCCAGCGGCACGGTCTGGCAGAGGGACAGTTGCGCGTCGCCGGTGCCGGGCGGCAGGTCCACCAAAAGGAAATCCAGTTCGCCCCAGTCCACCTGATGGATGAACTGCTGGATGGTCTTCATGATCATCGGCCCGCGCCAGATGACGGGCTGGTCGCCTTCGAGCAGGAAGCCCATGCTCATCAGCTTCACGCCGTAATTGGCGGGCGGCACGAGCTTTTCCTCGGGGCTGATTTGCGGGCGGTCATGAATGCCCATCATCAACGGAATGCTCGGCCCGTAGATGTCGCAGTCCAGCAATCCCACTCGCGCGCCCAGATGCTGGAGCGCGCAGGCCAGGTTCACTGAGCAGGTGGATTTGCCCACACCGCCCTTGCCGCTGGCCACGGCAATGACGCGGTCGATGCCCTTAACGCGGTTCTGGTTCGCCCACGCGCCTTGCGGGGCGGTTGCGCCTGGCGGACCGGCAGGCAATTTCACATCCACGAACAGCCGCTGCACTTCGGGCAACGCCCGCAAGGCCTGTTCGCTGGCGGCCTTGATCTGTTGCGCGATTTCCGGGTGGTTTGCCGTCAATTCAATGACCACGGTCACCGCGCCGCCCCCGGCGCTGACCTGTTTGACCAACCCAAAGGAAACGATATCGCGCGAGTAACCGGGATACTTCACCGCGCGCAACGCGTTTTTGATGATGTCTTCGTTCAACATGCGACAACACTTATGTTAACGCGTTGCCCCGCGAACGCAAACTTGTTGAAGGGCGGATGAAAGATTCAAATTCCAAACGTCAAACCTCAACGAAGCATCAACCAACAAATTACGAATGGCGATTTACGATTTACGATTGACGCGCGTGGTGTTTTCGGACCGCGGGCATTCTGCCCGCTTACGGTACTGCGTGGCTGTGCGGGTGAATTCTTACCTCGT
The DNA here is from genome assembly GCA_040754875.1 of Verrucomicrobiota bacterium. Taxonomy (GTDB): domain Bacteria; phylum Verrucomicrobiota; class Verrucomicrobiia; order Limisphaerales; family JBFMBT01; genus JBFMBT01. The sequence goes on along the minus strand of JBFMBT010000065.1, from coordinate 20,237 downwards.
CCGGTTTACCCTGCGATAAGCGCGACTGGAGTCGCGCGGTCCGGAAGGTTGGAGTCGCGCCTTCAGGCGGCTGCGCGTGACATTGAAAATACGCAAGGGACTCTCCCACGCCTCCTGAGTGGCCACGCCCAACCGGCTGAAGCCGGGACTCCGAACCCTCACTTTCTCGGCGCAATGAGTGAATCAGCGGCGCCGCGCTTGGAAGTCTTCCCAGCTCGACGACAAGGCGCGCAGGTCGTGGACAACTTGGGCGAGGACGGTCACGGCGTGGTCGATTTCGTCGGGTGTGTGGTCCTTGCCGAGGGAAAGGATGATGCTGCCCAGCGCGAGGGAAGGATTGACGCCCATGGCGGTGAGGACGGGCGAGCTTTTCAAGGCCTTGGTCACGCAGGCGGTGCCGCTGTTGAGGGTGATGCCTTTCAAATCGCCGCGCAGCATCACGCCTTCGCCTTCCACGAATTCGAGGCTGAGATTCAGATTCGTGGCGATGCGATTTGGGCCGGGCTCGGGGCCGTTGAGCTGGAGGAAAGGAATCTCGCGGCGCAAGCCGTCGAGCAGAAGTCGCTGCAATGCGGTGACATGATCCGTGCGCGCGGCCAGTTCGCGGTGCGCTGCTTCGGCCGCCACGCCAGCGCCGACGATGCCGGGCACATTCTCCGTGCCGGCGCGGCGGCCATCTTCCTGCACGCCGCCGTGAATCACGCTGGCCAGGCGCGCGCGGCGATTGCGGTAGAGCACGCCCACGCCTTTCGGCCCGTAAAAGCGATGCGGTGAAAGCGACACGTAACTCGCGTTGAACGCCGCCACGTCGATGGGCAGCCAGCCACCGCTGAAACTGGCATCGACGTAAAAGGCAATTCCGCGTTCTGCCGCGAGCGCGCCGATTTCCTTCACGGGTTGGATGGCGCCGACGTCATGATTCACGTGTTGCACCGCGATGAGAATCGTTTCATCAGTCAACGCGTCATGCACAGCTTCCACGCTCACGCGCCCTTCGCGATCCACCGGCACACGGGTGCAGGTGAAGCCTTGCGATTCGAGAAACTCGACCGAGTTCAGCACGGAGGGGTGCTCGACCGTGCTGGCGACGAGATGTTTGCCGCGTCGCTGGTTGGCCCAGGCGGCGCCTTTAATGGCGAGGTTCGCCGCTTCGGTGCCACCAGAGGTGAAGAGGATTTCCTCGGGCGATTCGGCGTGAAGGAGGGTGGCGAATTGTTCGCGGGCGCGCTGGAGGGCGTCGCGCGCGCGCAGGCCGTGATGATGCAGCGAAGAAGGGTTGCCGAAGTGTTCGGCAAACCACGGCTGCATGGCGGCGAGCGCTTCGGCCAGCACGGGAGTGCCGGATTGGTGGTCGAGAAAGACGCGCCGCATGAGGGGAGCTTAGCGGTGGAAGCTTCAAATTCCAAACGTCAAACTTCAAGGAGCAGCACGGCTCAAATCTCAAACGGAGTAATGGAGTTGTGGAGCAATGGAGTGATGGGGATTTACGAATGACGCGCGGGTGGCTCTTGCGGATCGCGGCTGTCCCCAGCCGCAGCGTGTAGCGAGCAAGAGTCGGCTGGAAGGTTCGTTTGACTGCGTGTGTATTTGACATCGCACGAATAAGACGCGGAGGACAATCCATTGCGGCGGTTGCATTTCACACGCTGCGGCTGGGGACAGCCGCGGTTCGGAAGATCGGTACGCGCCGTCGCGGGGTTTGCGTTCGAGGTATGCGGGTTCGCCATGTCGCGGTCCCCCTCACCCTGCCCTCTCCCCCGGGAGAGGGTTTTGTTGTTGCTGCGATTTGCCGGATTCGATGCGTGTTGAATGGCGACGCCCAGCCGCCTGAAGGCGGGACTCCGAACCGACCCAGTCTGGCGAAAGGTTGGACAATTGGGCGCGCTTATGTTAACACGCGTGGCATCAGCTCGCAGGGTTGCGCGTGGTGTCCTTGAACGCTGCGGGGTGGACGTTTCGCCGGAGAATTACACTGACCAACCGCCTATGGAAATCCTGAGGAAACTTTATCGCGACCGTCTGGCGCTGGCGACGGACCTGTATCAACTGACGATGTCGTACGGGTATTGGAAGGCCGGCGTGGCGCACAAGGAGGCGGCGTTCAACCTGTTCTTCCGCCATAATCCATTCAAAGGCGGCTACGCGGTGTCGTGCGGGCTGACTTACCTGCTGGATTACTTGAACGATTTCCGGTTCGACGCGAGCGACCTCGAATACCTGGAGACGTTGCGCGGCAACGACGGCAAGCCGCTCTTCGAAAAGGGCTTTCTCGATTATCTCGCGGACTTGCGGTTTTCGTGCGACATTGATGCGATGCCCGAGGGCACGGTGGCGTTTCCCCACGAGCCGATGGTGCGCGTGCAGGGGCCGATCATCCAGGCGCAAATCCTGGAGACACCGTTGTTGAACATTATGAATTTCCAGACGCTCGTGGCGACGAAGGCCGCGCGCATCTGCGAGGCAACGCGCGGGGAATCGGTGCTGGAGTTTGGCTTGCGCCGTGCGCAAGGGATGGACGGCGCGCTGGCGGCAAGCTGGGCGGCGCACGTGGGCGGATGTTACGCGACGTCCAACGTGCTGGCGGGAAAGATGCTGGGCATCCCGGTGCGCGGCACGCACGCGCACAGTTGGATCATGTCGTTTGATTCGGAGGAGCAGGCATTTCAGGCGTACGCGGAAGCGATGCCGAATAATTGCATTTTCCTGGTCGATACCTACGACACGCTGACCGGCGTGCGCAAGGCGACTGAGGTCGGCAAATGGCTGCACGAGCGCGGCTTCAAGATGGCGGGCATCCGGCTGGATTCCGGGGATCTGGCTTATCTGAGCATCGAGGCGCGCAAGATCCTGGACGAAGCGGGCTTCAAGGATGCGGTCATCGTGGCGAGCAACGATCTGGACGAATACATCATTCATAGTTTGAAGGAGCAGGGCTCGACCATCACGGTGTGGGGCGTGGGCACCAAGCTCGTCACCGCGTATGATCAGCCAGCGCTGGGCGGCGTGTACAAACTGGCGGCGGTGCGCAATCCCGGCGAGAAGTGGCAGCACAAAATCAAGCTCTCCGAGCAGACGATCAAGATTTCCAACCCCGGCGTGCAGCAGGTGCGGCGCTACTTCAACGAGAAGGAATTCCTGGGCGACATGATCTTTGATGCGGAACTGGGCGCGCCGGACAGTCCCGTCATGGTGGACCCGCTGGACCTGACAAAACGCAAGCAGATGCGGTCGGACACGCATTACTACGATTTGCTCACGCCAATTTATCGCGGCGGCAAAGCGGTTTATCAGCAGCCGAAGCTGGAGCAAATCCGCCAGTACGCGCACGACCAGCGGCAGCGCCTGCACTCGGGCATCCGCCGGTTCGTCAATCCGCATCGTTATCCGGTGGGTCTCGAACAACGGTTGTTCGACCTCAAGACCAAGCTCATCCTGGACGCGCGTGGTTTCGCCGCATGAAGACGGACAATCCCATCGTGTTCGGCGTCACCGAATACGATTATTTGCTCAAGGCGATTCTTCAACGCGGCCGCTTTGAACGCGGCAAACTCGAGCGCGATGAATTCCCCGACGGCGAACGTTACCAGCGCATTGTGTCGGAAATCGTGGGCCGCGATGTGGTGGTGGTGGGTGGAACGATTTCGGACAAGGTCACGCTGGAGATTTACGATTTGTCCTGCGCGCTGGTGAAGTACGGGGCGCGCAGCCTGACGTTGCTGATGCCGTATTTCGGTTACGCCACGATGGAACGCGCGGTGAAGCCCGGCGAAGTGGTGACCGCCAAGACGCGCGCGCGATTGTTCTCGTCGATTCCGCAAGCGGCCTACGGCAACCGCATCGTGATGGTGGATTTGCACGCGGCGGGTTTGCCGCATTATTTCGAAGGTGGGGTGAGGCCGGTGCACCTTTACGCGAAACCGATCATCCAGAAACTGGTGCGCGGCTTCGGCGGAAAACGTTTCGTGCTGGCCAGCACCGATGCCGGGCGCGCGAAATGGGTCGAGTCGCTGGCGGGGGAATTAGGCGTGCCGGCGGCGTTCGTGTACAAGCGGCGATTGGACGGTGAGCGCACGGCGATCACGGGCGTGAGCGCCTCGGTGAAGGGCCGGCGCGTGGTGATTTACGACGACATGGTCCGCACCGGGTCGTCGCTTCTCCAAGCGGCGCGGGCGTATCGGGAGGCGGGGGCCACGGCGGTGTTCGCGGTGGCCACGCATGGCATCTTTCCGAGCGAGGCGTGGCGTAAGATTCACGGCTCCGGGCTGTTGGACGGCGTGGGCTGCACGGACAGCCACCCGAACGTTCTGCAATTGCCTGCGCGCCAAATCCGTGTACACTCTCTTGCCGGGTTGCTTACCGAGTACCTGGTAAACGCATGAAACTGATAAAGGTTGGCGCGGCCGCTCTGAACCAGACCGCGCTGGACTGGGAGCACAACAAGCAGAACATCGTTGGCGCCATCTGCGAAGCCAGGGCGGCGGGCATCACTCTTTTCTGTCTCCCGGAATTAGCCATCCCCGGTTACGGTTGCGAAGACGCGTTCCATTCCCCGAGCGTACACAAGATTTCGTGGGAGGTGTTGCACGAGCTGTTGCCGGAAACGCACGGCATGGTGGTGGCCGTCGGCCTGCCGGTGTTTCATCAAAACGCGTTGTTCAACACCGCGTGCCTCATCGTCGATGGCAAGATTGCCGGGTTCACGGCGAAGCAGAACCTCGCGGGCGATGGCATCCACTACGAACCGCGTTTTTTCAAGGCGTGGCCGCGCGGGTTGCAAGGCACGTTGCGCTTTTGCGGCAGCAGTTATCCCATCGGCGATTTGTATTACGACTGCGGCGGCGTGAAGATTGGTTTCGAGATTTGCGAGGACGCCTGGGTGTCGAGCCGGCCGGGTTCCGAACTGGCGTTGAAGGGCGTGGATGTGATTTTGAACCCGAGCGCGTCGCACTTCGCTTTCGCCAAGACGGAGGTGCGCAAGCGCTTCGTGCAGGAAGGCTCGCGCGCGTTCGGCGTCAGCTATGTCTATGCGAACCTGCTGGGCAACGACTCCGGGCGCGTCATTTACGACGGCGGCGTGATGATTGCCACGCAAGGCAAACTCGTGGCGATGGGCCCGCGTTTTTCGTTTGCGGATCGCGTGATGACCTCGGCGGTGGTGGATGTGGAATCGACGCGCATGAACCAGGCGCGCACGTCGAGCTTCAAGCCGAACCTGGCCGTGGGCGAGGAGTGCGTGCAGTGCCCCTTCGCCATGGCCGAGGCGGAACTGGAAGACCCAACCTACATCCTGCCGGAGTGGGAGAAGAGCGCGTCGCACAAGGAAGAGGAATTCGCGCGCGCGGTGTCGCTGGCGATGTTCGATTACATGCGCAAGAGCCGCGCGAAGGGATTTGTGGTGTCGCTCAGCGGCGGCGCGGATTCGGCGACCATTTCGTGTCTGATTCATTTGATGGCCGTGTTCGGCATCAACGAAATCGGGTTGGAAAGGTTTTACGAAAAGATCGGATACCTGACGCCGCCGAAAGTCGGCAAGGGCAAACCAGAGTTGGCCGTGACGCGGCAGTTGCTCACGTGCGTGTATCAGGCCACGCGCAACAGCGGCGACGTCACCCGCAACGCCGCGCGCGCGGTGGCCGAAAGCCTCGGCGCGGAGTTTCTGGAATTGGACATCGATCCGGTCGTCGAAGCGTACCTGCGGATGATTGAGAAGGCGTTGGGCCGGAAGTTGACCTGGCAACAGGATGACGTGGCGTTGCAAAACATCCAGGCGCGCTCGCGCTCGCCCAGCGTGTGGATGCTGGCGAACATCAAAGGCGCGCTGTTGGTGGCCACGAGCAACCGCTCGGAAGCAGCGGTGGGTTACGCCACGATGGATGGCGACACCAGCGGCGGGTTGTCGCCGATAGCCGGCATTGACAAGGCATTCATTCGCAAATGGTTGCGCTGGATGGAAAAGGACGGGCCAGTGGGCGTGCATGCCTTTCCATTCCTCGATTGCATCAATGAACAGGCGCCGACGGCGGAGTTGCGTCCGCCTGAGAACAAGCAGACGGATGAAGCCGACCTGATGCCGTACGACCTGCTGGACGCCATTGAACGGTCGTTCATCCGGGACAAACGGAGCCCGGCCGAAATTCTTATGGAAATGCAGATGCATTTTCCGCAATACTCCCGGGAGCAGTTGCAAGCCTGGATTCGCCGATTCTTTGGGCTGTGGTGTCGTAATCAATGGAAACGTGAGCGTTATGCGCCCTCGTTCCATGTGGACGACGAGAATCTGGATCCCAAAACCTGGTGCCGGTTCCCGATACTCTCGGGCGGCTATGCGCGGGAGTTGGGTGAAATGGAACGAATGGGTGCGCTCAAGCGGAAGAAGAAATAACCATCTGACCTATGCCAGCCCCGAAGGACGCCCCTTACTGCTACAAGTATCCGCACCCCGCGGTCACCGTGGACATCATCGTCTTCGCGATTCACGAGGACGACCTGAAGGTGCTGCTGATCCAGCGCAAGGGCGAGCCTTACCGCAACTTCTGGGCGCTGCCCGGCGGCTTCGTGGAAATCAACGAGAGTGTGGACACGGCGGCGTTGCGCGAATTGCACGAGGAGACCGGCGTTGAGGATGTCTTTCTCGAACAGCTTTACACCTTCGGCGAACCCAAGCGCGACCCGCGCGAGCGCGTCATCAGCGTGGCGTATTACTCGCTGGTGTTTCTCAAGGAACACACCATTCGCGCGGCGTCCGATGCGTTGAACGCCTGCTGGTTTCCGATTCATGATCTGCCGGCGCTGGCGTTCGATCATCCGAAGATCATGTCCATGGCCATCAAGCGCCTTCAGGGGAAGGTCGTTTACGCGCCGGTCATCTTCAGCCTGTTGCCGCCGAAGTTCCGCCTCAACCAGCTCCGGCGCGTCTATGAGATCATCCTCGAGCATCCCATCGACGCGAAGGCTTTCCGGAAACACATTTTAAGCATGGGCATCCTCACGCAACTGGATGAGGTGGACAAGACCGAGCCGGGCCCGCCCGCGCCGCTTTACCGCTTTGACCGCAAGAAATACGAACGGATGGAGGAGAAAGGCTTTGAATTTGAGGTGAAGCCCGTCAAACGCAAAAAGAGTCTCAACGGATGAGTAAAAAAGCCCTGGTCATTGTTGACGTCCAAAATGATTTCGTACCGGGAGGCGCGCTGGCGGTCAAAGGCGGCGACCAGGTAGTGGACGTCATCAACCGCATCCAACCCGAATTTGATTTGATTGTGGCCACGCAGGACTGGCATCCCGCGAACCACGGCAGCTTCGCCAAAAATCATCCCGGCAAGAAACCGGGCGACGTCGTGGACTTGAACGGCCTGCCGCAGATTCTCTGGCCCGTGCATTGCGTGCAGCGCACGCGCGGAGCCGAATTCGTGCGCGGCCTGGCCACGCATCGCGTTTCCCGTGTGTTTTTCAAGGGCACGGACCCGACGATTGACAGCTACAGCGCGTTGTTCGACAACGGCCATCGCAAAGCCACCGGCCTGGGCGATTACCTCAAGCAACAAGGCGCGGACGAAGTGTATATCGTCGGTCTGGCCACGGATTACTGCGTCAAATTCACCGCGTTGGATGCGCGCAAGCTCGGCTTCAACACCCACCTCATCACGCGCGCCTGCCGCGGCGTGAACCTTCAGCCCGGCGATACCGACGCCGCCATCGAAGAGATGCGCAAGGCGGGCGTCGTCATCGAGCCGTAGCCTCGCGCATGAGTCCGGTCACCCACTTCCTGATTGGATGGGTCACCGTGATGAGATTATCCGGCCATGCGTCCTCTCATTGTGTTCGCCCTTCCGCACTTCGTTCCAAACCACGCGCTGCGCCTGGTCTGCGACACAGGCGCGGTCCGGTTGCGGACGGCGGCTGTGGCAACGCCAGCCGCAGCGTGTCCCCTGCAACCACACCACTGAAGGTTCGTTGGGTCATGGCCCGCTCTTCAACCCTTCGACTCATCACGCTTCAAACTCGCTCCGTCATTCCGCCGCCTTCGGCACATGCGCGGCGCGATACAGGCGCAGTGTGGGATAGCCGTATCGCCCGCCCAGTGCGCCATGGGCTGCGCTGAGAAACTCCCAGCCGGTCTTCGTGAACGCCGCGTGCATCTCGGCGGCTTCGGCGGCCGTGAAGAAGCGGCTCAAATCCAGCGCTTCGCCCGCCTCGATGGCGGTCGCCAGGTGCGAGGCAACCGTGCCTTCGCTGAGTTCGCGCGCGCGGGCGATGGCCGACACGTCCTGGCCGGCGCGGAACAATCGCAACGTGTCGCGCACCGTATCGGTGAGCAATTCACCGCGCGTCTTGCTCGGCAACAGCGGCGCGACGTTTGTCTCGACCGCGAAGGTTCGTCGCTCGTTGCTGCGCAGGTGCGCGCGGATTTCTTCGAGGAACGCCGCGCCATACGCGCGCACTTTCGACTCACCCACGCCGGAGATGCGCCGAAACTCTGCTTCATTCGCCGGATACTCACGCGCCATCAGCCGCAACGACACATCGCCGAACACAATGTAGGAGGGCACGCCCTGCGCATCGGCCAGTTGCTTGCGCAATTGCCGCAGTTTCTCGAACAGCAATTCGTCGCACTCGATTTCGCCCGCTCGGCCCACGCGCGGACGCGCCGCTTCCATCGGCTTCGTCAACGCGATCTTCCTTCGATCCTTCAACGCCGCATAACCTTCGGGCGTGACGTCAATCGTGGGGAAGCGCCCCGTGTCCTGCCGCAGATAGCCCAGGCGGATCAACTCGCGCGCGATGGCGCCCCATTCATTGCGCGTGTGTTCCTTGCCGATGCCATAGGTGGAAAGCTTCTCATGCCCCCATTCGCGCACGCGCTCGGTGTCGCCACCCGTGAGCACCGCGACCACATGATTCAAGCCCACGTTGAACCCGCTCTTCTGGCGGATGCGAAACACGCAGCTCAACAGTTTCTGCGCCGCCACCGTGCCGTCGAACGTGGCGCGCGGCGCGAGGCAATTATCGCACCCGCCGCAGTTGTCCTCGGGAAATTCCTCGCCAAAATAATCCAGCAACGCCGCGCGCCGGCATTCCGCGATCTCGGCGTAATGAACCATTGTCTGCAACTGCTCGCGCGCCACCTGCCGCTCGCGCGCGTCGGTCTTTTCGTCGATGAACCGGAGTTGCTTCGCCACGTCGCCGGGACTGAACAACAGCAGGCATTCGCTGGGCAATCCGTCGCGGCCTGCGCGTCCGGTCTCCTGATAATAACCCTCCACGTTCTTCGGCAGGTCATGATGGATGACGAACCGGACATTCGGCTTGTTGATGCCCATGCCGAAGGCAATGGTCGCGCAGATCACGCGCACTTCGTCGCGCAGGAATTTTTCCTGGTTCGCATCACGCTCCTTCTTGTCCATGCCCGCGTGATACGGCGCGGCTTTCACGCCATCTTCGACGAGCTTGCCCGCCACCGACTCCGTGCCCGCGCGGCTGGCGCAATAGACAATCCCGCTTTCCTTCGGACGCTCGCAGATGAATTCCAGCACCTGGCGATAGGCCGCAGTCTTGGGAGCGACACGATAAGCCAGGTTCGGCCGGTTGAAACTGGCGGCATAGACCGACGGCTGGCGCAATTGAAGCTGCGCAATGATGTCGGTGCGCACGCGCTCGGTGGCCGTCGCCGTCAGCGCGAGAAACGGCACCTCGGGCAAACGCCGCCGCAATTCGCCCAATTGCCGGTATTCCGGACGGAAATCATGCCCCCACTCGCTGATGCAATGCGCCTCGTCCACGGCCACGCTCGCCACGCCCCACCGTTTCAATTCGTCGAGCATCGTGCCGGCCATCAACCGCTCGGGCGCGAGATAAAGCAGCTTGAACTCGCCCGCATTCAACCCGCGCCACCGTTCACGGCGCTCCGTTTCGCTGAGTGTCGAGTTGAGAAACGTTGCCGCCACACCGTTGGCGCGCAGCGCATCCACCTGGTCCTTCATCAACGCGATGAGCGGCGAAATCACCACCGTCAGCCCCGGCCGCACCAACGCTGGCAATTGAAAGCACAACGATTTGCCACCACCCGTCGGCAGCAGCGCGACGACATCGCGGCCTGCCAGCGAGTCGCGTATGATTTCCTCCTGCAACGGACGGAACGACGTATAGCCGAAGACTTGCTTCAGCGGCGTGGATAAATCCATTGGCGCGACTCGGTCAGGCACGCGGAATTTCTACCGCGTCACAATGGAAATTTCCAGCGCCGTCGCACGAATCAAATCGCGAAGTCGTTGTACTCCGGCTTCACCAGTTCAGAGGGAGGCAGCAACATGCCGGCGGCGACGGTGGCGTTGGTGCCTTGCTCGATCAAAATGAACGAGCCGGTCAGGCGATTGACGCCGTATCCGTCGAAGATCAGTGGTTTGGCGGTGCGTATGCGGATTTCCCCAATGTCGTTCATGACCAGTTCGGTGGGGTCCGGTTCCGGTTCGAACGTCTGGATGTTGATGCGGTCCTCGATGGCGGTCACGACGGTCTGGACGGTCTGCGTGGTGTGCTTGAGAAAATATTTGCGGCCGGCCTGCAACGGGCGCTGGTTCATCCAGCACACGCGCGCGCGCAATTCCGACGTCATGCCCGGCAGGTTGTCCAGGCCCACAATCATGTCGCCGCGGCTCACGTCGATGTCGTGCTCCAGCACGAGCGTGATGGACTGCGGACAGAACGCCTCCTGCAACTGGCCGTCGTAAGTCCAGATTTCCTTCACGGTGCTCTTCAAGCCGCTGGGCAACACCATGACCTTCTGGCCCACCTTGACGATGCCGCCGGCGAGCTGGCCGCTGAGCCCGCGGAAATCGTGCAGCTGTTTGTCGGTCGGGTCGTTCGGCCGGTTGACCCATTGCACGGGCAGGCGCAGGCCGCTCATGTTCCAATCGCTGGCGATGTGCACCGTCTCCAGATGGCCCAGCAACGACGGCCCGACATACCACGGCGTGTGTTTGGACATTTCGACGACGTTGTCGCCGTTGAGCGCGCTGATGGGGATGAATTTCACGTCGCGCAACACGTCCAGGCGCGGCAGGAAACTCTCGATTTCATCGCGGATTTCCAGGAACCGTTCCTCGCTCCAATCGACGAGGTCCATTTTGTTCACCGCGATGACGACGTGCGGAATGCCCAGCAACGCCGCGATGAACGTGTGGCGGCGGCTTTGCTCGATGACGCCGTTGCGTGCATCGACCAGCACAATGGAGAGGTTTGCGGTGGACGCGCCAGTGACCATGTTGCGCGTGTATTGAACGTGGCCGGGGGTGTCGGCGACGATGAATTTGCGGCGCGGCGTGGCGAAGTAACGATACGCGACATCGATGGTGATGCCTTGCTCGCGTTCGGCGCGCAGGCCGTCGGTGAGATTGGCGAGGTTGATCTGGCCGCCGCCGGTGATGTCCGCCGAGCGTTCCAGCGCTTCAATCTGGTCTTCCATCAGCGACTTCGAGTCGTAAAGCAGGCGGCCGATAAGCGTGGACTTGCCGTCGTCAACACTGCCGCAGGTGTTGAAGCGGAGAATTTCAATGGGATGGGAGGAATGGGGCATGGGGTGCGTTAAAGCGTTAAACTGTTAAATGAGTTGAAACGTGGAATCGTTGAATCGGATTGATCATCGAAGAGTTTCACGGTTTGACGATTCAACGGATTACGATTCAACGAATCAAAAATATCCCTGCTTCTTGCGGTCTTCCATTGCCGCTTCGGAGGTCTTGTCGTCGGCGCGGGAGCCGCGTTCGGTGACGCGGGCGGCGGCGATTTCGGCGATGATGTCATCGACGGTGTTCGCCGGGCTTTCCACCATGCCGGTGCTGATGATGTCGCCGATGGTGCGCACGCGCACCACCAGTTCCTTCACCTGGTCGGCCGGCTTGGGCGGCAGGATGTCGGTCACCGGCAGCCACTGGCCGTTGCGGCGGACGCATTTGCGCGTGTGGCTGAAATAAATCGTCGGCACTTCGAGTTTCTCGCGCTTGATGTACTCCCACACGTCCATTTCCGTCCAGTTGCTGAGCGGGAACACGCGCATGTGTTCACCGGGATTCACGCGGGCGTTGTAAAGGTTCCAGATCTCCGGGCGCTGATTCTTCGGGTCCCACTGGCCGAAGGCATCGCGAAAGCTGAAGAAGCGCTCCTTCGCGCGCGCCTTCTCTTCATCGCGCCGCGCGCCGCCGATGCAACAATCGAAGCGAAATTCCTCGATGGCCGCCAGCAGCGTCGGAATCTGCAAGCGGTTGCGGCTGATCTCGCCCGGCGTCGGAACGGCGATGCCCGCCTTGATGGCGTCCTCGACCTTGCGGACGATGAGCTTGCCGCCGAGCTGGGCGGCGCGGCGGTCGCGAAAATCATTCAATTCCGGAAAATGATGCCCCGTATCGACGTTGAGGAACGGCATCGGGATGTCGGACGGACGAAACGCCTTCTCCGCCAGGCGCAGCAAACAAATCGAATCCTTGCCGCCGGAGAACAACAAGGCCGGCCGCTCAAATTCCGCCGCCACCTCACGCATGACGTGGATGGCTTCGGTTTCCAGGTATTGTAAATGGTCGAGGTGGTAGCTGCTCACGTGATTAGTTGAAGAGTTGAAGAGTTAAAGCGTTGAAGAGCCGGGGTGCGTGTCGGCGAGTAACGCGTCGAGGTCGGCTTCGGAAAAGTCGTCGCTCATGGTGCCTTCACGCAGGGCGAGTGTTTCGCCAAGCTTCCGCTCCCGCAGGTAACGGCAATAGCCATTGATCAGCTTGTGCACCTCCCAGGCCTGCTGTTTCAAACGAATGACCTCATTTTGGGGCAGATAATGCTCGTCATCGCACACATTCAAATCATCGATCAATTCTTCGAGCGAACCGCGCGATTGGAGTGTGAACTTGATCTGGTCAAGCCAGTGAAACCTCCCATGCCCCTCGGCAATATTATTGGTCAGTGAAAGGGCCGCCCGCCGCATCTGACTGATCAAGCCGAACTTCTCAAAATCAGGCAGCTTGCGCGCCACTGCATACATGGCTTTGCGGAATTCCCGCGCACGCTGGTAAACATCCAGATCTTCAAATGTCCGATAGTTCTCCCCGGAATCCGGAGCCGGCTTTCGGTAAGATGTGTTGGACCCGCTGTTCATACGCTTCAACCCTTCAACTCTTTAACTCTTCAACGTCTCATCCCTTGACCGCTTTCCCGCCCCACGCCGCGTGCAACCCGCATTCCCGTTTCTCATCCGCCTTCGCCGGGTCAAAGTAATCCCATTCGTTCGGAAGACTATGTTCCTTCAGGTACGCTTCCATCTCGGCGTCGCTCCAGTAAAAGACGGGGCTCACCTTCAAGGTGCCGAAATTGGTGTCATCGACGAGGATGTCCAGGCCGGCGCGGTTCGGGTTCTGCACCTTGCGCAGGGCGGTGATCCAGACGGTTGGCGCCAGCTCCTTCATGCCCCGCTGGAACGGCTCCAGCTTCATCACCGTGCTGAACGCCTTGATGCGCTCCTCGTTCTCGGGCGTGGGCTCGGGCGCGCCGCCGTGGATGGCGTCGTAATGCGCCGTGGTCATCTTCGGCACGTAAGCCTTGATGTTCAGGTTGAGCAATTGCTTGAGCTGCTCGGCGTGCTTGTAGGTGGCCGGACGATTGTAGCCATGGTCCACCCACAACACCGGAATGTCCGGCTGCACCTGCGCGCACAAATGCAGAATCACCGCCTCATACGGGCGGAAATTGGTCGAGACAATCGCGCGGCCCTTGGACTGCGCGACGGCCAGCTTGATGATTTCGAGCGGCGACTTGTTGCGCAACTCGATGTTCACTTTGGCAATTTGATCGGGGGTCATGGTCTGTCTTTGTTAACGGCTTGATTCGATCCAGTTCAGCAACTGTTTCTTTGTTCGCGTGCCGCTGAACTGCCCTCTTACTTCACCATTGGTCAGCAATACGAATGTCGGCGCAGCGATTACGCGGTAACGCGCCGCCAGTTCATGATTCTCCGCCGCGTTTATTTGCACGAACTTCAAGTCGGAACGTTCCTGGGCCGCTTCCTCCAACACGGGAGCCATCATGCGACAATACGTGCATCTGTCCGTGTAAAAATCCACCAACACCGTTCCGGGATGATTCAAGACCTCGGTTTCAAACGACGTGGCATCAGGTATAAGTTTCATGTCGGCTTTGGCTATCTGGCTTTCGTGCCCCAACGAGTGTAATTCTTCGTCACAAAATCACTGGCTTTGTATTCAACGTGACAATCCATGCAGCGTTGCAATCGACCCCGTTCAATAACCTTCGAGGCATCCGCCCCAAGCACAAAAAACTCCCAATCGCCGCATTCCGGATTATAGCCCTTTTCGCGTTTGACCATGCCGGTAAACAGCTCGGTGCGTTCGCCTTTGAGGTCGGCAAACTTTTCCTTCAACACCACAGATCCTCGCGGAAAAGTGATGGAATTGGTTTGCATGGCCGGTGCGCCGTCAGGAGAAACGAACACATGGACGAATTTATCGCGGTGCGGATTTTTGAGCGGACGATTTAGTTCCTTTTGTTTCTCCGCGATGCGCAATTCTTCTATTGGCGCATTGCACAGAAATGCCACCGCATCATTCATCCGGAATGGGGCTTTCGTCACCCGCACCGCATTGGTCCGCTGTTGCGCGAACTGGACGAGCGCCGCGTCCGTGGGGGCCGGCAAATCGGCAGCCAACACCGTCGCAAGCGAGGCGGCGGCCACCAAACAGAAAGGACATGTTTTCATCGCGGCTCCCCTGAGCGTGAACCAGGTCATCAACCCGCCACCGCCGCGGGCTGCTGCTGTTCCTGCAACAACACGCGATCGCACCAGTCGCCGAAGCGTTCGCCGTTCTGGCGCTCCGTGGCGTAGCGTTCGAACACCGGTCGCAATTCGTTGATGATCTCCGGGTCCTTGACGGCGTCCTTCCACAAGCGGTTCAGCCGTGTGCCGGATTCGTTGCCCCCCAGCCAGATCTGGTAGCGCCCTGGCGCCTTGCCCACGAAGCCGATCTCCGCCATGTAGGGCCGCGCGCAGCCGTTCGGGCAACCGGTCGAGCGGATGATGATTTCCTCGCCCGCCAGGCCCACCTCGGCGCTCAACGACTCGATGCGGTCCACCAGGCCCGGCAGCATGCGCTCCGATTCCGCCAGCGCCAGTCCGCACGTCGGCAATGCCGGACACGACATCGCCGCGGCGTGCATCACGCTCGCCTGCTTCTCCGTCTTCACGCCGTGCGACTTCAACAACGCGTCGATGGCCGCCTTGTCCGCGTCACTCACGTTGGCGAGAATGACGTTCTGATTCGCCGACAGCCGGAATTCGATGTTGAACTTGTCCGCAATCTGCCGCAACGCCGTCTTCAACGTGTGGTCTGGCACGTCCTTCACGCGCCCGCTCTCGACCCACAATCCCAGGAACCACCCGCCATCCACTTGCTGATGCCAGTCGTAGAGGTCGCCCGACGTGGTGAACTTGAACGGCCGCGCCGGCGCCAGCTTGATGCCCGCGCGCTTCTCGATCTCCCCGCGCGTCCAATCCACGCCGCGTTCGGCCACCACATACTTCAAACGCGCGTGCTTGCGGTCCGTGCGGTCGCCGAAATCGCGATGAATCGTCAACACCGCCTTCGCCACTTCAATCAAGTGGTCCGGCGTCAGGAAACCAATGACATCGCCCAGGCGCGGATACGTCTGCACGTTGCCGTGGCTGCGTCCCATGCCGCCGCCCACCGACAAGTTGTAGCCGACGAGCTGGTCGTTCTCGATGACCGCGATGAACCCCAGGTCGTTCGTCAACACATCCATGTCGTTCAACGGCGGAATGACAAACGCCGTCTTGAACTTGCGTGGGAGATACAGCTTGCCGTACAGCGGATCCACGAATTCCTTGTTCGCCGCGTCTTCGAGGTTCAACTGCACGCCTTCGATCCAGATGGAATGATACGCCTTGGTCTTCGGCGCCAGCGCCAGCGCCGTGCGATGGCAATCTTCGAACACCTGCTTGCGCGCCTTCGTGTAGGCCGGTGTCGGCGGGGCCATCACATTGCGGTTCACGTCGCCGCACGCCGCGAGCGTCGAGAGCAGCGACTCATTAATCGCCTTCACCAGCGCGCCCAGGCCCGACTTCACCACGCCGTGGAACTGGATGCTCTGGCGCGTGGTGATGCGGAGCGTGTTGTTGCCGTACTTGGTGGCCAGATCGTCGAACGTCTGCCACTGCTTGGGAGTCATCACCCCGCCGGGGATACGCCCGCGAATCATCATAATGAACTTCTTGGCCGTCTTGCGCAGGTCGCGGTCATCCTGCTGGTAAATGCCGTGAAATTTCAGAAACTGCGTGTCGTCGTCCGAAAACCGATCCGCAGCCGCATCCGCCATCGTGGCCGCGATATTCCCCGCCAAAGTGGGAATGGCTTCCTTGATAATCTCGTTATGCGTCAGTTTGACTGGCCCTGTCGATTCAATCATAAGTTATTTACTAATAATACTTAAGTTAAGCCCTTTTCACCCAATTGTCAAACCTTCATTTTTCCACTTCCAACGCAGGCTGTCACCTTCCAATCGCAAAGGGAAATCCCGCCGTGTCGAGATCACGTGAGATCACCTCCCAAAAGCTTCGGGCGACGCTGGTTTACTTCTTTGCTTTCGCTTTGGCCTTGGCTTTCCTTTCGCCTTTGGGCGCGGCGTTGGAGACGAAGGGGCCGCCGTATTTGTCGCGCAGTTCGGTGGTGCGTTTGCGCAGTTGTTCGAGCGTAGCCTTGTGCCGGGGGTCGTTGAGGAGATTATTCACCTGGTCGAAGTCGGCGACGTGGTCGTAGAGTTCCTCAACCATGGGGGTGGAATCAAACCAGCGCACGTAAGTGTAACGCTCGCCGCGCACGCCTTCGCTCTTGGGAATGTTGTTGCGCTCGAAGAGGTGCTCGTAAAAGAAATCGGTGCGCCATTCCTTCGGCTTTTCGCCGCGCAGCAACGGCGTAAGCGTGCGGCCCTGCATGTCCTTGGGCACGGACAGTCCGGCGAGGTCGAGCATCGTGGGCGCGAGGTCCACGTTCAGCACCATGCGGTCCTCGGTGACGCCGCGGCGGGACTTGGGCGCGCGCGGGTCGAACACCAGCAACGGCGTGCGGATGGATTTTTCGTAGATATACCATTTGTCCGCGAAGCCGCGGTCACCAAGGAAATAGCCATTGTCGCCGGTGAGGATGATGATGGTGTTGTCCGCGAGACCGCGCGCTTTGAGCGTGTCGCGCAACCGGCCGATGACGCGGTCGGTGTCGGTGATCATGCGATAGTAGCCGCGCACCATTTCCTGGTATTTCTGCGGCTCGTCGAAACGCCAGTGGAAGCGCACGCGGCTTTCGGAAGTCTTCAGGAACTCGGGCTGCTGGTTGAAGAACGCGTCGGTCATCGTCTTGGGCGGCGTGAAGGTGGCGTCCCGGTAGAGGTGGTCGCTTTCCGTTGCCCAAATGTATTGGCGCGGGTCGTTGTCCTCGGCGTGCGGGGCGTTGAAACTGACCGAGAGGCAGAATGGCTGGCCGGGCTGGCAACTGTTCAGGAACTCGATGGCCTTGTCGCCTTCGATGTCGGTCAAATGGCGCTCGGAGCCGTCGGGCATTTTCTTGAAGTAGGGATTGCGATTGAGCGGGACGAAGTAATCGAAGGCGCGGTTCTCGCCGCTTTCCTCGACGTTGACGCCGAATTTGCCGACGAAGCCGGTGCGATACCCGGCGCGTTTCAGCACCACGGGATAACTGGAATCCCAATGCTTCGCCGTGATGGGCTTGGTGCCAAAGGTGTAGCGGTGCGTGCGTTCGTAAAGGCCGGTGAGAATCGTGGCGCGGCTGGCGGCGCAAATGGCGGTGGTCACGAACATATTGCGGAAGCGCACGCCGTCGCGCGCCAGGGCATCCATGTTGGGGGTTTGAATGACGGTGTTGCCGGCGCAGCCCATCATGTCCCACCGATGGTCGTCGGTGAGGATGAAAACAATGTTGGGTGGTGTGGCGGCGGGGACGCGGCTGGAAAACATCACGGTGCACGCCAGGACAATCAGGGCAAGGATGTGTTTCATGGTATGGTCAATTCTTCTTCATCAGGCCGAGGGACACAAGAAAGTCTTCGGTCTTCACCATCGTTTCGTCGTAAAGTGCGCGGTCGAACATCAGATAACCGTGCCGACCGCCTTCGTTGACGACCAGTTCGCAGCGGTTGCCCGCGGCGCGCATGGCATCGTGGAATGCCTTGGCGCCGGCGAACGGCGTGGTGGTGTCGCCCGTGCCGTGGAAAATGAGGGTGGGCGGCACGCCTTTCCTGACGTGATGAACGGGCGAAAGCTCGCGCCAGCGTTCGCCGACCTTGGCGTTGCCGTAGCCGTCCTTGGAGGTGTCGATGACCGGGAAGAGCAGCACCATGGCGTTGGGCACGGAGGAGACACGCGTGTTTTCGCCCGCTTCATCCACGCCGTCGAACAATGCCGTGCTGGCCGCCACGTGCCCGCCCGCCGAACCGCCGGACACGATGATTTTCTGCGGGTCGATGCCCAGTTCCTTCGCGTGCGCGCGCAGGTAACGCACCGCCGAGCGCCCATCCTTCACGCAATCGAACACCGTGGTGCCTTGCTTCGAATTGAGCAGGCGATATTGCAGGCTCACGCCGACCAGGCCGAACTTTGTGAAATGCGCGGCGAAGGGATAAAAGCGCTTGGGCTCGCCACCGGTCCAGCCGCCACCGTGAATGGCCAGGAAACACGCGCGCCGGTCCGACGGTTTGAATCCTGCGGGCTCGAACACATGCAGCTCCAGTTCGCGATCACCCACCTTCTTGTAAACCAGTTTGCGCGTGGGCGTGAGCGTGGCGGCGATTTGGTTGACCGGATCTTGCTTCGTCTTCTTGGCGTCCTCGGCGAACGACGTGAAAGCGAGCAATGAGGCCAGCAATGCGCCGGCGAAACGGGAATGCAATTGGTTCATGAGCTTGCGCGACAAGGTGTTGGTGAATCAGACGCAGGATGCGCTGCAGGCGGTTACGGGGCAATCGATTCTTCATCCATTATTGGTTTGACGTCGAAATTGACGAGTCAGGCGTGCGCCGTTACGCTGAAGGTGTTGAATATGACTGCCATCGCCAAAGAATTGGATGAACGGCTGACTCATTGGGCGCCGGAAAAGGCGGAGCAGGTTTCGCGGCTCGTGGCTGAAATCATCCAACTGGCGGACGCGAACGCATTGGATTTGACCCGATCCCGCGCGGTTGAGCAGGAGGTTCTGAATATCCTCGATGAACCCCCGGCCCGGTGAAGTTTGGCTGGCAGATCTGGGCCTGGCCGCAAAGACCCGCCCGATCATCATCATTTCTCGCGAAGATCCCGATCCACCGCGCGTGTTGACGGTGTACGTTCCGTTGACTTCGCAAAATCGCGGCAGCCGCTACGAAGTGAATCTTGGCAAGCTGCCGTTTCTTCATGAGGAGTCCGTCGCCAATGTGCAAGGCATCGGCTCCCTTCCAACCCGGCGCCTGGAGAGAAAGATCGGCGATTTGCCGGCTGCCGCACTGAGCAGAGTCAAGGACGCGATTCGTTTTGCCCTGGAGTTGTAAAGCGGCTCCTCCCATTTTTTCCGATTCGTTTGAACCTTTTCACGCCGTTCCTCACTTAAGTTGATGAACGAGATGAAAAGTGGCGACGAACAACCGGAAAAAGATCTCGAAGCGCCAGAGCCGTTGGTGGTGGCGCTGAAGGAGTTGCATAATCAGCGGGTGTTTGTGCCGCCGCAGGTGGATGAGGCGATTTTGGCGCAGGCGCGGGAGCAACTGCCGCAAACCGTGCCGGAACGCCCGGGGTGGGTGGCGTTCGCGCCTTGGGTGGCGCTGGCGGCGTGCGGAGTGTTGTTGCTGGCGATTACGGCGCAACAGCTTAAGTCGCGACACGAGAAGGCGGCGGCGGTGTTTGCGCGGGAGGACATCAATCGTGACGGGACGGTGGATGTGCTGGATGCGCTGGCGTTGGCGAAGAAAGTTGAATCGGGCGCCGGGACGGATGTGAACGGAGACGGGGTGGTGGACCAGCGGGACGCGGCGGCGATTGCGCAGCACGCGGTGAAGCTGGAGAAGGGAGGTCGCTCGTGAAGACCGGAACGCAATGTTCGGCGGCCGCCGAGCGGCGGACGGGCGGTTGCTCGATTTGGGCGAGAGCCTGCGCGATTTTGCTGGGCGTGGCATTTTATTGGATGGCGGCG